>CAYMAQ010000005.1:0-52952 GCA_964388385.1 uncultured Anaerolineales bacterium | reverse complement strand
TCGGATCTGCTCGACATCCGCCAGCAACTCGAGGAATCCGACCTGCCCGAATACGTCAGGCGACGAGCTGAGGAGGAGTTAACGCACCTCTCTATGTTGTCGCCGATGGCGCCGGACGTGGGGATGATCCGCACCTACTTAGACTGGCTCCTCACGTTGCCGTGGACAAAAGAGAGTGCGGACACCCTCGAACTCGCCCAGGCTGAAAAGATACTGGAATCCCGCCATTACGGGCTGCCAAAAGCCAAAGAACGAATTCTCGAATATATCGCAGTCCGACGGATCGCGCCCGAACAACCACAGACGACGATCCTATGCTTCGTCGGGCCGCCGGGCACCGGGAAAACGTCCCTCGGGCGTTCGATCGCCGAGGCCTTGGGTCGAGAGTTCGTGCGGATCTCACTGGGTGGCGTTCGGGACGAAGCCGAAATCAGGGGACACCGACGCACCTACATCGGCGCGCTGCCGGGCCGAATCATTCAAACGATGCGCCGAGCCGCGACCACCAATCCGGTCTTCATGCTGGATGAAGTGGATAAGATCGGCGCTGATTTCCGCGGCGATCCCGCATCTGCGCTGCTGGAAGTGCTGGACCCCGAACAGAATCACGCCTTTTCCGATCATTACCTGGAACTGGACTACGACCTATCCAAGGTGCTATTCATCGCCACGGCTAACGTCGCGGATTGGATCCCCTCGGCCCTACTGGATCGAATGGAGACCATCGAGTTCCCTGGATATACAGAATCCGAGAAAATTGAGATCGCACGACGCTTTCTTATCCCCAGGCAGATCGAGCGCAACGGTCTCTCACCAGCGCCCCCCCACTTCCCCACCCAGGTGCTGCAGACCCTGATCCGTCAATACACGTATGAATCGGGCGTCCGCAACCTGGAACGCGCAATCGCGACGCTATGTCGCAAAGCCACACGACGATTGGCTGAAGGGAAACAGCCCATCCGCACGATCACCGCGTCACGTGTGGAGCGGTATCTGGGGCCACCCGACTATATCGAAGAGCGGCTTGAGGAAAAGGACACAGTCGGCGTGGCTATGGGCCTGGCCTGGACCCCCAGTGGTGGGGATCTTCTCCCGGTCGAGGTTGCACTCACACCAGGCAAAGGCGATCTGACGCTCACCGGGCAGTTGGGCGATGTCATGCAAGAGTCGGCGCAAGCTGCGCTGACTTACCTCAAAGCCCATCTGGATGATTGGGACCTTGAGGCGGATGAATTCGACAAATACGATATCCACATTCACTTTCCGGAGGGTGCAATTCCAAAAGACGGCCCCTCCGGTGGCATCACCATCGCAACGGCGCTTTGTTCGGCATTCACCAGAATACCCATCGACCACACGGTAGCGATGACAGGGGAGATCACTTTGCGAGGACGGATACTCCCGGTAGGGGGCTTGAAGGAGAAAATCCTGGCGGCTCACCGGACGGGTGTGGGGATGGTTATCATCCCAACCCAAAACGAGAAGGACTTACAGGAGATCCCGACAGAGGTTAAGAAAAGCTTAAAAATCGTCCTCGCCGATAGCATGGATGAGGTCCTGAATCGAGCCTTGAAAAATCAAGACTGACTGGGTCGATGATCGGCCCCCGACCTCGGACAACCCGACGAGGACATGGTCACCCCCCTAATAGACCAGAGCATCGCATGTTTTCTGCGATGCTCTGGTCGTTATTCCGGCTCACGCTAGAAGATGGGCTTCAACACTCCGTAATCGCCATCCTGACGGCGGTAGATCACACTCAATCGCCCATCGGCCGCGTCGATGTAGATAAAGAAATGGTGTCCCAAAAGCTCCATCTGTTCGATGGCATCCTGAGACAGAATGGACGTGACCTCGAACTCCTTCGTGCGCACGATCTGCCCCAGGCTTTCGGTCTCCTCCTCATACGGTGACGCTGACATCTGCCGGACCGCAGCCGCGACCTCGGCGGCGCCAGCGCGCCTTCTTGACTCCCGCCTCCCTTTGTAACGCTCCACGCGACGATACATTTTGTCCAGGACCAAATCAACCGCAGCAAAGATGTCGCCGGCCCTCTCCTCAGCGCGCAGTATGGCCTTGGGCACATAGATCGTGATCTGGGCCACCATACGCTGCGAGCTATCTCGTGCGTTGCTCTCAGAGAGGTCGACGCGGATACTGTCAAGCTTCGGCAGATATCTCTGGAACTTAAGGACCTTATTTTCTACATAATCGCGCAAACGGTCGGTCAACTCCAAGTCCCGGGTGTGAATTTGTAGCATCTCCATAGTAATCCTCCTTGTCTTAGAGGGAGAACTACACCGCCCGCGCCAGCGTCAATGCTCGCACAGCGTGCACATTAACCGCCAGCAGCGCAGCGGCACAAGCGTCCAACGTGGCGCCCGTTGTCGCCACATCATCAACTAACATTATATCACGACCGCCCATATACTCATCCATCACACATGTAAAAGCATCCGCGACATTGCGCTTCCTCTCAACGGAGTTCAACGTGGTCTGAGAACGGGTAGGGCGGGTACGAAAGAGAGCGCCCATCTCTACCGGGCGTTCAATCAAACGCCCCAGGGTCTCTGCAAGCAAAGCCGCTTGATTATACCCCCGTTGGCGTTCGCGGTCGGGATGCAGAGGTACGGGCACAACTACATCAATTTTTTCTGGAACCTGGAGCCAAAACTCCGCCATACGGGTAGCAAGAAGTGGGGCAAGCTCCTGAGCGCCACGATACTTGAAGGCGTAAATCACGTCCTGAATGGGACCCTGAAAAAGAAATGCGGAGCGAATGGATGCCACGAGAGGGGGATGCTCCCGGCAGAGAGGACATAAACCCACGCCAGTCCAGAGGCGACCGCATCTTGAGCAAACCGGTTCCGTGAGGAAAGAGAGTTGATCCGCGCAAGTTTCGCAGAGCCAGGTCTCGACCTTGCCACAGACCACACAGCGCGGCGGCAGAATAAGGTCGAGAAACCATCGATAAATATGCCGGATCATTATCTTAGACGGCACCGAATCAAGCCAGCTCCAATTCTATGGGTCGGCTGTATGAAACAACAGGAAAGAAGGTGGAGAGAACGAAACCCTCTACATGCCTCCCATGACTCCGCTGTCGCGGATCTGAAGAATTGCCGGTCCCAACAGGACAATGAGAATCGTGGGAAAGATGAAGAAAACCAACGGAAACATCATCTTCACCGGGGCCTGGCGCGCCTTCTCCTCAGCCCGCTGCCGTCGTTTCATCCGCATCGTATCGGATTGGATCCGCATCACCTTCGCCATACTGACACCCAACTGATCGGCCTGGATGATCGCAGCCGTAAAGGACGTCATATCCGGCACATCCAGACCATTGGCCATGCTCCGCAGTGCTTCGCGGCGCAGCTTGCCCAGCTGCATCTCCTGCACCGTTCTCGAAAACGCGCGGCTCAATTCATTGTCCCACTTCTCCGCCACCTTCTGCATCGAAGCGTCAAATCCAAGACCGGCCTCCACGCAAATGGTAAGCAGATCCAGTGCATCGGGCAGAGACTTGGTCACCTCCTCTTGCCGCCGGGATATCTTGGAACCCAACCATATAGCGGGGAGCAAGTAGCCCAGGACGAAAGCGACCCCGATAATCAACAAACGGCGCGAAAACGGAATCGATGAGGCGAAAGCGATTAATAGAGAGAGCCCACCTAAAACCACGGCCCCTCCGACCCGCAGGCCCAAAAACTGCGCCGGACTCAGTGAGTGCGCGATGCCGGCAAGCTCAAGTTTGTGCCGGGACGCTTCAATCGTGTTCTGGGGCGTAAACCGTTGAGCCAGCTTGCTTAAGCCCTCGAGTGCTGGCAAGACGACGCGGTCACTGAAAGGTTGCGAAAGCTCCAGTTCTTCCAGGGTCACCGATTGCCCCAATGCAGCAAGTTCATTCAACCGATCTTCGACACTGTCGGGGGAGGACCGCCTCCGCATCGTGACAATGACCAAAACGACGCCAGCTGCTAAAGCCCCTATGATGAGTACGGGCAACAACATGATAGCCTCCTCAGACCTCGATACTTACGATCTTGTTCACTATGACGTAACCCACCACAATGAGAATGACGGAAAGGCCCAACATCAACCATCCACAGGCGTCTTCAAACAACAGGCCGATAAAACCAGGATTGACCATATACAGAATAATCCCCAGGCCGATGGGGAGTAGGGTGATGACGACCCCGGTGATCCTCCCCTGGGCGGTCAACGTCTTGATCTCTCCCTTGATCCGCACGCGTTCCCGAATCGTGAAACTGATCGCATCCAGGACCTCGGCCAGGTTGCCGCCGACCTCCCGCTGAACGCTCATCGCCGTGACAATCAAGTCCATATCTGCGCTGGGCATCCGCCGGAGAAGGTTGTTCATCGCGGTATCGAACGTGACGCCTAACTGGAGCTCCAAAACAACCCGGCGGAACTCCTCGGAAATGGGAGCGGGCATCTCGCTGGATATCACCTCAAGAGCCTGCATCGTACTATAACCGGCTCGCAGTGAGTTAACCATAAGGTTGAGCGCGTCTCCCAATTGATTATTGAAATCCTTGAGACGGCCGTTTTTGCGGATGGTGAGATAGATGCGGGGCCCTAAAAAACCCAGAATCAGCCCCAGCGGGATAAGCACCGGTCGATTCATCACATAGAAGACCAGGGCTACCGCCACCCCAATGATAGCCGACATAGCCAAAAACTCGCCAACCGTCCACTTCAGATTAGCCTGGGCCAGTTGTGTCGCGAGGTTTTCGGCAAACCCACGACCTTCGACAGCCCGGTCAACCGCAGCACCTACAATAGACTCAGATCGGCCTTCCCGCCCGACGGACTCCGTCTCCCGCTGAGTGGGCTCTCCAAGTCGGCGCTCAACTAACGCTTGCCCGGTAGGGGCTGGAGCAAGACCCACAACTAGCAAAACCAGTGCAATAAGGAAGACAACGCCCCCAAAGATAAGTATTCCCATAGTCTAACCTCTCACATGTACTCGGCGCACTGAGGATAGGTGACCGGAAACTTCGCGCTAAGCTTAGTAGCGCAGTCGCTGGGCGACGCCGAAAATCGAAGGAGGTAGATGGATGCCAGCTTCCTCAATGCGGTTCATGAACTTCGGTCGGATCCCTGTGGGGCGAAGTCGCCCGATAACCCGACCGTTCTCAAACCCACTCTGCTCAAACTTGAAAACGTCTGCTGTCGTAATAACGTCCCCCTCCATACCTTGCACCTCGGTGATTGAAACCACACGGCGCGACCCGTCACGGAAGCGGGACAGTTGGACAATCAGATCAATAGCGGAGGCGACCTGCTCCCGGATCGCCCGGTGCGGAAGCTCCATCCCAGCCATCAAGACCATAGTCTCCAGACGGGACAACGCATCCCGGGTATTGTTCGCATGCAGCGTCGTCATACTGCCTTCGTGACCGGTATTCATAGCCTGGAGCATATCCAGGGCCTCCGGGCCACGGCACTCACCGACTACAATGCGGTCAGGTCGCATTCGGAGAGAGTTGATCACCAGATCCCGGATCGAGATTTCACCCCGGCCCTCCACGTTGGGCGGACGGGACTCAAGCGTCACCACGTGCTCCGCACGTATCTGAAGCTCCGCAGCGTTCTCGATCGTGAGAATGCGTTCGTCATCCGGAATATAGTTAGAAAGAATATTAAGAAATGTGGTCTTACCCGTACCGGTACCGCCCGAGATAATAATATTGGTCGCCGCGATAACACAAGCTTTCAGAAACTCCATCAACTCCTCGTTGACGGTGCCGAAGCGTATCAAATCATCAACGGTCAGCGGATCCGTGAAGAATTTCCGGATGGTCAGGATCGGCCCCTGCAGAGATATCGGAGGAATGACCGCATTCACGCGCGAACCATCCTCGAGCCGTGCATCCACCGTTGGACTGCTCTCATCGATACGGCGCCCTAAGGGTGCAACAATCCGCTCGATAATTCGCATCAGGTGCTCGTTAGACTCAAAAGCAATGTTCGTTCGCTGTAACTTGCCATTGCGCTCCACAAAAACTTTCTTAGGTCCATTGACCATAATCTCGCTGACGGATTCCTCCGCAAGCAACGGTTGCAGAGGACCGAGTCCCAGGATCTCGGCCACAATCTGCTCGAAGAGCGCTTCACGTTCACGGCGTCCGAGAATGATACTTTCTTCTTGCAGAATAGACTCATACATCTCATGAATAGTATCCCGCACCTCTGCCGTACGAGACACGTCCATCGCCGGGTCCAATTCAGCGATAAGCCGATTCTGCACCCGGTTTTTCAAGTCTTTATAAGCATCACGCGCCCGTGGAACGGGGCGGCGCTGTACTCCAGAGCGTCCTGAATCGGAAGTCGAAGATGACGGCTTCCCTCTGCCCTCACCGCTGGAGCGGTCCGATGAGGGTCTTTTTTCGATTCTACGTAAGAGAGACATCATTCCCCCTTAGTGCTAATGATCACGTAACTTAAAGTAAACGCCCTAAACCAGATCGTCGCTGCGCCTCTTGGGTCTCCTCCTCTTCTTCCGCAGGAGATGCATGAACACGTTCGTGAATCCGCTCGGCTAACTCACTGACAGCCTGTCCGAGATCCGTGCGTCCACCCTTCATCATCACAGGCTCACCGAGGTTTGCAGATCTCAACGCCGTGCGTTCGTCAAGCGGCAAATGAGCAAGAGCCGGCATCATCGCGCGTTCGATCGCTTCGGGTTGAATGCCCATGCGTTTGTTATCCACCCCATTAATAAGGAGTGTCAACCGCTCCAAGTCATATTCTAATTTCTGAAGAAGTTGAACAAAAAGACGCGCGCCTCGAATCTCAGGGATCACCGGTCGGGTAACCAGCAACAGTAAATCGTTGACGTCCATCACAGCCAGAAGAACATCGTCGACTTGATGGGCTGTATCAACAATAATGTAGTCGAATTCAGATCGGGCGAACGCAAGGATTGCCTTGAACCTTCGATTAGCTCCGCTCTCCTCGACACCACCATCCCGGAATATCTCGGCTTGTTCAGGAGATTCTGGTGCAACCAGCACCCTCACACCGGACCCATGGGGAACCATCACCGTGTTGAGCAAATCCGGGTCCAGATCCTCTGCATGCGGAGCAAGATCAGCGAGCGTCCGCGTCGCCTGCAGTTTCATAAAGATCGACACGTCGCCAAACTGTAAGCTGCCGTCGATCAAACAGACCTTGGCCTCTGCGCCCAGCAATTTGCGTAGCGCAATCGCCAGATTGACCGCCACAGTGGTACAACCCGTCCCCCCTTTGGGGCTGTAAACGGTAACGATCTTACCTTCCAAAGATCCCGATCGTCTTCTATCTGACGCGACATCCTGTGTTTCTACTTGGCTGGTACGTAATGGCCCCGTGCCCATCTGCTGCTTGAGCTTGTACGCACGGCGTATCGCATCGATCATCTCGTCCGCACTCGGCGGCTTGGTAAGATAGTCACGCGCGCCCGCCATCATCGCCCGACGAAGATAATCCGTCTCCCCTTGAACGGAGAGCATAACGACCTGCACTGTGGGAACTTTCTCAATCACTTTTGAGGTAGCCACAATCCCATCAATACCGGGCAGGTTGACGTCCATAAGAATAACGTCAGGAAGCGCTTCCTCAACGACTTCAACCGCTTCCTCACCACTACCTACCATAGCGACAACCTCGATATCGGGATCAAACGAGAGCAGTTTGCGCAACTGCTCTCGCGTCTCCGCGATATCGTCGACGATCATTACTTTGATTGTTTCGGCCATAAATCAGCCTTACTCCTGAGCCTCTGGTTCAGGAGTCTGAACCGGCAAGAGATCCAGGGGCTCTCGAACCGCTGAAGGCGAGACCGGCTCATCCGGTATCGTAGTAGGCAATTGATACTTATCCAAGACATACCGGAACCATACTGGCTGGGTCTGGATGACCGTGCCCTCAAAACCAGCAGGTCGGAGTACCAGATCGAGGTCTGCCCCCATCTCGTGTAAATATTTCAAGATCAATGCGTCCTCCCGCGTGACCAAGAGCGTCACAGGTTCAATATCTCGTACCGGCTGCAGATCGGGAATGGGCGTTGGAGCAGCCTCCGACGCCTCACCCAAAGCGCCTTCTCCACCCTCTCCTGGGTCGGTAACCGTCTCCTGTTGCGTATCCTGCCAGGTGCCGACGTGCCAAACTTGTGCGTCCTGGACCGTCAACTGAACAAAATGCGTCGGGATATTCGAACCAGGTGTCTCAACGGGATAGATAGCCGCCCAACGACCGTTCGGTAACTGCTCGAACTTCCCAAATAAACTGGTCTGGCTGGGAAGCTCAGGCGTCTCAAGGTAGGTGAACTGTTTAACGCCCTCTCGGGAAAATTCCGCCTCACTGGATTCCATACCGATAGAAGCCAGCACATCCACCCGGTCCCCAGGCTGTACGGCCCACGCGACCGCCCCTTGCGTATCCATGGGAATCGCATAAGCTACGCGATCTTCCGGCCCAAATAACGCCGCGGCGGAACCGGAGACGGAAAGCATACCCCCAGGTCGGCCCAACATATCCGGCAATATCGGCATTCCCCGGGGAATATTGAGCAGTGCATATTTGCCCTCAACTTCAGCCATATCGGTGAAGTACTGAGTCGGCAGGTTTTCATCGGGCCACGCCTGCATTTCAATGGCGTTTTCCTCTTCACTGATCTGCATACCCCTGGGTATGTTCTGGATTGACACGACGATCTCTGTCGTTTGTAC
Source organism: uncultured Anaerolineales bacterium (assembly GCA_964388385.1). GTDB lineage: Bacteria > Chloroflexota > Anaerolineae > B4-G1 > SLSP01 > PWVB01. Next base: position 44,217 of record CAYMAQ010000005.1, on the reverse strand, counting down.
AGATTCTTCAACCTCTAACGTGGCCTCGACAGGGGGTTCGTCAGCAGGGCCGGCTATCTGCGTAAAATAATAGTACGCACCACCGACAATGACGACCAGAACAATTAGAATCAGGGCAATCACAACCAAGCTTCTGTTTCCGCGCATCGGCGCCTCCTTTACCGGATCTTGATTGTTGTCAAGCATAAACCGGATATTATGCTTATTCGGTTGAATGAAACCAGAGGATTTTAGATTTTGATGTCAGGACACACGGAGATCCGGCTCCCCCTATGTGTTATGGTTTGTTTCAATCCCCCGCATTCTCACAATGATAAAGATCCACACACAATTCGCTAAACGTTTTCACCAGAACCTATGGAGCCTTAGAATCCGTTTAGGCATTGATGATCTAATCCATCATACCACTCGTCATACGATTCACCAATTGGGATCGAAAAGGATCATATGCTGAAGATCGTGCATGCCTTCCTTACCCGAAAATCATAAGGGATTGTATCACAGCTAAAAAAGGAACACAAATCACAAGACCGTACCCCCAAACTCATGCAAGGAATCCTTCCTTACTGAAAAAGGCACTCAGCCACTCAGAGCAACCCCTAATTGTCCCTGGATGAACTCTATCATACCACCACTCCTATTATGACACAAATCTAAAGTTAGATCAAGGTTAAAACACTGGAATATGCGATAGGAGCGCCATTTTTCCCATCTTGACGCGAAAATCGGGACCCATTACAATCATAGCCTATGACCAACGAGCATATTAGCGGCGAAAAAACCCTTTCTCCACGCGTGAGCATCCAATTTGGCGAGCTTGTCCCGGCACGATTTGTGAGACGTGACAACCGCTTTGTTGTCCAGGTCGAATATCAGAACGAAAATCACCCCGCGCACCTGGCGAACCCCGGTCGGCTCAAGGAACTGCTGACCCCGGCACAGAGACTGTGGGTTCATCCGGTCGACGACCCAAGCCGTAAGACCCGATTGGACGTTGTGCTGGTCGAGATGAACCAAACTCTGGTCTCGGTTAACTCCCAACTTCCGAATCAACTCGTCGCACGAGCGTTGAATGCGGGCACTTTACCCGGAACTCAGGAGATCCAACGCGTTCACCGAGAGGTCAAGTATCATCACAGTCGAATCGATTTCGTAGCAGAAGAGGGCCAAGGCCATCGTTTGCGTCGGATTGAGGTCAAATCCGTAACGTTAGTGACTGAAGGGATTGCGATGTTCCCGGATGCCCCTACACAACGAGGGACACGCCACCTTCACGAGCTCCGCAGCCTTGTACAGGATGGCGGCTGTGCAGTTGTGATCTTTGTCATCCAGAGAAAGGATGCCTGCATGTTCACCCCGAATGACGAGATGGACCCAGCATTTGGGACAGCCCTGCGTTCGGCAGTGGAAGCAGGGGTCGAGGTGCACGCACTTCGGTGTAGGATCACCCGGAATGAGATCGGACTGGATCGCGAGATACCAGTCTGTCTTGACTCCTCTATGTCGTAAAGCTATAATCGATGCAAATAGGAAGGAATAATATGAAAGGTATTTTCGAAAGCCTACGCAAGACCCGTGATTCTGTCTTTGGACAGATCGTGAACCTTCTGGGCGCGGGAGACATCGACGAAGAGACCTGGGAAGACTTAGAGGCACTTCTGATTCAAGGAGATGTGGGGGTCGAAACCACCCTTAAACTCGTCGAGCAACTGCGTCAGAAAGTCAACCAGGAAGGGCTTTATCGCAAAGAAGAACTCCAACGCGTGATGCGCGAATCACTCATAGAGCTTCTTCCGGATCCAGACCCCCTGAATTTAGATTGGCCGATGGCGGTCATTCTCATTGTTGGCGTCAATGGTTCCGGTAAGACGACCAGCATCGGCAAGCTCGCCGCCCACTTCCAGCGTCAGGGCAAAAAGGTTGTATTGGCTGCCGGGGACACGTTTAGAGCCGCCGCGATCGATCAAATCAAGATCTGGGGAGAGCGGGTGAACGCCCCTGTTGTCACCGGGCCGCAGGGGGGCGATCCCAGTGCGGTGGTTTATGACAGCATCCAGTTTGCGCGGTCCCGTGGCGCTGACGTTCTCATCGTGGATACGGCGGGTCGGCTGCACACCCAACACAACCTGATGGCCGAGTTGAAAAAAATTCAACGTGTGATCGCTAAGCGCGTTGCGTGGGCCCCTCACGAGACGCTTCTAGTCCTGGATGCGACAACCGGGCAGAACGGCCTCATCCAAGCTCAACAATTCCTTGAGGCGGTCAAGGTCACCGGCATTATCCTGGCGAAGTTGGATGGCAGTGCCAAGGGCGGAATGGTCATCTCCATTGGGGACCGTCTCGACCTTCCCGTGCGGTTTGTAGGAACGGGTGAGAAAATCGAGGATCTGGCGCCATTTGACCGACAGGCGTTCGTTGACGGGCTTCTGGGCCTGTCATAATCCAGAAATCCCAAGACTAACCCGACAAATAGTAGTGGATCCAGAAACACCGACAATAAAATAAAAGTGGAGGCTTAAACGTGAGTGAACTTTCTGACCGACTTGAGAAGCTAGCAACCCGTGTTGAAGCCATATGGAGGCGGCTTTGACTTACCTGAAAAAATCAAGCAGCTAGAGGAACTCGAACAAAAGAGCGCAGACCCCAATCTCTGGAACAACCCAGAGCATGCCCGCAAGATGATGCAGGAACTCTCATCCTTGAGGGAGACGATTGACTACTGGAAGCAATTTCGCCAAGATATCTCCGATACGTTGGAGCTGGCAGCTTTCGAGGATGAAAGCCTTGCTCCGGAGCTTGAAGCTGAGGCAGACCAACTCGAGCACAAGCTGGAACGAGGCGAGTTCGAATTGCTTTTTTCCGGCCCCTACGACAAAGGCGACGCGATTCTCGCCATCCACGCTGGCGCTGGAGGGACCGATTCGCAGGATTGGGCCGGCATGCTGTTGCGAATGTACCTTCGTTGGGCCGAACAACGGGATTTCAAGAACAGCGTCCTGGACTCAATGGAAGGAGAGGGCGCTGGGATCAAAAGCGCTATGATCAGCATCGGCGGCGACTATGCCTACGGCTATCTGAGGTCGGAGCGCGGCGTACATCGCCTTGTCCGATTGTCTCCCTTTGATGCCGCACACCGGCGCCACACATCGTTTGCCCTTGTCGAAGTATGGCCCGATATTCAGGATGATGTCGAGGTCACCATCGACCCCAGCGAAATCGAAGTCGCCACCTTTCGTGCGTCCTCCGCCGGTGGACAGCATATGCAGAAAAACGAGACCGCCGTACGAATCACACACCTTCCCACCGACATCGTGGTGCAGTGCCAGAACGAACGGTCTCAAGCTCAGAACCGGGAGACCGCTATGCGGATCCTGAAAGCTCGCCTGATCCAGAAACAGGAAGAGGAGCTTCAGGCTCAGATTGATGAACTGAAAGGCGAGCACGTGGACGCCGGCTGGGGCAATCAGATTCGCTCCTACGTACTGCATCCCTATCAAATGGTCAAAGACCATCGCACGGATCTTGAAACGGGCAACATCCAGGCTGTATTGGATGGAGACCTTGACGAATTTATGGAAGCATTTCTCCGAAAAAGGATTGGATCGGAACAACCATAAGCCTTAATCACAGGTAAGGGGGTAAGGGATGGCCAACAGACAGCAGAAATCCGGCAATCGGTCCTCACAACGCAGTTCAAATGGATCAGGGTCAAAAAACGCTTCCGCGCGCCCAAGACGCCTGGTAGCATCCGATACTTCGGGGGGACGCCCGACAACACAGTCGACAGAAACGACACCCGAAACACAAAGCCCTGAAGAGCGGCTGGCCTCAATCCGTACGGACTGGGAGCGCACCTCTGGTGAGTTGATGCTCACGTCAATGGTCACCTCCGTCGAAGACCTCACGCATAGTCTCGACGACCTCAAGCAATCCCTTCAAGGTCTGGATACCCGAGGCTATCAATTTAGCAGTGGCTGGGTAGCCAGCGCCGAGTTATTGGATCAGCGTTGGCGTCGTCAGCGGAGTGAAGTGATGCGGCTCATCGATAGTGAACGGCGGGCGCTCAAGAATTCGGCGCGAGGTGTCGAGCGAATGCTGTCAGAAGCCGCCCGAAATCATCAACTGATTGATGAGGCCGAGGCCCACGTCGACGCTGTTGAGCGCAGCATCAACAGCGCCCAACAGCGAATACGCAGAGCTTTCTCAAAAACATCCGGCGAGGTCAACGAAGTCCAAAGTAAAGTAGACCACGCGCACCACCTGCTGGATAATCTGGCAGATGCCTCCTTTCAGCTTCATCCGGGAGAAGACGCCGTTGACTTCTGTGAGGCCGTTTGGGTCAGCGATCATGAAGAGCCAGAGGGTCTTCTCTTCCTCACAACGAACCGCCTGCTTTTCGAACAACGGGAGAAGGTCGCCAAGAAAAAAGTCCTCTTTATCGCCGTGAAGAAGGAGCTCGTCCAGGAAAAACTCTGGGAGTCGCCCATAGGCGCGGTTAGCGAACTCGAAGCTCAGGACGAACGCGCATTCTTAAAGAGAAAAGAGTTGCTTACCTTGCGATTCCACGAGCGGACCCGAGAAACACCCGGGGAGATTACGCTCCAGCTCAAGCGCATGGATAACGACGCCTGGATTGAGAAGATTCACCGGGTGCAAAGCGGGAAAATAGATCTGGCACGGGCGGATAGGGACATCTCTCAGCCGACAACCGTGGAATCAGAGCCGACGGACGAGGGGCAGGCGATACCGACGATCTGTCCTAACTGCAGCGCACCGCTGCCTCCTGCGTTCAAGGGGATGCACCAACTTGCCTGTGATTACTGCGGCACGGTCGTCAATTTATAGGCACTTCGGTCGGCATAGAGTCGGCAGGATGCTCAGCAGCAAGTTGAGCCATCAGAAAAGGAGATCTGCTTACGGGAGATCGTAGGCAATGACCGTAAGCCATGATGGACCTGATATCCGTTGTCGAGGCGTATATTCGCACCTATGAGCTCCTTAAGCCTGGGGCAAAAGTAGTCGTGGGAGTTTCTGGGGGACCGGATTCTACCGCGCTCCTGGATATTCTCAGGCGATTAGCGCCCTCACATCAGATCACCATCCACGTCGCACACCTTCATCATGGGATTCGAGGTGAGGAAGCGGATCGGGATATGGCTTGGGTAGCCGACCTCGCCGCGGCGTGGGCTTTGCCGTTTACCGGCGAGCGCGTTGACGTTCCCTCAATAGCCGAGAACGAAGGGTTGTCCGAGGAAGAAGCGGCTCGCCAGGCCCGATATGGGTTCCTGCGCCGTGTCGCCGAAGAGGTCCAAGCCCCTTACGTTGCGGTCGCTCATAATGCGGACGATCAGGCCGAGACCGTGCTGATGCACTTCCTCCGTGGCGCAGGCCTCGCAGGCCTGCGCGGCATGCTGCCCCGGATCCAACTCCAGGCGTATCATTTCCTAGATCGTGACCGCGCGGTCACGGCCGACATCGCGCTGATTCGTCCGCTCTTGGGGGTCAGGCGCCCGGCAATTGAGGCGTATTGCAAAGCGCAAGGGCTCCAGCCACGTTTCGATCGGACGAATAAGGACATCACATACTTCCGTAACAAACTCCGCCACGAGGTGCTGCCCTATCTCTCCGAACTCAACCCCAATATGACAGAACGCCTCTGTCATCTCGCCGAAGTGGTTCGGGCTGATTACGAGTTACTACAGCAGTTTGTCAGCATCGCACGAGACACGATCTGCGTGGGTTCTCACGAGGACGCTAAAGTCTTCGATTTGCAGCAGTGGCGCAACCAATCGCTTGCCATCCGGCGTGCAATCATCCGCGAAACCGCATATGAACTTCGACCGGATCTCCGCGATGTGGGATTCACCCACGTTGAACAGGCGGTGACCCTGGCCCAACATGGCGAAACCGGTGCACGCGCGACGCTGCCCCATGAGCTGGAACTCATCGTAGGATACGATACGTTGACGATTGCCAGACGTGGCGCTCAACACCTGCCGGAGGATCAGCCCTGGCTCGCGCCCGGAACCACTGTTCCTATCGAAATACCGGGAATAACCCCCCTTCAGGGCTCGTGGGAACTCCACGCCCAAAGTTCAGCCCATTGGAATATCGAAGCCATCGCCCATAATCCAAACCCCTGGGTCGCCTGGATTGACGCGGACGCTCTCGGTGATAACCCCAAACTTCGAACCCGGAAGCCAGGGGATCGCTTTCGCCCACATGGTATGGAGGGTTCAGAGATGCGCCTTAGCGATTTCCTGATCAACGTCAAGGTTCGTAGGCCTTGGAGAGATCACCTACCCCTCCTCGTCGATGACCGAGATCGTATTCTTTGGGTTATCGGATATCGTTTGAGTCACGATGCACTTGTCAAGCCGAGCACCGATCGCGTCGTTTACCTGCGGTTTCGAGAGCAGCGAGACGCGCAAATGCCTGGTTACGAAGCCGCTTGAGATCATGTATAATCCAATGTTGTTTGGGGGCTGCATCACACCTCCGGGATGCAGTTGATCGATGTACAACAAGGGCGAAGGCACGTCTGCGCAGTCCAAGGAGATATCTTGTCGAAAAACCTCATACTCATTGCGGGCAACATAGGCGCGGGAAAGACCTCACTGGCCGACAAGCTGGGCGGTCGTCTCGGTTGGCATGTGGCCCACGAGAGTGTCGCGGACAATCCCTATCTCCCCGATTTTTATCAAGATATGCGGGCGTGGAGTTTCCATCTCCAGGTCTTCTTCTTGGGACACCGCGCGAAACAGATCGAGGACTTGGCAACGATGCGTGAATCGGCGATTATCGATCGTAGCATCTACGAGGATGCGCATATATTCGCGCGGGCGCTCCACGCACGGGGTGATATGAGCGACCGCGACTACCAAGCTTATCGATCGCTCTATCACCTGGTGGTCTCCAAGCTCCCCAAACCCAATCTGCTCCTCTACATTAAAGCAAGCACGTCGACTCTGAGATCCCATATTCAGAAGCGGGGACGGGCGATTGAGGCCAGCATCTCAGATGACTATTTAACACGCCTCGGTCGGTTCTATGAAGAATGGATGGCAACCTTTGATCTCTGTCCTGTGCTCACAATACCGGGGGACCAACTCGACTTCGTGCACTATCCCGAGCACCTCAAGATCATAGCCTCACGGGTCCGGGATAAACTTGCCGGTAAAGAGGCTGTCACGTTCCCCAAACCGGAGGACATGCGTGGTAGCTGAATACGACGAACCTCTGACCGATCGGGAGCTTGAGATCACCGAACTCGTGGCCGACGGCCTGACGAACCGGGAAGTCGCCGAAAAGCTCTATATCAGCCCTAACACTGTGAAAGTTCATCTGCGTAACATCTTCACCAAGGCTGGGGTTTCATCCCGAACCGAACTTTCAATGCTGGCGATACAGAAAGGCTGGATCGCCGTCCCTGTGCAGGGGGACGAAGGGGAAGAGGGCCTCGTCGATGACGAGCAGGAGCCCGGGGCAGAACCCGAGCAGATTGATTCGGAGGTCGAGCCCTGGCCCTGGACACGATGGACAGCGTTGGCATTGGGGATCGCCCTCTTCCTGGTCGCCGTCATGCTACCCGACCGTCCCAACGTTCAAAGCTCCCCTCGAGGACCGGGCGATGTCTTTGAACAGGCCAACACCACCGCAAACGTCCTCGTCCCTGGTGAGGAAGCGGGCTGGCGCGAGCTGACACCCCTCCCCGTACGCCGGGCGGGGGCAGCGGCTGCGCTCTGGGATGGCAAGATCGTGGTCATTGGTGGGATCACGGATCAAGGCCCATCAGACAGGGTCGACGCCTACGGTGCAGCGGACGAAGTGTGGACGGAATGGACACCGAGGCCGGTGGCATTGGCAAATGTAGGCGCGGCCCACCTTCCCGGGGGACTGCTCGTTCCCGGTGGATGTGATGAGAACTTGGAGCCACAAGAGGTAACCCATCTCTTTGACCCGGGGACGGATACGTGGCGTGAGGTTGCGCCCCTGCCCATTCCATTGTGTGCCTACGGAATCACGACCTACGCGGAGCAGGCCTATATATTCGGTGGATGGAATGGTACCGCCTACCAGGCACAGACCTACGTATACGACCCGCAAGTCGACGCTTGGACACAGCTCGCACCTCCACAAGAAGCGCGAGGGTTTGGTTCGGCGGCGAGACTGGAAGGCCGTCTTTTCTACATCGGTGGGTTTGACGGCAATCAAGAACTATCCACCTGTGAGATGTACCTTCCGAATGACGACCGCTGGGAGACCTGCGCCACTATGCTTCAACCCCGGGGTGGGCTCTCCCTGACGAATCTGGGGGGGCAGCTCTATGCGATCGGGGGAGGCTGGCAGACGGTTTTGGGGTTCAACGAGCGCTATAATCCACGCACGGATGAATGGACAGTGATCGAGACGCCCATTGTCGGTGAATGGCGCAATATGAGCACCGTTTCCATTGAGACGGAGATTTACGCCATCGGTGGATGGAGCGGGCAGGACTTTCTCAACCGAACGTACGCCCTGGAAGCGCTTCCTTGGCGCGTATTCATTCCCGGGGCCTTCCGCAGTCCGTGACCTGGCTAACAGGCGCGTTAACGTAGCAGCAAACGGAAGCTTCCTAAGGGGCTAATCGCAGCCCCGGCTTGATGTCCAGGTCCCACCCGGCTCGATCACCGGCTTGATACCGATAGTATCCAGCTCCCGCGATCATCGCAGCGTTGTCAGTGCAGAGCACCTTGGGTAGAGCGTAAACTCGAATCTGGATACGCTCCCGCGCCTCTTCCCGAAGTTCCAGATTTGCCGACACGCCGCCGGAGAGCAGCACAGACTTGGCCCCAAATTCCTCTGCAGCCCTCGCTGTTTTCTCGACCAGAACATCAATGACCGCATCCTGGAATGAAGCAGCCATATCCGCATAAAAGCTCTGTGGCAGCGGGCCATGATACTTTTCTAACGTGCGCATCACGGCTGTCTTCAACCCACTGAAACTGAAATCGTAAGAGTCGTTCAACCAAGCCCGCGGCAGATCAAAAGCCGTTTTATCCCCCTGACGAGCAATCGCCTCAATGGCGGGGCCGCCAGGATAACTCAGCTTCAACATACGAGCGACTTTGTCAAAGGCTTCACCCGCCGCATCGTCCAGAGTCCCCCCCAACCGTTCGTAAAGCCCGTGTTCGTGCACCAGGATAAGCTCGGTGTGCCCACCGGAGACAATCAGGGCGACCAGGGGAAATCGCAGGTCGCCATCAGCCGATCCTTCAAAGCCGGTCTGGAGCCAGTGTGCATAGAGATGGCCTTCAAGATGATTGATCGGTACCAGATCAAGACCCCGTCCCAATGCAGCGCCCTTAGCATAATTGAGACCGATCAGCAACGATCCCGGAAGTCCGGGTCCATAGGTCACGGCAACCAAATCCAGATCGTCCCAGTCCAGGTGAGCCGCCGCCAAGGATTGATTCACAACCGGGATGATAGCCTTAACGTGCTCACGGGAAGCCATCTCCGGATAGATCCCCCCGTACTTCGCGTGAAGGTCAGCCTGAGAGGCCACGACGTTAGAAAGTATTGAAGTCCCCTCCTCCACAACCGCAGCCGCCGTCTCATCGCATGAGGTCTCAATGCCCAAAACTCGCAAAGCCATCAGTGATCTCCCATCGGCACAACCAGCGTATAGGGGGTTTGGGTCAGGTTATGCACGTCGCCATCCTGATCGATCCACAGGACATCCTCCAGTCGGCACCCCATTCCCTCCTCGGGGAAATAAAGCCCGGGTTCGATCGTAAAGATGTGACCGGGCTTCAATCGGGTCGTGTTGATCGAAGCGTCGTGAAAGCTTGGAGCCTCGTGGATCTCCAGACCTAATCCATGCCCAATCCCATGGACATATCCCTTGACCGTTGTAGGGTCCTGTCCGATGGTAGGATATCCCCGATCCTCAAAGAAGGCGCACGCCACCTGTTGATAATGACGGGCTTTTTCCCCGACCTTCACACTCTCTTTCAAAGCCGTCAGACACGCCAGCGTATCATCATACAAAGACTGCAGTGCTGGGGGCGCGTAGCCCAGACAGAAAGTTCGTGTGATGTCAAAAAAATAGCCCCCCCCGACCTCTCGGGGAAAAAGGTCAAAGACAATACTCTCACCCAGCCGGATCGAGTTTTCCCGGGACCCTCGACTGTGAGGGATACCGGCATCTCGACCGGTTGCGAAGATGAACCCCTCGGGATCCTCCAGGCGATTAGCAGCGATCAGATACGTGATATGATCGTGCACATCCCCGACGTTGAGAACCGTGCCGTCCGGATGACGTAGAATCTCATCCTCTCCCACATCACATGACTGAAGAAATTGCACAGTCTTCGCCACCACGTCAACCGTTCTCCGGGCCACATCACGGACCCTCGCGACCTCTTCCGCACCCTTGGTCGCCCGGGCCTCCCGGATCAGACTCTGATGAATCTCCCCAATGAACGAGATATCGGATGACGCCGCATCCAGGGCAGCAAGAAGCTTGTAGGCGTATCCCTGATCGACGTAGCCGTAACATCCCACGCGCCCTTTCACCCCTAAATCCTCGAATATCCTTTGATAGTAGGCTACAGAGGCCGCGACAACGTCATTGGGATGCTGGCGAAGTAGTTCATCATAGCGGTAGCGCGTGGTGAGAACGATCTCATAGCCCGTCTGTGCGGCTTCCTCACGTTCCATTGGACTCACAACCAGAACCGGTGCTTCATCGCGTTTCTTGATAAACACGGCCCGGGTAAGCGAAGCGCCCTTCAACACATAGACCAACGGGGGGTTTCCAAGGACCTTCCCCTGGATAAGGACCGCGTCAAGATCGCGGCGCTCCATCAATTGATCCAGATCACGTCTCATGACACGGATTCCTTTGCATAAAATAGCAGTAAAATATACATAATAGCAAAAACATGGTGCCATAGTGCAGGGGAAATGTCAATGGTCATCATCGAATTTTTGCAGTATGGCTTGACAAAAAAACCTTGATTCAACAGATGGGATTGGAAATCTCTCGTTTCTTAGTATACTTAATGATGCAGTCTATCAATCGACCGGGCAACGCCGTGGAATGGGCTGGCCCGGTTTATCATAGTCGGAGAACGTATGATCAAACCTTTAGTTGCTATTGTCGGACGACCTAACGTTGGTAAATCCACGCTGTTTAACCGCCTCATAGGCGAGCGAAGGGCGGTCGTCAGCGACATTCCTGGGACAACCCGTGACCGCATCGTTGCGGAATCGGAGTGGAATGGGCGTTCTTTCCAAGTCGTAGACACCGGGGGCATAGAGATCCTACCCCCGACTGTCGAATCGGGTAGGCGTCCAGGTCCGTCACAACACCTCTTGGAAGACTCAGTCCCCTTTATCCCACTCATTCGTGCACAGGCAGAGGTCGCCATTCAGGAAGCGGATCTCATCCTCTTCCTCACCGATGCCAAATCCGGACTCACAAATGCAGACCGGGAGGTCGCGAATCTCCTGCGACGCACTGAGAAACCCGTTCTGCTGGTCGCCAACAAAGTCGAGAGCCAATCTGCCGAACATCAGGCCTACGAGTTTTACGAGTTGGGATTAGGTGAGGTGCTCACGATCTCCGCTATCCACGGAGGCGGTGTGGGAGACTTGCTTGATGAGATCGTTGATTCCCTGCCCCCCAGTGAGGAAAGACAACCGTCGGAGGATAATGCGGTCCATATCGCCATCGTGGGACGGCCTAACGTTGGCAAGTCATCCCTGCTCAATCAGCTCATCGGTGAGGAGCGAGCAATTGTCAGTCCGGTCGCCGGAACCACACGGGATGCTGTCGATACTCGGCTTATATGGGAGGGACAGGAAATCGTTCTCATCGACACAGCCGGCATTCGAAGGCGGGGGCGGGTCAGTGCCGGTGTAGAAAAATGGAGTGTACTCCGCACCGCCCGAGCCTTGCAGCGCGCGGAAGTTGCCCTATTGCTGATCGATGCAACCGAAGGGGTGACATCCCAGGACACCCACATTGCAGGAATGATCCGGGACGAGGGCGTCAGCGTCGTCGTGATCGTCAACAAATGGGATGCGGTCACGGCCGAACAGCGAAAACACCGTAACGACTTCGAGTTCCAGGTCCGCGATCAACTCAAATTCTTAAGCTACATACCGATCATTTTTATCTCCGCCCTGACCGGAGACCGCGTCCAACACGTACTTCCCACTTCCAGAGAAGTGGTTGCCGCTCGGTATCAACGGATTCCGACCGGCACGCTCAACGATCTGGTTCAAGAAGCCCTAATGCTTCACGCACCTCCCAGCCGAGCAGGGCGCAACCTGCGGGTCTACTATGCAATTCAGACGCAGGTCGGCCCGCCGCGCTTTGTGTTCTTCGTAAACGATCCAAAACTCGTTCATTTTTCGTATCGGCGCTACCTGGAAAATCGCATCCGAGATTTCTATACTTTTCCCGGCACGCCGCTACAACTGGCATTCAAAAGCAGAGACAGGGCCCGGGAAAACAGGGAAATATCGCAAGACCAGGGCGAAACTATCGATCAGCTTCCCTGAGCGACCTCAACGATACGATAAGCACTCGCACCCGATATTGATGATAAGATGGACAGCCTTGCATTGAAACGACTGGGTAGAAATTCTGCGGCATCTCAGTCCTACCCGCTGCAGACTCAGCAGAACATGGTGACCCATCAGGCAGTAGCCGGTCGACGTGAGAACCATCGATTGGAGTAGAACCGCAAAATAAGAGCGACCCGGCGCGGCACTGGAGAGTGAGGCTCACACGATGACAAAGTTACACGTAGTGGTTCATCGACAGGGAACACGTTACATTGCCACGACCGAGGTTCCCGGCGAGCGGGCCCTATTCACCCACAGATTTGAGCACGATCCCACCGGACTGACGCGACTGGGTCCCCTCTGGTTATTGGAGTACAGCAGCTTGCCTGAAGAGGATCAAGCCAAACTGGCTGAACTTCGACGAAAGGGGACCGGTGCAGCTCAGGTCGCTCAATACGGTTACCGGCTCTTCCGGTACCTTTTCGGCGACGGAGCGGCATTTGACGCCTGTATCAAACGACAAACCGGTTCCGAACCCCTTCAACTCGTGATCAATCTGGGAGCAGACACGCTTCCGCTCTGGAGACTACCCTGGGAGTATCTGCACAATGGCAGAGCTTTTCTAGGTCTCGATGACCGCGTCAGGGTCAGCCGCTGTTTAGGTTCCTTCAATGCGCTCCCATCCCGACCGGTGCCGGCCCCCCTCCGCATTCTGTTCGTCATCCCGTCCCCCTCGGATCAGCCGGCGATTGACTACGAACACGAACTTATCTCAATGCACAAAGCGCTCGCCGAATCCATCGAAAGAGAAACCGTCCTGCTCCACGTCCTCCACGAAGCTACCCGACAGGCGCTCTTTGATGCGTTACAGCGCGACCATTATCACGTGCTGCACTATCTGGGTCAAGGCACGTATGATCTGGAACAGCGTCAGGGGTTCCTGAAAATCGAAAATGAGACGGGTATGACCGAGTGGATTGACGCCCGGGAATTTGCAGATCTCATCAAGGGACAGGGTCTACAACTTGTCGTACTTCAAGCTTATCAAAATGCGCCGGTCGGAATGATCGACGCATTTAATGAGGTTGCGGCCCAAGCGCTGCGCCAGGAGATCCCGGAGATCCTGACCATACCGGTGGGACTATCCCAGGCCCCTTCACAGGCATTACAGCGGGTGCTCTATTCATCACTCGGCAGCGAATCGACCACCCCAACCGCTCTCCAACGGATTCGCAAGGCTTTGCAAAGCCTTAGCCGCGCTCAAAACCTGAACCATCACCGTTTCGACTGGGGCCTGCCGATCCTCTATCATCGGACCGATCCCTACGCCCTCATCGAGCAGGGTCCGAAAGCATCCACTCCCAGGGATCGGAGCGTGTCGCCTCGTGGACGCTCACCTTATGAGAGCCCCCCCCTGGTCAATCGGACCAAAGAAATTCGAGCGATACGCGCCGCACTTCAAGAGGGCGCACGTATCTTTTATATCTGGGGCAAAGCGGGCATAGGAAAAAGCCGCTTGATCGCCCATCTGCTTAGAAGACCCGGCATACGAATGCAGGACCAACTTATGATCCACTGTTCGGAGCTCGAAGACCCCCTTCTTGCTTTCGGTCGCATCGCGTCCTTTTGGCGGGCCCACGCGGCCGAGTATCACACCCGGGCTGCCGGTCTCCTCCTGGATTCGACCAAAGATCCTTTCGAGCGGGCCTTGCAGGCACAGGCATATCTTCCGGACGCACGGTATGCCATCATCTTTGAGGATATTGACACCTGGTTTGAGAAACCGAGATCGGGTGACCTCCAAAACACCGCCCAAAAGATTGCGTACGATCTTCTCCGCAACCTTCTGCTGGGCCTCCTGAGTGCAGAGGCCAAAACCTGCTATTTCTTTACCGGGCAGCGGCGGTGGGCAGACCTCAACGTGCTACCATCCGAGGACCATCGCGAGATTCATCTCTCCCTGCTGCAAGAGCCCCAGGCGATCCAGTTGATGAACACGCTGCCGGGGCTCAAACTCGCGCCTTATGAGATCAAGAAGGCGCTCTATTGGCATCTGGGAGGACACCCCGAGGCGCTTATGCTGGTTTCCGGTTGGGCTAACGCGGGTCACAATCTGAAGGCGCTTATCACGTCCCCGCCTATCCGGGATCGCGATACCCAGGCCTGGATCGAATATTTGGCTCGAGAACTTATACACCACCTCGATCCCGGTGAGCGTCAAGTTCTGGAGGCCGCCGCCGTTCTCAACCGACCTTTCACAGCCCGCCAACTCTCCGAACTCACCTCCCTTGACGATCACTATGCGACCCCTCTGCTTGACGAGTGGGTGACCCTGGGTATGGTGAAGCCAACGCGCCGCGACAAACAAGCTCATTATCAACTTCACACCCTGATGCAGTCCTGCGTGCTTCAGCGACTGACGCCCAGAGAACGAAGCGTCTTGCACCGACAAGCCGCGCGCTACTACGGCAGCCCCTTCCTGGACGCCGCACGCCGTCAGGCCCTTATCCGCAGTGGCACGGTATGGGCGGATTCACGGATCGCCTGGTTAGCCCGAGACAGTAACGGCATCCTGGGCCTCTGGTTGCGTCGACAATCCGATCCGGAACTCCAAAGCCAGATGCTCGCGAGGTCCCTTGCGTGGCACTACCACCTGATCAAAGCAGGGGCGTTTGAAGAAGCCTCTCAAATTGCTCACACCCTCGCACCGATGCTTGACCAACACGGTCAGGGCGACCTTTCGCGTCTCTTATTGCAACAATCACTCATCGCCGACGATGAACTGAAACGAGCCGAAAATATGGATACGTTGGCGAGGCTCCGACTCCAGGATGGACATCTGCAGTCAGCGCTGGAGGTCTATGAAGAGGTCGTCGCATCTCTCGGGAAGGACAAGAACAAGGTTCAACAGGCTTATATCCTCCTCCGAGCCGGCAAAATACGCCAGCAAATGGATGACCATAAAGGAGCAATCGACCACTATCAGCGCGCATTGAAACTTATGCGTGAGGAGGATGACGTCGAGGGTGAGGCCCAAGCGCTTCACAGCTTGTCCACGATCTATCGGGAAACCGGGAACGCGCGTCAGGCCTTGGTCTACAGTCAGGCTGCGTTGGAGTGTTATCAGACGCTGGACCATCAACAGGGATTAGCGCTGGTCCATTATGAGCAAGGTTTGATTCTCAAGGCCCTTTCTCACAATGAATCCGCACTCGAACGTTTTACGGCAAGCCTCGAGATCGCTCGACGGCTTAATGATCGGGTGGCTATAGCGAGCACGCTCATCCAGATCGGTGAAATGTTCCAGAGGCTGAATCAAGAGGAGATGGCTGTCAGAGCATTGGAAGAGGCGGCGAATCACTATGCACGTCTCCAAAGTTCAAAGGAACAGGAAGTGCTCTCGCGCCTGGAGTCGATTTACGCCCAACAGGAGCGTTTCGAGCAGGCGGTCATCCAATTCCGAAAAGCGAAAAGTAAGCCCGGGACCTGAGAGTTTGGGTGGATATCGAGAGACGCCCAAACGTCATCGAATCCCATCGCGGATGTGCGTTCAACGTAACAGGAGGTCACGAACGCGAACACGATCGTCCGGTAAGCGTTCACCATCCCGATCGAGCGGCACACGATATCCGGTCTCAGGATCGTACATACCGACCCACAGAGTATAGGCACCGGTCGGCGCCAATGCCGGCAGGGACACACGGTGCCGATCGACAATCACCTGTCCGGCGATCCACGAGCTGGTCGGCGCCTGCCCTCCCGCCGGCTGGACATCCGATTGCGCCCATACAATCCCCTCGCTATCTGCCAGATGGACAAAGACTGTATAATCCTCTTCAGCGCTGCCACTGGCTTTCCAATACAGCGTCACCGTGACAGGGTCTCCCACCTGGAGCGTATCCGTCGAGAGGTCAATCCCCACCAACTGTCCAAAGTAGCCCGCCCCGACATCTAGTGACATCTCTGGGGAGCCCGGAAGTGAAAAAATGCGCGCCCGGGCCCGAACTATCACGCTCCCCAGGGAGATCCCCATCGATGGACCTGCCATTAACCTCAACTCACACGTTTCGTCACTCAACGTCGGATCGAGTTGCGGCGCGTAACGCAACTCGAAACGGAATCCTTCGGGCCAAGCTGCCAGATCGCCCGGCGACCAGCGCAGCCCCCCCCGGTCCCGCCTCTCCCCGTCACAGACCAGCCCCCACGAGAGCGGCGGCGGGACCCCTTCTCCGGTTCGCACCACTTCCAGGCGAAACGGTAAATGATCCCCGGCCCAGACCTCCTCTTGCTCCACCTCAGCCGAAAGGACCCTGATCCCCGGTACCTCAACGTCGAGTTCAAGGGGCAAATTCAGCGCATCAGCCGAATCGAAAGGGGGAAGCACTTCGATCTCACCCAAGGCTCGTTCCGTTCCCCCGAAATCACCGTCCGATTGGGTGATGCCCAGCCATCCACCCTCGATCCTCGAGACCCGCAGCGTGACTTCATACCGTGCGGGAGGCAAAGATCGGGGAATGGGAATATAGGCTGCGGTGTCCGCCGTCTGGTGTGGATTCCAAGCGGAGCTGTGCCAGCCGCGCTCACTGATTGCCACACGTCCCCCCTCAGACTGGGTCAAGCCCGTTTCAGGATCGCGCAAGGCGAGATAGAGCTCGACGTCGCCCGGTGAAACCCGCGGCAGCCAGCGCATCCTGACGGCTAACGCCTCAGGAGCCCGGACCGAGTCCGGGATCGAAACGGCAATAAGATCCAGACCCTGGGCAAACCGAGCCATCCAGGGGACGGGCTCCCTCATAACCGTGTTGAGGCGGCATAACTCAAAGTCGAATGGAGAACCATCCTCTAAGGGTGTACAATCGAGAGACCGGCTATCCCCCGCGACAAGCGATGCGATATGGGCATCCGTCAGGGGATAACAGGCTGGCGCACGCACCCACACGAACTCCTGGACGTTCGCGAATTGTCCGGACAGCCAACGATGCAGATGAAGCGTATCGGTCAACGGGCTCACGAGGACGTTCGAAGCCGCCTCATTAAAGCCCGGAAGCGGGCCCGGTAACAGATATGCGCTGGAAGCTGTGAGCTCGCCGCCGCCTGACGCGGAGATCGTTGCCAAAGGGAGGCCCGCGATCCTCATAGTATCCAGTCGTACTCGATCGCCCCCCCCAGAAGCGAGTCCCTCGATCACGATATCCCCGCAGTAAGTTGGTACGCTCCCCAGGGGACGCACAATCCCGTCAGAAAAAGGGGCAGCCCCCGGCACGTTTTCCACGAGCAGAACGTCGTCTCCACCGGCTTCCTGTGCGAGCTTACCCGTTGCCAGTCCTGTGCCCTCGCCCCAGCCCAGTGGAATCAGGTATCGGGCAGCCCACGGCCCTCCCAGGAGAGGATCTGCATAATAGAGGGGAAGAAGTGCGATCACGGCCCACGGGAGTAATAGAGCCGCAGCCAGGCTCTGATGCCCAAGTCGCCCCACCCTATCCCTCGCCCGGTGGAGCGCGGCAAGCGCCGTGAGCAAGACCAGCGGGGTGAGTGCGTACCGGTCAAATTTCTTGGTCGCCACCATCAGCACCCCGAGATATCCGGTCGCCGGAAATAGGAACCAACCCCACTCCGTAAAGGACCGCGTGCGCGGTCGCAAGCTGCCCAGGGTAAGCCCGACCAAAGCCGGCGGGGTCAAGCGGAAGAGTATGACCACGGGATAGAACCACGGACCCGGGTCTGAGGTCATCCGACCCGCAAAAAAGGTGTTACGCAATCCCAAGCCCTCGTGATACCGCATCGCGTTGAGCAAGACGTCCGCCGCTGCCTTCGGATCCACCCAGAAAGGCGGATAGAGCGCAAATCCAAACCCGAGCGCACTGAGGGCTAACAGACCCACCCCCAGCCACCGCTGAACGCCGCGCAGCCGTCCCTCTGCGATCAGAGCGACGGCAAGACCGGGTGCAACCAGGAGGCCGAGTAGCTTGGTCAACCCAGCCAACGCCAGGCAGAGACCGGAGAGGATGATCGACAGCCATCGGCCTCCTTTGATATCCAGTCCCCGAAGCTCACGCATAGGCCCGGGGCTTCGTGCTGAGGAGGGCGGCATCGCAAAGACCACTGCGAGCAGCACAAAGGTGGCCTGCAATGCATCCGTGTGCAGAAGACCAGCGTGCCCTATAAGAAAGGGATCTAAGGCCAGAAAAACCGCAATCCAACGGGCCGAACGTTCCCCCACACGGTTACGGCCTATCCCGTATACGAGCACCAATCCCAGAGACTGTGTCACCGCGACGAGTGTCCGTGCTGCCGGAAGAAAGACCGCCAGGCGTCGGATCGCCTCCACGTTCTCCGGCGCCAACCACGCGAGATTTCGCAGCCAGGTCAAATGCTCGACGGCGCCAACAGGATCGAGCCAACGGGTAATCTGGACGCCCAACGCGCCTAAAACCATCGTAGGGAGACCCGGATGACCGGTCTGGGGAATCTGAAACCACGAGCGCGCCCGCATCGCATCCAGAAATCGAATGCTCCGCATAACCCAGATCGGTTCGTCCGGTGTAACATACCGGCCCAGCGGTATAAGACGGACCAGAAGTGCCACGAGGAAGATCGCAGTGCCCAGGAAAATCCGGGGATGCCGCTGGAGCGTGGGGCGGATCGAGCGTCTCACCCCTACTCCTCGGCGCGGATCATATAGGTTGACTTGTCCTGAACCTCGAAATATGTGCGAATCTGCAGCTCACCCAAAAGGCCCATGACCAGAAACTGAACGCCGATGATGATCAAGAGAATCGCTAAGGAGAGCAGCGGACGGCTCCCAATATCCACCCCCCGAATGATCTTGACCAACGCCAGGTAGAGAGCCATCAAAAAGCCCAGGCCTCCACTGATCAAGCCGGCAAGCCCGAACAATTGCATAGGGCGGGCGAGATATGTGAGCAGAAAAGAGACGGTCAGCAAATCCAGCACCACCCGAACCGTCTTGGTTATATTGTATTTGGAGACGCCGTATTCACGCGGTCGGTCATTGACCGGAACTTCTGCCACGCGGACACCAATCCGCGAAGCCAGCGCCGGAATGAACCGGTGCAACTCCCCATACAGTTTCACATTCTTGGCGACGGCCCGGTCGTAGAGCTTCAACGAGCAACCGTAATCGTGTAACGCCACGCCGGTGGAATGTCCGATGATCCGATTGGCGAGCATAGACGGCAGTCGTCGGGAGAAAAACGGCTCCTTCCGATCCTGACGCCACCCGCTGACGATATCGTATCCTCCGTCCTCCATCACTTGGAGCATCGCGGGAATATCCGCCGGGTCATTTTGACCGTCGGCGTCCATCGTGACGACGACGCTCCCCCGAGCCAGATCAAAGCCGGCGGCAAACGCCGCCGTTTGCCCAAAGTTGCGGCGAAAGCGGATAATCCTCAGGTCGGGGTCGTCCTCTTTCAATTGGCGCAAAACCTCGATACTGGCGTCTTCGCTGCCATCGTCCACCGCAATAATCTCATAGGAGCGCCCCATAGCGCGGAGCACACCCGAAAGCTCGGGGACAAACCGCTGAAGATTACCAGCCTCATTATAGACGGGCAACACAACCGAGATATCCCGTTCCGGTTCTCCCGTATGTTTACGTGTCATACTGTCCTTTTTGCCCGGATAATGGATCCGCTTATCATCACCGAACGGATCGCACAATGCCCTGGATGCTGCTGAAAGAGTTCAAGGAACGATCTCCAGATCAGTAAGGTGTCAAAGACCCGTCTGCATTTGTACCACGAAGGCCGAAGGAGGCAACCCGACCTCCGCCCCAGAGAGGGTTAGGGATCTGGTTATGAATAACGAAGCGTTTCAATGTTTCCTCGGGTATCACGGAAAGTTTAGCACCGTATGTCCAGATCTGTAGATTTCAAAACGCGATCGAGCTTGACAGTCGGTTCAACCACGCTATAATTCCTGAACGCTGGTTATCGAAAATTCGTCCTTGCATCGTGTCTGCAAGCATGGTTTTGTAAGCACAGGAGGTCCGGATCATGGCGAAAAAGGGCAATCGCATTATTGTTAAATTGAAGAGCACAGAGAGTGGTCATATGTACTATACGGAGAAGAACCGCCGCAATGACTCCCAACGGCTGGAACTTCGCCGCTACGATCCCATCGTGCGAAAGCACGTGCTCTATCGGGAGACCAAGTAACCGATTCAATCATCGTCTGGCTCAGGAAAACAAAGACACGGCACCTAGGTGCCGTGTCTTTTGCTTTTGGGACCCAGACACTATCAATCCCAAAAGCAGGAAGCCCTCCCAGTTTCCCTCTTCGAGATTCGATCTAATCGTTTACTAATGGATATTTAACACGAATATGATATACTTTATTTGGAAATAAAAGGGGGGAACCCCAACAAAGCTTCATACTCAGGGGACAATCAAAGTTTATGTCGAAGTTTATGTCCGAAGAGTGAGGAGGGAGATACCGTTGGAGATCAAACAACTCGATCTAAAAGTTGAAGGGATGACCTGTGCATCTTGTGTCAACCACGTCGAGAATGCTCTGAGCAAGGTCCAGGGAGTCAATAGCGTCAACGTCAATCTCGCGACCGAAAAAGCGAGCCTCTGGTTTGAAACAGACGTGCCCGCAGACCAGTTGGTGAAAGCGGTCCAGGACTCGGGATATGGGGTGGCAAAAGAAGAGGCGACGTTGTCGATTAAGGGTATGACCTGCGCATCCTGTGTCGCTCACGTTCAGAAAGCGCTGAGTAACGTCGAGGGTGTGCTGGATGCAAACGTCAACCTTGCCACCGAGAAAGCATCGCTCTCCTTCGTCTCCGGCGTCGCCGGGTTCGATGATTTCAAACGAGCGGTCGCCGATGCTGGCTACGAGGTCGTCGAGCGAACCGACGTAGAAGACAGCACCCAACAAGCTGTCGCCGATGAGGCCCGGGAGAAGGTCGCGGAAGCGCGACGGCGAATGTGGGTCGCTTGGGCGTTCACCGCCGTGATTATGATCTGGATGATTCCGGAGATGGTCTTCGGAATTATGTGGCCGAGCGAAACGATGTTCAACCTGGGGATGATTGCCTTGGCCCTGCCGGTTCTCTTTACTGTGGGCCGTAAAACCCTGAGCAGTGGCGTGCGCGCAGCCCTACACGGTTATGCCAATATGGACACCCTCATCACGCTGGGAACGGGCGCTTCATTGCTGACCGGTCCCCTCTCCTTCCTGATCCCGGTCGCAAACTATGCAGGGGTATCGGCGATGATTATGGCCTTCCACCTCACGGGCCGATATATCGAAGAATCCGCCAAGGGTCGGGCTTCCCAGGCAATCCGAAAGTTATTGGAATTGGGCGCAAAGACAGCCCATATCGAGCGTGATGGCGAAGAAATTGATGTCCCGATCGAAGACGTCGAGGTCGGCGACGTGATGATCGTCCGACCCGGTGAGAAGATCCCGACGGATGGGGTGGTTGTCAGCGGCGAAAGCGCCATCGACGAATCGATGGCGACCGGGGAATCCATCCCCGTCTCCAAGGAGGTTGATGATGAGGTCATCGGCGCCACGGTTAACCAGACGGGTCTGCTGAAGATTCGGGCCACGCGGGTTGGGAAGGACACGTTCCTCTCCCAGGTTATCAAGATGGTCGAACAGGCTCAGGGGACCAAGGTTCCCATCCAGGCCTTCGCCGATCGGGTCACGGCGGTCTTCGTACCTGTGATTATCACAATTGCCCTGCTAACGCTGACGGCGCGCCTGGTTTTCCCTGAGTTTACCCGTTCACTGACTGCATCTGGGGCGTTTTTGCCATGGGTCAATCCGAACCTTGGGGTCCTGACCTTGGCTGTCGTCTCGATGGTCTCGGTCTTCGTCATCGCATGTCCCTGTGCGTTGGGATTGGCAACCCCTACCGCTCTGATGGTGGGCAGCGGTATCGGCGCAGAACACGGGATCCTCATTCGAAGCGGTGAGGCTATCCAGGTATTGAAGGACGTCGGTATCGTCGTCTTTGACAAGACAGGCACCCTGACAAAGGGCAAACCCGAAGTCACGGATGTCGTCACGTTGAATGAGGAAAGCTCCGAGCCTGACGTTCTCACCTGGGCCGCCAGCGCAGAATATGGGTCGGAGCACCCCCTCGGTCGGGCAATCGTAGCCCACGCCCAAAATCGCAACCTAGCCCTTACCGAACCGGAAGCCTTTGAAGCTCGTCGCGGACGGGGAATTGTAGCCCAGGTGAACGGGCAAAGGGTAAAGGTTGGATCGCGTCGCATGATGGAAGAGATGGATTTGATCAACGCACACGTCAATCAGATTGCGGCACAGCTGGAAGAAGAGGGTAAAACCGCCATGTGGATCGCGGTCGATGATCAGCTCACCGGTGTAATTGCCGTCGCCGACACGCTCAAAGAAGATGCACAATCCGCGGTCGGGGCGTTGCATCAGCTCGGACTGAAGACTGCGATGATCACCGGAGACAACAACCGCACAGCCGCAGCGATTGCCCGACATGTGGGCATCGATCACGTGGTCGCCGAGGTGCTGCCCGACGGTAAAGTCGACGAGGTGCGTCGCCTCCAGGAGCAGTACGGATCGGTGGCATTCGTGGGAGACGGCATCAACGATGCGCCAGCCTTGACGCAGGCCGATGTCGGTCTGGCAATCGGCACCGGGACGGACATCGCCATCGAAGCTAGTGACATCACGTTGGTCCGAGGGGAACTGACTGCGGTCCTTGAGGCGATCAACCTCAGCCGGGCCACATTCCGAAAGATCCGGCAGAACCTCTTCTGGGCATTTTTCTATAACGTGATTATGGTCCCACTCGCCGTGATCGGATGGATGCATCCTGTACTGGCTGAGGCCGCAATGGCGACCAGTTCAATTACCGTAGTCACCAATGCCAATCTCCTCCGGCGGGTTGACATCCGACCGGACTACGCTAAATAGCAAGGGCATCCGCTCAAATTCCGCCGCAGGCTGAAGAATATATTTCAGCCTGCGGCTTTCGTTTCCCATCCTCTGGGTAATCCCTCCCCGTATCTTCAATCCAATGCGATCTCTTTCGAGTATTGTCCTATAGCAAAAAGAAGTTAGACTTCAAGATGTAACCACAGTGCAGACCTATTGAGCGCTAGCTGCCTATATCGACGCATCGCGCCTCGATAAGAGAGTTTAGCTGAGTGCACACCTAAAACTATGCTGATCAACGCAAATCACATTGTCGGAACGCATGACATTCTTTTCATCACGTTGGATACGTTACGACATGACGTGGCTCGGGATGCGATGGCTGCCGGGCGCACCCCCAACTTTGCCGAGCTGATACCAGGAGGGCAATGGGAAGCCCGGCACACGCCCGGTAACTTTACCTACGCAGCCCACCACGCTTTCTTTGCCGGGTTTCTTCCCACCCCCCTCGCGCCCGGTATCCACCCCAGGCTTTTTGCCACACCCTTTCCGGGCAGTCGCACGACGACCGAGCGCACCTACGTTTTCAACGCGCCGGACATTGTAACCGGGCTGGCGAATGAAGGATACCATACGATCTGCATCGGCGGGGTCAATTTCTTCGATAAGCAAACACCTTTGGGATCCACGCTGCCGAACCTTTTCCAGACCAGCTACTGGGATTCCCGCTTGGGAGTCAACCACCCCCATTCAACCGAACATCAGGTCAAGTTGGCAATCAACCTGATCAAGCAGCATTCACACAGGGAAAAATTCTTCCTTTTCATCAATATCTCGGCAATCCATCCGCCCAATCACATCTTCCTACCCGGTGCGAACCGGGATTCGCGGGCTACCCACGAAGCTGCCCTGATCTACGTGGACCGGCAACTCCCGCCACTTTTCAACGTCCTCAGACGCCGAGGTCCCTGCTTGGCAATCTTGTGCTCGGACCACGGCACGGCGTACGGGGAGGATGGTTATTACGGACACCGCTTAAATCATCCGGTGGTCTGGACGGTACCTTATGCGGAGTTCTTATTAGCCGAGAGGCTGCTGCCATCGGCCTGAATGTGAAAGACGGTCTTACCCACCGCCCAAAGAACCGAGGTGCATGGATATGAGAGCAGGTACGAAGACTTCCCCCCCTATCCATCTCCGGGTGCATTCCCAGTACACACTCCTGGAGAGCACAGCTTCGGTCGAGGCCTTAGCGCAACGGGCTAAGGCCGACGGAATGTCCCATCTTGCGCTGACCGACACCCATGCGCTCTACGGCGCGGTCGCTTTCGATCGTGCCTGTCGGCAAGCCGGCGTGCGCCCTATCATCGGAATGACCACCATCATCGCCTTACCTGCCGCTGTGGAGTGCCCGGACGATCGCAGGGGAGGCGGAAAACCTCTGATCCTGCTGGCGTCGACACCCAGAGGATATCGATCCCTCTGTGCACTCTCGTCCGAGATACAAGGGCATCCCGACCGCGAAGAGCGGATGCGGACGGGGCTCTCGCTCAATACCTTGACCCGCCATTCGGAGGGGCTGGTCTGCCTGACCGGTGGGCTGGAGGGATGGACGGCTCATCTCCTGCGTGCGGGTCGGGGAGAGGCGGCACAAGCTTACATAGATAGACTGATCGCGATCTATAGAGACGGCCTGTATCTAGGGCTAGAGATACAGCGTGCGATGGATCTTACCTTGGCCTATCAGATCTCTGAGATGGCCAAGACAGTCAATCGCAAGACGGTCGTCGTTCATCCCATCTACGCCATAGACCGGGAGGCAGCCAGCCAGCTCCAACTTCTTGAAGCAATCCGGCGAAATTGTCCCGTGGAAGAGCGTGCGAAGAATCAAGACATCACGGATCCAGGAGAGCCGGAGGCCCGGCACCAGCGATACTGGCTCGGACCCCAGGCGATGGGCACACAATACCGCGCATTCCCGGATGCGCTCCAAACCACCCACGAGGTAGCAGCACGATGCGGAGACGTCTTGCCCGATGGCACTCCCATCTGGCCCAAGCTCGATCTATCCAGGGGAGAGGATGGTCCGCGTAACAGAACGCCTGAGGATTTGCTGTCGGTGATGGCCCACCAGGGACTCCGCGATCGCTATGGACCCATCCCGCACCCCGAAATTCGCGATCGCCTCAAGCGTGAGTTGAATGCCATCGCCCGGTATGGATACACACCGCTCTTCCTGGTCGTCGCGGACATCGTGCGCTTCGCTCGGGAGCAGGAAATCCCCGTGAGCACCCGCGGCAGCGTCGCCAACGCGCTGGTGGCATACTGTACGGGGATCACCACCGTCGATCCTGTTCAGCATGGCCTGCTCTTCGAACGCTTTCTCAGCCCCGCGCGGACAGACCCGCCGGATATCGACCTCGATCTCTGCAGTCGCCGGCGCGACGAAGTGCTCGCTTACGTGCGAGAGCGGTACGGTGACGACCAAGTGGCCCTTGTCGCCACCCTCAGCACCCTCCAACCCCGCTCGGCGGTCCGCAGCGTCGCAAAGGCGTACGGTCTCAGGGACGAGAAACTGGAAGCGCTTCTCGCCGGCCTTCCTCGTCACTGGCATCCTAATCCCAGCCAAGGGCCGGATGAGGCGATGCAGGAGCTGATCCGGCAGACGACCGACGCCGACATGGCAAAGGTTCTCAGAGCGGCCTATCCCCTCATCGGACAGATCGATCATCTGAGTGTCCATCCCGGCGGCATTGTGATCACCCCCGGCCCCCTGACCGACGTCCTCCCCGTCCAGTGGGCGCCCAAAGGTTACCTGATCACCCAGTTCGACCACCACGACGTCGAAGCGCTGGGTCTGCCCAAGATCGATCTCTTGGGCATTCGGGCACTGACCGTGTTAGCCGATGCCGCCGAACAGATCCGAACGCACTATGATCCGGTATTCAAACTGGGCGATACCCCCCTCAACGACCCGCCCACCGAGGAAACTCTATCATCCGGAGAGACGGTCGGTGTCTTTCAATGTGAATCGGAAGGCGCTCGGCGAACGTTGCGTAAGTTAAACGCTCAAACGGTCCGTGACTTGGCCATCGCCAATGCTTTTTTCAAACCCGGCCCGGCAACCGGTGGCATGGCCGATACCTTCATCCGTCGGTATCGGGGTGAAGCGGAGGTGAGCTACTTGCACCCATCGCTGGAACCGATATTGGGGCCGACGAAAGGTGTCCTGATCTTTCAAGAGCAGATTCTTCGCGTGGCCACGGAGGTCGCCGGATTGAGCTGGCAGCAGGCCGGACACCTGCGACGTGGAATGAGCAAGATGAAGCCGGAAGAGATGGTCCGTATGCGTGAGGAGTTCTTGGCAGGTTGTATGCGCAAGCCGCCGAACGGCCCGGGCATGACAGACCGGCAAGGGCAGGATCTCTGGCGGCAAGTCGAAGCTTTCTCAGGGTATGGCTTCAACCAGGGACATGCGACCGCCTACGCCGATGTCAGCTATCGATCGGCCTTCATCAAAACCCACTGGCCGGCCGCATTTTTCTGCGCGCGCCTCCAGACCTGGGGTGGGTTTCATCACCCCGCTGTCTATATGGCGGAGGCCATCCGACTCGGCATTGACGTGCGTCCCCCGCACATCAATGCCAGCACGGCCCATTTCAACCTCGACTGGGAAGGCGATCAAGCGGTTCTGTGGATGGGGCTGAATCAGGTCCGGGATCTACGGCACCGTGCAATGACCGATATCGTCCACGCCCGTCAGAGAGGTCGATTCTCCAGCCCGAGAGATCTCCTGAGCCGTGTGCCCCTGCACATCAAAGAGGTCACCCACCTCATCCAATGCGGCGCCCTGGAAGGATTGGGGCCCAACCGCCCCACAATGCTGGCATTGGCCCATGAGATTCGCCAGGCCGGAAACGCCTACCAACGCTCCTTCGAATTCCTGGATCATCAACGCCCCCGGGCAGAGCTCTCCCAACACCTGGCATGGGAAAAGCGGGTGCTGGGATACCCGATCGCTGCGCTCCGAGCTTACCTGCCCGCATTGGTGGAGCAACACCCAGACGCTACCCGGCTCCATCCCCGGAAATGGCAGCCCGGACAATCGGCGCACACATTCGCGGTCCGGCTGCCCGGACGGACTGGGGGCGGAGGTTTCTATCTGTGGGACGGTGCGACGTGGGTCATCGCCAAAGTCAGAGCCTCGCAGAAAAATCCATCCCCCTGGCGGATCCTCGAGGTGCAAGGCCGCTGGCACCGGGATCGCTGGGGGATGGATTGGATGCAGGTGCACCACCTACAAACCGTACCGCTGAGATCGTCAGCCCAGGTGTGAACGAAGACGCCCCATAGCCTCCTGGATTCGGCTGGTCGGTGCCGTGGCCGAGATGCGGATGTAGCCCTCCCCCATCGCGCCGAAGAAAGGACCCGGAGCCACCGCTACGCCGACGTTCACAAGCAGATCCCGCGCGAATTCCTCTGCCGCTCCCAGCGCCTTGGGAACCGCAACCCACACGTAGAGAGCCGCATCCGGGGTCGCCGCATCGAAGCCAACGGCTCGGAGCCCTTGAACAATCAAATCGAGGCGCGCTCGATAGAGGCGATTCCGATCGGCGATCCACCCGGCTTCGACCGAAAGTGCGGCCACAGCCGCCTCCTGTAAAGGATGAAACATTCCGGAGTCGACGTTGCTTTTGACCTGAGCCAACGCGATCAGGGCCTCCGATTGACCCACCGCCATACCGAGTCGCCAGCCCGCCATATTGAACGTCTTCGAAAGTGAGTTGAACTCGACGGCCACTTCCATCGCTCCATCAACCTCCAGCACGCTCGGTGCGATGTAATCACCGTAGGTCACATCGGTGTACGGAGCATCGTAGCAGAGTAACAGATGGTGTCGACGGGCGAAATCGACCACGTTGGTCAAGAAAGCCAGGTCGACGACCGCCCCGGTAGGATTATTCGGATAATTGAGCCACATCATTTTGGCTCGATCCGCCACCTCAGTCGGAATGGCATCCAGATCGGGAAGAAAACCGCGCTCTTCGTGAAGCGGCATGGTATGCACCTCTCCACCGGCGAGCATCGCCCCCATCGTATAGGGCGCGTAGCCCGGGTCCGGGACCAACGCGACGTCTCCGGGATCCAAAATCGCCAAGGCCATATTGACGATCCCCTCTTTGGATCCTATCAAGGGGACAATCTGGGCCTCCGGATCGAGTTCGACGTCAAAACGGCGGACGTAGTAATCACGGATAGCCTTTCGCAGTGAGGGTAGCCCCCGATAGCCGGCATAGCCGTGATGATCGGCATCGCGTGCGGAGCGGCAAAGCTCGTTAATCACAGCCTCGGGGGGGGGCATATCCGGATTGCCGATATCCAGCCGGATAACATCTTGCCCATCCTCTCTGACCGTCGCAACCTCGGCAGACCAGCGTGCGAAAGGATAGGGCGGCAGGTTTTCCAATCGTTGGGCCTTTTTCATCCATTCTCCCTTTCAATGAAAATCTTGCTCTTACAAAACATTGTCCTAAACCTCTACATCCTGAATCGAACGTCGAGCGCTCAAATGATCCGTGAGAGCTTCCAGACCCAACAGATAGCTGCGCCACCCAAAGCCGCTGATCTGCCCCACACAAACCGGTGCAATCAACGAGGTATGACGGAAGGATTCGCGGGCATGGATATTCGATAAGTGGACCTCGACCGCCGGCAGGCCGATAGCCGCAACCGCATCCCGGAGGGCAACGCTGGTATGAGTGTAGCCTGCCGGGTTCATCAAGATCCCATCCGCCCATCCAAACGCATCGTGCAACGCATCGATGAGTTCGCCCTCTCCGTTGGATTGGACAATTCGCAGCATCACCCCACGTCGATCGGCTTCCTCCCGAAGAGCTCGATCGATCTCGTCCAGGGTGACACGCCCGTAGGTCTCGGGCTCCCGTGAGCCCAGAAGGTTGAGGTTAGGGCCGTGTAGTATCAGAATCCTGAGTTTTGGCGTCCTTTCCTCCGACACTGCGTGTTGACTATTCATCGTCTCGCCTCGCTCCCATCTCGATCAAAATCTCTTCGACCACAGCCTGTGAGATGTCATCGGCAAGGATGACCTCACCAATCGCAAGGGGAAGAATCCATCGCAGGCGCCCCCGCCGCTTCTTTTTATCGTGGGTCATGGCTCCAAGGATTGACGACGCCGGGTAGGAGGGACAACGGACCGGGAGATCCCACGCGCGCAGGACCGCGACAATTCGCTCGACCAATCCCGTCTCCGTGCATCCTAATCGATCGGCAATCCGGGCCGCAACCCCCAGACCAATGCTCACCGCCTCACCATGCCGCAGCGTGAAGCCACTGATCCGCTCCAGTGCGTGCCCTGCCGTGTGTCCGAGGTTGAGCACCGCTCGCCGCCCCCCCTCAAATGGGTCCTCCTCCACGACCTCAATCTTAACGCCGATCGAGCGGGCCAGGAGGTGGGGGGCCAGTGTCAACGTCCCCCCCGGCGGCCCGTTCGCAAGCGCCTCAAACAACACCCGGTCCCCAAGGATTCCATGTTTGATGACCTCGGCCATACCGGAGCGGAACTCCACCTCCGGCAGCGTATGCAGGACCGAGGTATCGATCAGCACCCGTTCTGGCTGCTTGAAAGCCCCGACAAGGTTCTTCCCCTGGGGTAGATCGACGCCGGTTTTACCCCCCACGCTGGCATCGGTCATCGCGAGGAGTGATGTGGGGATCTGGACAAACCGCACCCCCCGCATATATGTCGCCGCCGCAAATCCTGCGATATCGCCGGTCACGCCGCCCCCAAGCGCGATGATGGCCCCGCCTCGATCCATATCGGCGTCCAAGCACGTATCGTAGATCTCCCGGACGCTCGTCAACCGTTTATGCGCCTCCCCATCGTGGAGGATGTGGAGAGAGGGATGAAGCCCGGCATTCAATAAGGAGTCGAGTACGTCATCAGCGTACAGAGGGCCGACAACATCATTAGTAACCAGGACAACGACCGTTCCCTCCGGCAGGCCCAAAGCACGCACCGCCCCCCCTGCGTACGCAAGTAGGCCCGATCCAATGGCAATCTCATAGGCCCCTGAAGGATGGGTAACCGTGAGAATCTCCGCTTCGGCCAAGGTCAGCACCGCATCAACCACGTCATCAATCGACCGTCCCATCGTATCGATCTGCCAGGGTATACGCGCGTAAGCTGGCTCGCGATCTTGCATCAAGCGCCGAACCGCCCCTTCCGGATCCGGTCCGTTGAGCAGGGGACGGGTCTCGTCATCCCCGACGCGATTCAAAACCTCCGTCGGATCAATCGTGAGACAGATCACCTGTCCCGAGCGCATCAGGGCAGCACGATTATCCGCATCCACTAACGCACCGCCTCCGGTGGCGATCACGAGGTCGGTATGCGTGCAGAGCTCCCTGCAGAGTGCCGATTCCAAGCGGCGGAATGCGCCTTCTCCGTCCTCCTCAAAGATCCGGCGGATGGACTTTCCGGCTCGTGCTTCAATCTCCGTGTCCATATCGACAAATCGGAGGGAGAGACGCCGGGCGACCGACCGTCCCACCGAGGTCTTCCCCGTCCCCATAAATCCCGTAATCACCAGGTTTCTCATACACCCTCCTCGTCAAAAAGACGGAACGATGACGCATCGAGCCGCGTCGCCTCCTGCATCAATACCGCATTCAGCAGCTCAATCGCCATCCGAGATTCAAGGGTGACCCCTACCCTCAATCCCACACATGGATCGTGACGCCCCTTCCCAAGCACGAAGTCGATATCCTCCAGGTGTTTATTCACCGAGTGCTGAAGCTTGAGGATTGAGGATGTCGGTTTAAAGGTGACCCGGCAGGACAGAGGCATCCCCGTCGTGATACCGCCCAACATCCCACCGTGCCGATTACTCTGAAAACCCGTGGAGCGAATAGGATCGTTGTTCTCACTTCCTCGGCGGCGAGCGACCGCAAACCCAGCGCCCACCTCGCACGCACGTGCGGCGTTGACGCCACCAAGACTGCCCAGCAGCCGGAGCTTGAGACTCTGGTAGAGCGGCGCCCCTGCAAGCGGCGGCACGTTGACGCCCACCACCTCGACCACAGCGCCGATCGAGTCACCCTCATCTCGAAGAGCCTCAATCCGTGCCACAGCCTCACGTGCAAAGTCGAGATCCAGAGTGGGGAAAGCCGCCTGACGGAGCTCCGCTTCGGTTCCCTCGATCTCGACCGCCGGCACGCGTCCACCAGCGGCATAATCCACGGCTAACCGCTCGAAGCGATCCGTCAGGGTACGGGACGCGGTCAGATCGCCAACCTGGGTCACCGCCGATAGAAATGCCGTATCGAACGCATCCCCCAGATAAGCCCGGGCGACCGCGCCGCCGATGACGTCCGAAATAGTTGATCGGTAACTCGACCGTCCGCTGCCGCGTACGTCAACGAATCCGCGGGATTGAAAGTGCTTGACCAGATCCGTGTGACCCGGTCGCACTTCCCCCGTCGGGCCGGCGAATTGCGAATAATCCCGGGAACGTTTGGAAGCCGAAAGCACCAGTGCCGCAATGGGCTCCCCGGTCGTCAATCCCTCCTCGTACGTGGACGTTTCAACGGACGAATCTCCCTCTGAGCCTCCAAACGCGAGGCGGATCTCCGGGCCGGAAACTAACGGGCCGTGGGGCTCGGCGTAAAGGCCGGACAGAAGAACAACCCGGTCCCCCTCCCGGCGGGTCGTACCGTGCCGCGTGCTGCCTGGGCGGCGGCGGTCCAACGACTGCTGAACCATCGTCCGAGACAACTTCAGTCCCGGCGGACATCCGAAGACAATCGTCATATAACCCGGGCCATGTGACTCTCCCGCACCGGCCACGCCAAAGAGTGGCCCACCTAAGATCTCCACACTCTACCCCCTCACTTCACGTTACAGACGACGGGAAAGACCCGATCTTGCGTACCGACCGCCCCCCCCTGTAGGCGTTCACATAGTCAGATCAAGCGACCACACGAAGCAGATGATAGGTCTTCTTACCGCGCCGCAGAACGATAAACCGGCCTTCGATCGCATCGCCGAGCGTCAGGTTTTGGTCGGTATCCTGCACTCGCCGGTTGTTGACGTAGACACCCCCGCTCTTAAGGAGACGTCGTGCCGCACCTCTCGACCGCGAGAGATCCACGTCGTCCATCACTTCGACCAATGAGAGCCCTTCTCCCTCGAGATCGTGTTTTGGCACATCGCTCGAGGGTACGTCCGCAAAGATATCCGCGATATCATCGGCGCTCAAGCCCTCGAGATCGCCACCGAAAAGCACCTGAGCCGCCTGCTCGGCCTTCTCGAGCGCGGTCTTTCCGTGCGTGATGCGGGTCATCTCCTGAGCCAACGTGCGCTGTGCCTCCCGGCGCTCCGGATGCGCGCTCAATTTCTCGGCCAGATCCGCAATCGCGTCTTGATCCAGCCACGTGAAGTACTTGAGCAGGTCAATCACGTCCGCATCCTCCTGATTGAGCCAGAACTGGTAGTACCGGTAGGGTGACGTGCGCTCGGGATCGAGCCAGATCGTCCCTTTTGCGGTCTTGCCCAGCTTGGCCCCATCGGCACCGGTGACCAACGGGTAGACAAGGCCGTAAGCCCGCTCGCCGCGTTTACGCCGGATTAGCTCCACACCTGCGGTGATATTGCCCCACTGATCGCTTCCGCCGGACTGCAACTTGCAATCAAAGGCGTCGTAAAGGCGGAGAAAATCGTATGCCTGCAGCAGCATGTAGCTGAATTCGGTATAGGAGATGCCGTCCTCCCGCTCGAGGCGGGTCTTGACCGAATCCTTGGCGATCATGTAGTTGACGGTGAAATGCTTACCGATGTCCCGAAGGAAATCCATCATCGGTATCGTCGTCAGCCAGTCGGCATTATTCACAATCCGGGCCGGATTGGTCTCCACATCAAAATCCAGAAACCGCTCAAGCTGTCCACGAATCGATTCGACGTTGGCCTCCACCTGCTCCCGGCTCAAGAGTTGACGCTCCTGCGACTTGCCGCTTGGGTCGCCGATCATCCCGGTCCCGCCCCCCGCTACTGCAATGGGGTGATGTCCGAAGCGCTGCAAACGGGCCAGGCCCATCAGTGCCAGCAGGTTGCCGACCTGCAGACTGTCAGAGGTGGGATCAAATCCGATATAAGCCGTGATCAGCTCCGTTTCGAGCACCTCGGGTAGCCCCTGGGTATAATCGTAGACCAACCCCCGCCATTTAAACTCCTCAAATACGTTCTCAACCTTCATAAATGCATCTCTCCATTCTTGCTGTATAGATCCGAACATAAACCACAAACTTTTCTTTAAGACTCCCGGAAACGCTTTCAGTATTCCTGGTCCGATCCATCATCGATTTGAACCGTTATCGTCGCTCACGCTTTATATCTGATTAACTCTACCGGATCAAACAGAAAAAGCATAGAAACCTACGCGTTTCAACCTTTCTCCAGTGCTTTGCTCTGGATCAGCGCCTGCTCGGCCGCCCGTCTCATGGCCGCAGCAATCTCATCAATCTCCAGATTCTCATCGACCCACCCATCCAGGGAGAGGGCACCCTGACGGGCCAACATCCCCAGGCCATCAATGGTTCGCGCACCGGCCTCACGGGCCTGTCGAAGCAGACGAGTCTCAACGGGATTATAGACGAGATCGTAAACGGTCAGATGAGGGGGGAACGCCTCTCTCTCGGGCCAGATCGACTCACTGACCTCGGGCCACATCCCAACCGTCGTGGCGTTGATCAACAAATCCGATGCAGCGGCCTCGCCAATCAAAGTGTCCGGTTTCAGAGCCCCGCTCTCCAGGCGTGGCGACTCGAAGTCTTCAGCGAGCCGTTGGGCGCGGGACGGGGTGCGATTGAGAATCTTCACCCGCGCAGCACCGCCCTCCAGCAGCGCAAAAACCACGCTTCGAGCAGCCCCCCCGGCCCCAACGACCAGTGCCCTCGCCCCTTGCGGATCGAATCCGTGGGCGCGCAATCCCGACAGGAATCCCGGCACGTCCGTGTTGCTGCCACGGAGCAACACCGCTCCCGAGGCGCTCCGCTCGATAGTCACCGTGTTGACCGCGCCCACAGCTCGGGCCGCCGGCGCGATGTCATCCAACACGGCCATCACAGCCTGCTTGTGGGGCACGGTGACGTTCACCCCACAGATACCCAACGCCGTGAGGCCGCGCACGGCCTCACGGACCTCTCCAGGACGCACCGGAAACGGAACGTAACACCAGTTCAGCCCCAGTTCTCGCAGCACCGTGTTGTGCATAGCCGGTGACATACTGTGGGCAACAGGCCAACCGATCACCCCAACCAATCGAGTTTCGCCGCTTAACGAGAAACGTCCTTCATCCGCACACATGCTAGATCCTCCTGATGGCTGCGCCCAATGCCTGCAGCGTCTCGGCGAACCCAGGAAAAGAATCGGATACGCATTCGGCCGATTTAACCACTGTTTCACCCTCAGCGATCAGCCCGGCAACCGCTAGAGCCATCGCCAACCGGTGGTCCCCCAGGCTGTCGACGACAGCGCCCTGGAGCTGGCACGGCCCTTCAACCACAAAACCGTCGGGCTGAGGTTCGATCACCGCTCCCATCATCCGGAGCGCCGTTGCGATGCCCGCGATCCGGTCCGTCTCCTTGACACGGAGCTCCGCAGCATCGCGGATCACCGTCGCCCCCCCCGCCTGCGTCGCCGCAACCGCGAGGATCGGGAACTCATCGATCATCCGGACCACCGTATCCCCGGACACTTCCGTCCCATGGAGAGCCCCTGCCTCAACACGCAACGTGCCCACCGGTTCGCCGCCCTGCGTATCCTGATTCACGACCACGACCGCGCCGCCCATAGCCTTCAGGACGTCGAGGAATCCGGTGCGGGTTGGGTTCATCCCCACCCCTTCCAAAAGAATCTCAGATCCGGGTAACAACAGCGCAGCTGCGATGAGAAAGGCTGCCGACGAAAGATCCCCGGGCACCTGTATGTCGAGTGGGGTCATCGATCCGATGCGGGCAGCATCCAGGCGCACCGAATCCGCCGTGTAGTGAACCAGAGACTCATCAGGATTGTCATCCCCCGGTTTGGGCTGCAACAGCGCTGCCAGCATACGCTCCGTATGATCGCGGGCCGGGCCGGGCTGATGGACCACGGTCACGCCTGAGGCATATAGCCCAGCCAGGAGGATGGCACTCTTGACCTGGGCGCTCGCCACCGACAGGCTATGCACACGACCTTCGAGAGTTCCCGGGCGAATGCTCAACGGACCGTGCCCCTCGGTATCCTCAACCTCCGCACCCATCGATCGGAGCGGCTGCGTGATCCGGCGCATAGGACGGCGCAACAACTGCGGCGCACCGGTCACCTCACTCTCGAAAGGTTGTCCGGCAAGGATACCGGTTAACAGACGCATCGTTGTCCCGGAACGGACGCAGTTGAGCGGCTCCGCAGGGGGTTGCAGTCCATCGAGACCCCGTCCATGAATCACAACTTCAGTAGGCGCCGAATGATCGATGTCGATACCCAGCGTGCGCATACATCCTACCGTCGCAAGACAATCACCGGAGGGGAGAAATCCGCGGACCTGGCTGATGCCGTCCCCTAACGCACCCAGCATTAACGCCCGGTGTGAGATCGACTTATCGCCGGGCAGAGATGTCCAACCTCGCAGGGCATCGACCTGTCCTGCAATGACGAAACGACTCATGAATACATCTCCTTTCGTAAACTGCGGATCTTCATCAGGGACGAGCGCAAGGCCTCTTCGTCCCCCACCTCGATCAGGCGAACCAACTGTTGCAGATGTTCGATGAACGTAGCAGCAGCTTCCGTCACGTTGTCGCGGTTGGTCATCAAGATATCCAGCATCATCGTCACGTCACTGCCTGCCACCCGAGAGGTGTCGCGATAGCCACCGGCGACGATATCCCAGACCAGGGGATCGGGCGAGGTCATACTATCGGCCGTCTTCACCAGACCGCACGCCAGGAGGTACGGCAAATGGCTGATCGTCCCGACCAGGAAATCCTGTCTGGCCCCGTCAATAACCAGGGGACTGGCACCCACGGCCCGCGCCAGAGCCTTCGCGGTCGAGATACCCGACTCACGAGTTCGGGGCAGCGGCGAAAGAATAAACGTCCTTCCCCGGTAAAGACCGGGCTCCGCCGCGGACACGCCGGAAATCTCTTTCCCGCACATCGGATGTGCGCCGATCGCGTCCACGTGAGACGGCAGGTGCATCATCTTCTGCAGGATCATCTCCTTCGTACTTCCCAGGTCCATCAGCAGCGTTCCGGGCGATAACATCGGCCCGATCAGGTCCAGGAGCCCCAGAATAGAGCGAACAGGCGTAGCAAGCACCACGACGTCGGCGTTCCGCACGCCCGCCCCCAGATCCGTCAAACCCTCCTCGATCAGACCTCGGTCCAGCGCTTGCTCCAGCGCCCCCGCATCCCGATCGACACCGATCACCCGCCCACACATTCCACAGAGCGCCCCAGCAAAGGATCCGCCCATCAAGCCCACACCCACAACCGTCACCGTGCATGCTGCCAGCGAACCGTGCGCTCCAGCGTTTCTTTCAAACCCAGACGTAAAGTCACCCTCAGACATAGATACCCCCTAAACGATTCGGTCTATCACGGCCGCGATGGACGACAACGACGCCATAAGCTCCCTGAACCGCTTGGGTTTGAGCGACTGCGCGCCATCCGACAGCGCTTCCTCCGGACGCGGATGCACCTCGATGATCAGACCGTCCGCCCCCGCAGCCACCGCGGCCCGGGACATCGGCGCGACCAACTCCCACTTCCCGGTCCCGTGGCTCGGATCCGCGATAACGGGGAGATGGGTCAGGTTCTTCAACAGCGGGACGGCACTGACGTCCAACGTGTTGCGCGTGTAAGGCTCGAACGTGCGAATGCCCCGCTCGCAGACCATCACCCGCTCGTTCCCGTGCGAGAGGATATACTCCGCCGACATCAACAGCTCCTCGATGGTGGACATCATCCCCCGCTTAAGCATTACCGGCTTCTGCGACTCGCCCACGGCGTGCAGCAATGCGTAGTTCTGCATACTTCGCGCCCCAATCTGCAGAATATCCGCATAGGCCGCGACCAAGGGAACCTTCTCCGGTTCCATGACCTCGGTGATAACCAGTAACCCGGTCTCATCCCGCGCTTCGGCCAGGTAGCGCAATCCCTCTTCACCCAAACCCTGGAAGCTGTACGGGGAGGTGCGCGGCTTGAACGCGCCGCCCCGAAGCACCTTCGCCCCAGCATCCTTGACGGCTCGGGCCGTCTCCAGGACCTGTTCGCGGCTCTCGACCGAACAGGGACCGGCCATAATCACAACCTCGGGCCCTCCGAACGTCACGCCGTCTAGCTCAAAGACGGTATTCTGAGGATGGAACTCCCGACTCGCCAGTTTGAAAGGTCGCAGCACAGGGACCGTCCGTTCCACACCGGACAACCGCTCCAGTTGTTCCCGATCGATGGGCCGACCGTTCCCGATCACCCCGATAATCGTGCGTTCCTCACCCTCAGAAAGATGCACCTGACATCCCATCTGCTCCACCCGCGCAGTCACGTTTGAGACCTCACCCTGACTTGCCCCGTGTTTCATAATGATGATCATCTGTCCACTCCGTTCCATATCCATCAGCTATCCCACATCTCAAGGTACCGCTCGATAAACTTTATGATTCTCCTCCGCCTGTGGCGTCGTCGCCATCGGATAGGAGCCCAAAAGCTTCACGAACGATGAATGACGTAACAACCCCAATAAGGCCGCCTCGCTCAACGGATCTTGACAATGGCCTTCGAAGTCAAGGTAGAACATCCAGCGCCATGGCTGATTCAGGCGTGGACGCGACTCAATCTTCGTCAGATTGATCCCCCGTTTGGCAAACTCCCCCATACACATATAAAGGGCCCCCGGCTCGTGGCGTGTGGAGAAGACGACCGACGTTTTGGTCCGCTGCGCTTTGGGAGGATCCTCGAGTCCAAGCACAAGGAACCGGGTGTAGTTAAAAGGATAATCCTCAATGCTTCTATCGAGAATCTCAAGCCCGTACAGCTCAGCGGCAAGCTCCCCGGCGATCACCGCCACTTCAGGATCAGGATCAGCCGCAAGATCCCGCGCGCTGCCTGCGGTGTCAAACGCCGGTTCCGGCTGCAGATCGTAGCGATCCAGGTAGCGCTGGCACTGTGCCAGTGCCTGGGGATGGGACCGTACCCGCCGGACCTCATCGACGGTGGTGCCCGGCATCGCCATCAGCATATGATGCACGTGCAAGATGACCTCCGCATTGATCCGCAGATCGTGACGCAACAGCACCTCATAAGCACCCGCGACCGAGCCGGCAACCGCGTTTTCCACCGCCAACAGACCGTAGTCAGCTTCTCCCTGCTCGACCGCAGGAAAAATGTCCTCGAGCTCTCGACAGGGAACACCTTCCACATCCGAGCCGAAATATTGACGTATGGCCTGCTCCGAATAAGCCCCTGCAACGCCCTGGAATGCAACGCGTGTCATATCTTATCCCCTTTCCAAATCGGGACGCAAAACCCGCGCGCCCTCCAGATAAACATGTCGAATGTCAGAACCCTCCCAATCGGTGTTCCAATGCATCAACACACGGATACACCGTTCCAGACTCCCAGCCACCGCCATCTCCTGCATACAGAGCAGCGGCACGTCCGTCCACCCCATCGCCCGGGCCGCAACCGCGGGATAGACCGCATCCAGATCGGGCGTCGCCGTAAAGATCACACTGGCAAGCTCGCTCGTCCAGACATCGTTGGCCTCAATCATCGATCGAAGCAGCGTCTGGGTCGCCGCAAGTATCGCATCCCGTGTATTGGAATCCACCGTGATCGCCCCTCGTATTCCCCGATACCCCATCGCATCCCCTTTCCTTGGCTGTTCTCCGGAGCAACAAAAAAGGACGTGGAGCGGTCTGCTCCACGTCCTAGGCTTTTCTTACTTGATGTCAGTTAGCCTACCCTACCTTGCACCTCCAGGCAGCGCGAAGCAGCCGATCCCCTCGGGGATAGCTAAAATAATAGTAGGTATAGGCAAAACTGCGCGTTTGGCTGCTCGACATCGACCTATTGCTCCTAGAGATTTATAGCTTCATCATACGCGAACCATGAAAATTGTCAAGTCGCGGAAATTCAACTTCGGGTCCTGCTAACCAAGATCCTCCAAGCCAAACGGATCTTCCGGCAATCCCAGTGGACTTCCTGCCTTGACCTCAAGATCGCCCTCGAAGATCACTGCTGGCGCCTCGTACGTCTGATCTTTCATCATCGAATCCGCCCGCATCATCTTACTGCCGCTTCTTACGATTGAGCTTCACCGCGCCCAGGCCTGCGACCGCCGCCAGGGGCAGCACTCCCATCAACGCCCATCCCGATGTGCCAAACATGCCCATCATAGTCACGGCGTTAGGTCCCGTGTTTTCCAATTTCAAATAGCCCAGATTCTTGAGCTCCGTACTGCTGATCTCAAGAAAATCGCACTGAATATCTCCGGGGTCGCCTTCAGGTCCCGCGCTTGGATCGATGATGACGTAAACCGTTGAAAACGGGTCAGGAGGAGGATCTGGATATGTACAATCACCACCCGCCGTCGCATCTGCGACAATTTCACCAACATGGTCGCCGGATTCACCCAGGTAACATGTCTTAAGCAACTGCATACCCGTACCGGGGTCTCCGTAAATACTGACCTCACCTCCGTATTGCCATGGCTGTGAATTATCACTATCGTCAGAGACCATCCCTTCAATACCTGTATAAGCAAGAGTCGGGACGACAAAAATTAAAGAGGCCAATATCGCGCCAAGGAACGCTAAGACATGCTTCTTTTTCATAGAAATCCTCCATGTACGATGTGTAGTTGATATGATTAGAGCCACCCAATTTAAAAATCCACTTATTCTAATCATATACTAACCTTGGGGTAATTGCAAGTTTTCGCATGAAAATTTTAAGGTTAAAATCACCCACCGATTCGAAAGCTTGCGGTTCGCCATAAAACGCCGACCGATAAAAAGCAGCTATCCGATCCGCTGGAGGGCGTCCAGCGCCGAGGCGAGTGCATCACCCATCGAGCGCATCATCGACTCGCGGCTCTGCAGTGCCTGGCTGACCATCGCCTGATGGATATCCCATACCGAGCGGTCCACCTGATCGTTGGCATCCATGGGAAGGCAGATTGTTGTATCGGAGTCGAAATCGACCTTGGTATACGCCCGCAGTTGCATCGGCCCGGCGGGATTGACCTCGTCAAGTTTTAGCTCATGATCGGACAGCACCATGATCTCTTTGCCGGGGACGGTAAAGGTGCGCACCTCCAAGGTAGTGATATCCTCAACGAAACCCTCGGCCTTGTGCGCTAAATCCCGGGTAAACTTTTCAACCGCTTGCTTCAGTTCGCTCTCACTCATTGCTCAATCCTCCTGGATGATTCTTGTCTCAAGCTATTGACATTGATGTTGCTATCTTATCAAAAAGCAGATGACCGCGTCCATCCCGGCAGCGATCGATAGCATCCCCAGACCCATAAGTCTACGCCCCTGCCTCGACCGCATCCTGAATGCGATTCCACGCAGATAAAATATCGCGCACATAATCATAGACGACCGGTATCAGAAGTATCTGTCCGCCCGGCACGGACGCCCGTGTCGCCAGGACCAAGGCGCCTCCGATCACCACCACCACCATCTGCAGCAGCGCAAGTCTGGACGCGAGGGCAAGACGCACGGCCTTGAGATGCAGCGCCATGCTCTCCTCCGAAACGTCCGGCCCCCACGTCGTCTTGAAATCCCCACGCCAGTCCACCTGGGTGATCCCGACGAGGGTCCCTGATCGTCGTGTCTCGATCCACGCAAAGTATGTCAGTAGACGCTGAAGCCGCCCAAGCAACCTCTGGCCCTGCTCGACAAGGTCACCGATGGCGGGCCCCTGCACTTGAGG
Source organism: uncultured Anaerolineales bacterium (assembly GCA_964388385.1). Classification (GTDB taxonomy): domain Bacteria; phylum Chloroflexota; class Anaerolineae; order B4-G1; family SLSP01; genus PWVB01. The sequence continues at coordinate 2,769 of CAYMAQ010000005.1, read as the reverse complement.
GATCGAAGGCGCAGTCGCCGTCGCGCGAGCCAACACAACCCCCTCCCATAGCGTATCATCGAACGTCCGGTCTCCCGGACTCCAATGAACGGTCGGAACCATTCGAGGGAACGCGGATTCCAGGGCACGCAATGCAACCCGCTTCTCTTTCACCACACGAAGGGCTGACTGCAGAACCCTGTGGGCTTCGCGGCTCGAATCCGGTAGACAAACTTGCCACGTCAACCGGGCCTCGTCCACCTCGTGAGCAGCAAAGACCGCGGCATCCGAGGATTCGAGAGACCACACCCCCAATGGATCGCGGAAATCGGGCAGATGGACCCCACTGAGCGTCAAAATGCCGGCGTCCATCAGGTTTTAAAAGTAAAACTGCTCATCAGATGACCGGCCAACGTGGCCATCACCTGGAGGAACTTGGCACGGCTCTGTTGGGCCTCCTCCACCATCCCCTTGTGGATCGTCCACAACACTTCGTCGATCTCCCCCCTGGCATCCTCCGGGACATACATCTCGATATCACCGCTGAACTCCACCCGCGTGAGAGCCCGAAGTACCACTTCGGCCTCCTGGCTTTTGGCTAACGCCGCGGAGGCCGCCTCGATATCGTCAGCCGAGTAGGTGCGCACGTCCAACTTGACCATGTCATCCGCCGCCTCATTCAGCGAATCCGCCAGTTCCTCTGCAAACTTGCGGAGAGAATCCCGCAACCTGCCAACCTGATCCTTGAGCCCAAAGGTCTCGGCCCACGCCTCGGTCGACAGCCCCTGGGATTGCGCCTGTAAAAGCTCTGCACGTAGACGGCTTAACTGCTCTGCCGTCAACGAGGGTTCCGGACGTTCCGCTTTGACTTCGACCTGCGGTTCTGAGCCGGATGCGGACGCGACATCCGACGGAGATGGGGTCTCCGGTTCGGGCTCCGGCTCCAGCGCCGGAATGCGAAGGGTGTTCACGTCGGGTCGTTCGACCGGCGGAGCCGCATCCCTGACAAAGGGAATCCGAACCGCCGGGTCACCGATCACTGCGTAACTCCGGGCGTCATTACTCGCCGTCCACCGGTGAGCCAGTTCGTGATCGCTCAGATATTCGGGGTCCCAACGCAGCTCTTCGAGGGCCGCACTTAAATCCGAACTCATACCGGCGTACCGAAGGTTAAAGCTGGCATCAGTCGCCAGCCCCACCGGTTGGCCGTTCATCAACGCCCTCAGTGCGGTGACAAAAGCCTGATGCTCCAAATCCCCCCGAGGTGAGATGAAGGAGTACCCCCAGGCCCGTTCGACGTGTCCAATCACCGCCAACGCCCCTCGCTGCAACATCCGACGGGGTAAGGCAGCGGTGAAGCCGCGCGGAGCGATTCGTTCTCTCACCTTGAAGGCCTGCATCGCAAACTGATCCAACTCTGGGGTGCCCGCGCCATAGCACGCGAAAAGCATGGCGATCATCCCCAACAAGTTCACCGATCCATCCAAATCCTCACCTGCGAGATAGGTATCTCGGGTCACCTCCCGACCCGGCCCCGGCCAATCCTGACACAGAAGCGCACCTTGGTGGCGAATCTGATGGGGGTGATTGGCGGGAAACTCCAACCCGTGCGTTGCTGTAAACAATAACGAGGGTGTCTCGCTCTGGTTCTGTCCCAGGAGATCGATGAGTTGAGCGCGTGTAGCTTGCCCCTCACCAATGTAAGGTGCGCCAATCTCCCAGGGATATTGCAGCGCAAGCTCTTGTGGACCGGAGGGGGAGGTCAAATTCTCAAAGAGAGGGCGCACCAGGTAACGGGAGCTGAGATGGGTCGCTTTATCGCCGGGATTTGCCGCACCAAAGAGGGCCATGCGCCGTGAGAGCCGGACCTGTCCGGTCTCGGCCGCAACGACGTTACGAGCGTATGCGGCATAGGCATCCAGATTATCCTCAAAGTCCAGCCGCCCTACCCCTCGCATCACGTCAAGTTGATATTGGAACGAGTACGGGATATCCTCAGGGGTGCCGACGAGCATCACATAATACGGGAACTCCTGAGGATCGGCAGCGCCCGGTGCAATGCCCATGCGGTCGCAGTATTGGTCTTTGCGTTCGCCGGGTCGGTATGCCGAGGTTCCCTCACAGACGCGGAAGAGGTCACCCGCCTGCGACTCCCGGAGTTCGAGCAGAGGTTGAAGCGCCTCCTTGAGCTGCTCCCTCAGCATTGGGTGCATATCGGCGGGGAACAGAATCGCCCATCCCATATCTTCCACACGAGAGGGATCCCCGGCGCCGGGCTTTACCGGCATAGGCGCCTGCGTACGCTTGCGTTTAAGCTCTTGTTGCTTGATCGCCTCCTCGATCGCCCGCAGTTCGAGCTGTGCCTCGGTCACCCGCTGTAGTCTGTCCTCCAAATCGGAGAACGCGCCTAAACTGCGCTGATAGGCCACAAACGCCCGATAATCCTGGGGAGAGGGGCTTCCCTGGATCAGTTTGGCCAACTTCTCAGCGGGCATAGGAGGACGTCCATAGTCGCCGGTCACGGCGTTGATCCCATTAAATACCAACTCTCCCTCGTAAAGCATGTCTAAGTCATCGGGCATCGTTGGCTCCTTTCCATGTGTGCACCTCGTTATGTACGGCCCACCCTCACGATAGCGATCCGATACGATTCACCAAACGTTTCATCGGTATATTCAAAGTCACCAGCTCTGGACAGCGATCACGGAATTCCTTCACAGCCTCTATGGAGATGTAGAACCGTTGAGTTGCTCAAAACCGGATCCATAGAGCTTGATGCGCATCCGCTAA
>CAYMAQ010000004.1:51480-52959 GCA_964388385.1 uncultured Anaerolineales bacterium | reverse complement strand
CTCTGTGTGTCGCGCTTTGGCTTTTGCGCTGTTCGCTCTATAGTATGAGAATATAGGCTGGCAACTTATGGAGGCTTCGTTGATATCACACAATAACCCTTCGGTCCCGAAGCGACCGAATATCCTTTTTATCTTCTCGGATCAGCAGCATTGGCGGGCTCTTGGACACCGGGATGACTTTTTTGAGACCCCGACCCTCGACCGCCTGGCGGAGGAGGGGGTGCGTTTCGAACGCGCCTTCTGCACCACCCCGCAGTGCAGTCCCAGCCGCTCCTCGATGTTGACCGGCTTTTATCCCAGCACCACCGGTGTGATGGGTAACATCGGAGCTTACGGGGGGACCCCGCTGGCGATGCCCACTGTGGCACCCATGCTTCGGCGTTTGGGGTACCGGACCGGTTATTTCGGCAAGTGGCACCTCGGTCACGACCTCACGGGTATGGCAGGGTGGGACGCCTCCTTCGGCGTGAGGGAATCCTCCCGACCGGCTGATGAGGTGACGACCCAAAACGCCTTGGCTTTTCTCTCGGACCAGAGAGAGGGCGGATCGCCTTTTGCGCTCTTCCTCTCTTACAACGACCCTCACGATATCTATGCGTTCGATCCGGACGATTCCGTCCGTCCGGGTGACGCGATGCTATCTCCGAGCTGGCATAGGCAGGCTTTTGAAAACGTGCCGGCGGTCCAGGCTCAGTTTATGACCGAGGATCAGGGAACGCGGCTTTACGGACGCGATCAAGAAATCTGGGAGGCTTATCACGCCTTTTACCGGGACAAAGTGCGGCTTTACGACGCGCACGTCGGTCGGGTTTTGGACGCATTGGCGAACACAGGATTGGCACAGCGTACGGTGGTTGTCGCGACCTCTGATCACGGTGATATGGATGCCAACCACCGACTGATCTTCAAAGGCCCCTTTATGTACGATGAGATGATGCGGGTACCGTTGATCGTCCGGGTTCCGGAATTCTTCGGCGGGCGAAGTGGGCTCTCAATCGACGATCGGGACGTGGTCAACACCGACCTCGTACCGACGCTGGTGGAGCTTGCCGGGGGCGATCCCCCGATATGCGATGGGATTTCTCTGGCGCCGCTGCTGCTGGGAATGGGTGCTGCGCCGCGCCGGGATTACGTGGTGGCCCAGTACCATGGCAAGCAGCGCTGGGTTAACCCTATCCGGACGATCCGGACCTCAGCGTATAAGTACAATCGGTATTTGCGCTATGGGGAAGAGCTCTACGATCTTCGCAACGACCCGCACGAACTCGTCAATCTGTCGCGCGATCCGGGCTATCGGAGCGTGAAGCATGCGTTGCGTTCGGAACTCGATGGGTGGATTCAGGCTCACGCAGATCCTTTTGAATCGTTGACGGTGACCGATCGCGAGGGGCATCCGCTGGTCGACCAATCGCAGGAGGTGGAGCCCTCCGATGCATAGCCCGTCCGGAGACAAACACAGGGCCGGTTTGACCCGTCTTC
>CAYMAQ010000004.1:40781-51380 GCA_964388385.1 uncultured Anaerolineales bacterium | reverse complement strand
GGGGTCCCACAACGGTATCATCAAGGTATGAAGTACTACTGGCTGGATGGTGTGTTCTCTTCCAGTTCCGTCGCCTTCTATTTTAACTACATCCCGCTCTATGCGCTGGCGCTGGGGGCCAGCCGGGCGCAGGTAGGGTGGCTTTCCTCGGCTGCCAGTTTGCTGGGGATGTTGGCCCCGATTCCGGGTGCTGCGGTGGCGCGGCGTCTGGGTAAGCGGAAGCTGATGGTGGTGGTTTTCTCGGTGCTTTTCCGCTCTATGCTCTTGCTCGCCGCGTTGATACCGTTTTTGTTCTCGGGTCAGGCTGCGGTGTATGTGTTTATCGGGATTATGGCGCTGCGCGTGGGCTTTATGAGTTTCTTCAATCCGGCCTGGGTTTCCCTCACGGGGGATGTCCTGCCCGAGCGCAACCGGGGGCGGTTCTTCGCATCCCGTAACACGGTGACGTCTCTGGCGTCGATGCTCTTCGTGCCCATCGCCGGTTCGCTGATCGACTGGGCCGGCGAACCCCGCGGCTACCAGATAAGCTTCGTGATCGCAGCGGTCTTCGGCTATGGAGCGTCATACATTTTCTCGAGGATACCCGAACCGGCCTCGCAGGAGGCTCCACCCTCAAAGGATCGCTTTGCATTCTGGAATGCGTTGACCGGTAACCGGGTCTTTCTCCTCTATCTGGGCGCTCGCTTTTTCTGGAGTTTCGTATGGCAGGTTGCCAGTCCCTATTTCCGGGTCTATCAGGTTGAGGTTCTTGGATCATCGGTAAGGCTGGTGGGGCTCCTGGTGACCGTCACTTCCCTCAGTGGGTTGTTTGGTCAGCGGTTTTGGGGGCGTATGCTCGATCGTCGAGGGGCGCGTTGGGTGATGAGTGTCTGTACCCTTTTGATCCCGGCGACGCCCTTCATCTGGATCGTGATCAACGAGCCCTGGCAGGTCGTATTTGTCTCGCTGGTAGGGGGTTTTCTTTGGGCGGGCTTCAATCTGGGAGCCCTTAACCTGCTGCTGGAGCTGCCGGATCGGGAGTATCATACCCAGTCGGCCGCGGCTCATTCTGTGGCTGTTTACCTGGCCAACATTGTAGCCCCGCTTGTGGGCAGTGCGATCATTGATGGCCTGGGATATCACTGGAATTTTGCGCTTTCGGGTACGGGTCGTATGATTGCAGCTGTGCTCTTTGTTCTGTTGTTGAAACCTTTTGGCCGCGGTACGCAGCCATCCTCGATCGAGACGGATGATAAGGCGGCGGATCTCGACACCCATACCGATGCGGAGCCAGTGGGTGCAACCACGGCTTCGACAAGCGATTCACGATAGGAGTGTGGTCATGACTGAAAACGAGGGCCGATCGTTCTGGACGGTAAATGACGCAGCCTATTTTGAGGCTCCAGGTATGTCCGCTTTCGTCTTTCACAACACATACCCGGAGGGTAAACAGGGCGGGATCGAACTCATTCAGCATGGAGAGCGGGTTGCTACCTGTGGTGATCTGCGCTGGGATGAAGTTCCTGAGCAATGGGATGCGTTCCCCGACGTTGGAGAGCGTATCGTCGACAGCGATCCTGATTGCGTACGTGTGTCCTTACGTTTCGAGGATGTGCATCTGGCCTACACGGTGCGGGTCGAGCCCGAGGGGCGGTCGCTGATCGTAACGGTGGATCTGGATCATCCGCGCAGCCCTTCAGCAATTGGTGAGATCGGCTTTAACCTGGAGCTCTACCCGGGCACGTACAAGGGCTCGGCGTATCACCTGGGCGATCGTGGCGGGCGGTTTCCCGAGCAGTGGAACGGGCCGGTCTACCGGGGTTCAGCTGGTAGGCTTGCACCCCGCCCGTTAGCGCGGGGCACGAAGCTGGTCGCGGCATCGGATCGCCCTTTACGCGCGCTGACGATCGAGTCCTTAAGCGGCGAGCTGACGTTGCTGGATGGGCGCAGCGCAGCCCAGAACAACTGGTTCGTCGTTCGGGAGGTGGTTCCCCCGGATGCGGAGGAGCGGGCCGTGGTCTGGCGGATCACGCCTCATGCTGTTCCTACCTGGCGACGACCGCCGGTGCTCTGTGTTTCTCAGGTCGGTTATCATCCCGATCAGGTCAAGCGGGCGGTCATTGAGCTGGACTCACGTACTGGGGCTCTGGACGAGGTTGTGTTGGAGCATCTGGGCGGCGAAAGTCACGAGGTCGTCTGGTCGGGGATCCCGACCCGGTGGGGCGAGTTCTTGCGCTATACCTATGCCGTTGCCGACTTCACAGAGGTTCGGGAACCGGGCACGTACGTGCTCCGCTATGGAGATGCCGTGACGCCTCCCTTTGTCATCCAGGCCCAGGTCTACCAGGAGGGTGTATGGCAGCCGACGTTGGAGACCTATTTCCCGGTTCAGATGTGCCACGTCGAGGTCCGGGATCGGTACCGGGTTTGGCACGGTGCGTGCCACCTCGATGACGCTCTGCAGGCGCCGCCGTCTCATGAACATTTCGATGGGTATCATCAATACGAGAGGACGGAGACCTCCTACCAGCCTTACGAATCGATTCCTCACCTCAACGTAGGTGGATGGCACGATGCCGGCGATTACGATCTGGCAGCCGGTTCGCAGGCCCGTACAACGCACACCTTAGCCCTGATCCGGGAGCTTTTCGAGGTGGGCACCGATCAAACGTCGGTGGAACCCGATCTGCGCCTGGTCACCCTGCACACGCCTGATGGGGTGCCTGATATCGTGGAGCAGGTCGTTCACGGCGTGCAGAATCTATTGGGCGGATATCGGGCGGCGGGTCACAGTTTTCACGGCATTATCGCCAATTCGATTGAGCAGTACGTGCACCTGGGTGATCCTGTGACGATGACCGATAATCGGGTCTATGATGCCGCGCTCGATCCTACCGAGGTGAAGGGGAATCGGGCGGGCGTGATGGACGACCGGTGGGCTTTTACCAACCATGACACGGCGTTGGAATATCGGGTGGCGGCTACCCTGGCAAGCGCAGGCCGCGTGCTTAAGGATTTCGACGAGGCTCTGGCGGATGAGTGCGTGGAAACGGCGATTCGGGTCTGGGATCGTGAGTACGCTGCGGAGCCGGTCTCTCAACCCGCAGCCTACGTGCCGCACGACCGCGAGGCGATGGAGGTGATCGCAGCCGCAGAGCTCTTCCTGACGACCGGCGAGACGGTCTACTATCAGCACATCATCGAGCGTTGGGAGGTCGTGGAGCAGAAGGTGATGCAGGTAGGAGGCGCGGTCGCCCGAGCGCTTTTGCAGGCAGAGGATGAGGATGCCTTGGATCGTCTGCGACCCTCGGTAGCGGATGCAGTTTCCGATTACGAGGCCGCGTGTGCCGAGAACCCCTTCGGCATTCGGTTCCGTCCGCAAATCTGGGGGGTGGGCTGGCAGGTTCAGGGCGAGGCGGTGCAGCTCTCGCAACTGAGGCTGGCCTATCCGACGTTGATCGACCGGGAGCTGGTGCTGCGGGTGCTCACCTATATGTTAGGGTGCCATCCCGCCTCGAATACCTCGTTAGTTTCCGGTGTGGGCGCCAACTCCCTGACCGTGGCCTATGGTATCAACCGCGCGGACCGTTCGTATATCCCGGGGGGTGTGCCTGCGGGACCGGCGCTCGTCCGCCCGGATTTCCCGGAGCTGAAGGAGCCCTGGCCCTATCTTTGGCAGCAGACAGAGTACGTGATGGGGGGCGCGGCGGATTACATCTTTTGTGTGCTCGCCGCCGATCAGATGTTGAACGGATCTTAAGCCCACGCATTCGACGTGAGTCGTCGCAGTGAGGGTGAACGGTTGGACATACTCGAACAGGAGTGACCGATGAAGAGACGAACGGGCAGTTTTTCGATCCGATTCAGATGTGATGCAGTTCACCGATCCGAATCACATGCGGAGCCGCTCCGGCGACGAACGGGCGCACGATGCCCACAACGGCAACCTGATCACGTTTCACACGATCCGGGACTTTCGGACTTTAGTCTATTGATGGGAGATCTCTATGCCTGACAAGCCTAACGTGCTTTATATTATGACCGATCAACAGCGCGCGGATACCATCGCGGCGCTTGGTAATCCCGACATTTACACGCCGAACTACGACCGGTTGGTCCGCCGCGGCATCACGTTCACCAATGCGTACTCGACCTGTCCCGTCTGCGTGCCGGCCCGCTACACGATCCGGACCGGATGCGAGCCACCGACGACACGGGTGTTTACGAACAGCCGGTCGAAGCCTGTGCCCGGGCAGGAAGAGACGATGGAGGGGCGCTGTGGCCCGTATCTGCCGCGCACGATGCGCGACCTGGGCTACTGGACGTTCGGCATCGGTAAGTTTCATACGCAGCCGTGGGACGAGGATCTGGGCTATGACGTGCATCTGCACAGCGAGGAGCTTTACGGTACCCCCGACCAGCGGCGCCGCGACGCTTACGCCCGCTGGATCGCGGACGAGCATCCGGCGTTTGACTATATCGAGGCCCTGATGGGCGAGCGGACCGAGATGTATTATATGCCGCAGGTCAGTCCAATGCCGGCTGAGATGACGGTGGAGCGCTGGGCCTCGGATCGGGCGGTCGAACAGCTTCAGGTCGACGACGACCGTCCCTACTTCGGATTTGTCTCCTTCATCGGCCCCCATCCGCCGTTCGCACCGCCGGTTCCTTTCAACCGACTCTATAACCCGGATGCGATGCCCAGCCCTGTGCGCGGGGACCTGGAGACCGACCATATGGACGAGCAGATTCCCTGGATGAACCAGATCATCTGGGCGGACGGGATCAGCGATGCCCGGGCGCGGGTGCTTCGGGCCCGTTATTACGGCGAGATCACGTACATCGATGACTGCCTGGGCCGTGTCCTGGACGCCGTCGAGGCTCGGGATGATGCGGACGACACGGTGATCTGCTTCTTCTCCGATCATGGGGATCACCTGGGCGACCATCACGCGTGGCAGAAGGAGAGTTTCTTCGAGTCGGCCTGTCACGTCCCCTTCCTGGTGAGCTGGCCCAACCGGCTTCCCGCAGACACACGGGACGACGCACTCGTCTGCTTGACCGATCTCTTCGGCATCGCTACCGGCGCGGCCGGGGTGCCTCAAATACGGGAGGGCCACGATGTCCTGGCGATGACGGCTGGGAAGATTGAACCTCGGGATTTCCTCGTCGGCATGTACGGCGAGCCGGGGACGCCGCATTTCAAGATCATGGTGCGCGATGACGTCTGGAAGTATATTTTCATGGCCAACGGCGGACGCAAACAGCTCTTCAATCTGCGTGACGATCCGCACGAGGTGGATAATCGGGCTGCCACACGCCCCGATATCGTGCGAATTTTGCACACGACGGCAACCCGGGTCTGTGACGTACCCGGTGCTGCGGATGCTCTGGACGATGGGGATCTGCGCAGCTTTCCATACCGCACTCGAGAACGGCGCCGGATCGCGCAGTTTGATCGATCGCGCGGCGTCGAGGGGTTCCCTGAGCATCCGGCGGAGGTGATCGAGGCGTGGAAGAAGGGTTCGTAGATTGGATTCACAACATCCGTAAATTAAATTCAAACAATCGAGAGGTGAGATGATGACCAAACCGATGCTGGCTAAACGTCCCCCTATGGGGTGGAACAGTTGGAATACGTTCGGCAATGCGATCCATGAAACCCTGATCCAAGAGACCGCTGATGCGTTTGTGTCGGAGGGACTTGCCGACGCCGGATACGAGTACGTGGTGATCGACGATCTATGGGAGGCCGACGAGCGGGTCGACGGGAAGCTCACGTGGGATACGGAGAAGTTCCCCAACGGCATTCCGGCCCTTGCGGAGTACGTTCACAAGAAGGGATTGAAGTTCGGCATCTACTCCTGTGCCGGGAGCCACACGTGCGCGGGCAAGCCCGCCAGCTACGGTTACGAGGAGGTCGATGCGCAGACCTTTGCCGAATGGGGCGTGGATTTTCTGAAATACGACTTCTGCTACGCGCCTCCGGGCGTGGACGGTCCACAACTCTACCAGCGGATGGGTCAGGCTCTCCGCACCTGCGGACGTCCGATTCTCTTCAGCCTCTGCGAGTGGGGTAAGCACGATCCCTGGACGTGGGGTGCCAAGGTCGGAGGGCATATGTGGCGGACGACAGGCGACATCCACGACAATTGGGAGTCGATTCTGAAGATCGGTTTTGAGCAGCAGGCTGGACTGCATCCGTATGCCGGGCCGGGCCGGTGGAACGACCCCGATATGCTGGTGGTGGGGATGTACGGCAAGGGGAACGTGGCACGGGGCGGCTGTACGGACGCCGAGTACCGGAGCCATTTCACCCTCTGGTGCCTGTTGGCCTCGCCGCTGATGATCGGATGCGACGTGCGGTCGATGAACGAGGCCACGCGGGAGATTTTGCTCAATCCGGAGGCCATCGCGGTTAACCAGGATCCGTTGGGGCGGCAGGGCTACCGCGTGGGCAAGGTATCGTGGGCGCGAGAGATCGCCGATGTCTGGGCGAAACCGCTGCAGGATGGATCCATCGCGGTTGGTATGTTCAATCTGGGCGCGCGGGACGGGCGGCGCATTGCCGTGGCGTGGGAGTCGCTGGGCTTGCACGACCGGCGGCCGTGTCAGGTGCACGACCTCTGGACGCACGAGGACCTCGGCGTCTTCACGGGCAGTTTCACGACCCGCGTCGATCAACACGACGTGACGTTTGTGCGCCTCACCCCGATCGTCGAGGAGAAATCGTATGGATGAACTACTGTTTCGACAGATACACCTGGATTTTCACACGAGCGAGGCCATCGAGGACGTCGGCGAGGATTTTGACCCCGAGGTCTTCGCGGAAACCCTGGTTCAGGCGCACGTTAACTCGATCAACCTCTTTGCGAGGGGACACCACGGCTGGGTTTATTTCGAGAACGACGCGTTTGCGGACGCGTGCCACCCGCATCTGACGCGGGACCTGCTCCGCGAGCAGGTGGAGGCATGCCATGCCCGGGGCATTCAGACGCCGTACTACATCACCGTGCAGTGGAATGAGGACGTGGCCCGGCGTCATCCCGAATGGCGGGTGGTGACCGCGGAGGGCAAGCTCCAGGGACCGGGTCCGTACGAGGACGGATTTTATCACTGGCTCTGCCTGAACTCTCCCTACGTCGAGCACCTGAAGGACTTCGTGCAGGTGGTGATGGACACCCTCCCGATCGACGGCTTCTGGTTCGACATCGTCGACGCCCGGGATTGCTCCTGCCGGTACTGCAAGCAGGGGATGCTCGATCAAGGCTTGGAGCCCGCGAACGCTGCCGACCGCCAGCTTTACGCGGAGCACGTGCTGCACGCGTTCCTGGATGAGATGACAGCCTTCGTCCACGGACAGGAGCCGGATGCCCTGGTCTTCTACAACGCCGGACACGTGGGGCCGCGTCATCGAGCGATGATCAAGAACTTCACGCATCTCGAGCTGGAGTCGCTGCCCAGCGGTGGGTGGGGCTATCTTCACTTTCCCATCGCGGCGCGCTATGCGCGCACCCTGGGCAAGGATTTCCTGGGGATGACGGGGAAGTTCCAGACCTCGTGGGGGGACTTTCACTCTTTCAAGAACCCCGCCGCGCTGGCGTTTGAGTGCTTCCAGATGCTGGCACTGAATGCCAAGTGCTGCGTGGGCGATCAGCTCCTGCCCCGTGGGACGCTTGATCTGCACACCTACGCGCTAATTGGGCAGGTCTACGAAGAGGTCGAGGCGAAGGAGCCGTGGTGCGCCGGGGCGGAAGCTCTCACTGAGATCGGGGTGTTGACCCCAGAGGCTTTCCAACCCGCGCTTTCCCGGCGCGAGATCGATTTCCGCCCGATGATGGGGGTGACCCGGATGCTTCAGGAGGGCCTTGCGGACGGCGGCCCCCGCTACCAGTTCGATCTCATCGACGACCAGGCAGATTTCTCGCGCTACCGGGTGCTGATCCTACCGGACGCGGTCCCGGTCGATGCGGCGCTGGCTGCCAAGCTGGACGCGTATCTCGAGAGCGGGGGTGCGCTGATCGCCTCCTTTGCCTCGGGGATGAACCGGGCGCGGACCGGGTTTACCCTGGATGCGATGGGCGTGCGATTGATCGGCTCCGGTCCCTTGGACGCGGAGGGCGAGTTGGCCCGGGGGCGGGAGTATCCCTCGAACAACTACGCGGAGTATCTGCTGCCACGGGAGCCTCTGGGCGATGGGCTCCCTCAGACGGAGCACGTGATGTACATGCGCGGAATGGCGATCGAGGCCAAGGCGGACAGCGAGGTGCTCGCCGACGTGATCGCGCCGTACTTCAATCGGACGTACCGCCACTACGTTTCGCACCGGCAGACGCCGTCGTCCGGCGAGGTGGACCATCCGGCGGTCGTACAGCGCGGACGGGTGATTTATTTCTCGCATCCGATCTTCACCCAGTATCAGACCAAGGCGCCGCGGTGGTGCAAGCAGCTGGTGCTCAACGCGCTGGCGCGCCTGCTGCCGGATCCGCTGGTGACGCTCACGGCGCCGACGACCGCCATTGCCACGCTCAACCGGCAGGCTGATGACTCGCGGCTGGTGCTGCACCTGCTCCATTACGTGCCGGAGCGCCGGTGCGAGAGCTTCGACGTGATCGAGGACGTGCTGCCGATCTACGAGATTCCGATCTCGATTCGGGTTGAGGGGGAGGCGGCAAGCGTGCGGTGCGTGCCGGAGGGGGAGGCGCTGGATTTTGAGGTCGAGGACGGTCGGGTGCGTTTTGTGGTGCCGGCGGTTGAGGGGCACCAGATGGTGGAGATCGTGACCTGACGGGGAGCGTTTCCGTTTGCAAATCCAGGAAGGATACGGCTGCCTGCTGATCGCTATAAGTTTTCGGATCTGATAATAAAAAAAGGGGAGGGCCAGCGGCCCTCCCCTCGAACGTGCGCGAGCTTACGACGTCAGCGCATAATGATCGGCATATAGATCGTCGCCGGCACGGGTCCCGCGAAGAAGAGCGCTTGGTACTGACCGGTTGCAGCGCCACGCGGATCACCATTGTAGTCCACCAGCATTGTGCCCATAGGCTGGCTGTAGAGATAGCCCGCCATATCGTAGATGGAGGAACTCGCCGTTATCGTCCGATTCGCCGGTCCGGGTGTGCCGGATACCATCCCCATCAAGGGAGGTGCGGAGATGTCGAAACGACCGGGCATGGTCACGTCAAGGTTGCCCCAGTAGTCGAAGCTCACTAACTGATAGTCGAAGTTGGGGTTCGCCGTCGCGTCCAGGCCGTTCCAAGCTGGCAGCAGGTACCACTCCATGATATTGGCGTTGTAGTCGGTGTAGATGTAGTAGGGGCTGGCGAGATAGAGCATTCCGTCGGAAAGATCGACTTGGAAGACGTACCACTCATCATTAGCATCATCGCCGGTAGCAGCGCCCATATTCCAGTTGAAGTCGACGAAGTCGTCGGTGCCGTCCTCATCCACATCGAGGTAGAGATCGAACTCGGCGATATTAGGTGTATGCCAACCGCCGTAGGTGTTGATGGCGACATCGAGCGTATCAAAGAAGGGATCGTAGTTCATCCCCATCATCCGGATATCACCGTGGTCCATCTGTCCGACTTCATTGCCGTCGTAGACCAGCGCCGGGTACGCCCATAGGCTGGAGCTGATCGGTCCGGTCTGGGTCAGCGTCGCAGTGACCTCACCGATCGCCGGATCTGCCATCGACGTATTCGTCTCGATGTCCGTGAACTTGGTGTAAGGCCGAGGGAGTGCATAGAAAGGCACGCGCATCTCGTTGGCCGTGGGGTCGGTGGGCGTCATTTCGACGTAGCCGTAGACCTCCTCAAGCCACCAGAAGTCGGTGGGGAAGATTGTGGCGTCGACGGTCAGTGTGAGCACAACGGTCTTGACCACCGCACCCCCTAATGCGTCGAGCACGACTTGCGTCGGTGCGACGTCAACCATCACGGCGTCGGTAATCATCGTGGTGTCGGTGATGGTCAGCTTGGTGTCCGAGATCATCGCGTTGACCGATAGATCGGCCGAGACCGTATAGGTCAGCATACCGGGGTAGTCGCTCCAGACCGTGATCGTCTTGGTCATAACTTTTTGATCGTTACTGGTGGGCACGACGCCCCAGTTGGCCGTGACCAGATCGGGATCGGCGAACGCCAGGGTGTTGACACCGCCAGCCAGGTCAACCGAACTGACGGCCTCTTCGGCCATCACGCGACCTGCGCCTTGACGCGGAACCTGCATGCCCTCCACCACGTCGGTGGCCGTATTCATCATCGCGGCCTTGGTCATCTGCGGGATGCTCACGGCTTCGGAGCGCCCGGCTGCAGCTTCGACCATCAGCGCGGCTAAGCCGGCCACGTGCGGTGCGGCCATAGAAGTACCACTAAAACTCACGCCGCCTGCACCACTACCCATATCTGCTGCGAAGATGGCAACGCCCGGAGCGGTGACGTCCGGTTTCAGCATCGAGTCATAGCCGCGCGGTCCGCGGGATGAGAAGTCGGCGATAGTGTCCGCCGGAACAGGAATCGGCTGCGTGCTGACGATATCCTCCGCCGTCACGATAGCGGTCTCCCCGCTTGCGGGCACCAGGTTCGTCCCGGCTGTGTGGCCGATGAAACCTGCCGGAAT
>CAYMAQ010000004.1:0-40681 GCA_964388385.1 uncultured Anaerolineales bacterium | reverse complement strand
CGCTTGCGGGCACCAGGTTCGTCCCGGCTGTGTGGCCGATGAAACCTGCCGGAATCGTGACCGGATCGCCGCCCATGGTAACGGGGTCATCACCGCCCGCGGCGTTATTGAAGATGACGGCGGCGACGGCGCCCAGATCGGCCGCGTTGTTGACCTTGGTCGAGAAGGCGCAGGCACCCCGCTGGATCAGCGCGATCTTCCCCTGCAGATCGGTGGTCTGGGAGACCGGGTCGGTGGTACAAAGCGTATCGGTGACGATGTTGCCGACGTAGAAAAGGGTTTCGGTCATCGTGTGGGTGAACTCTCCGCCGCTGTCAAAATTGGAGGGATAGTAGATGATCCCCGTCTGGGTCATATAGGTGGTGTCGGAGATGCTGATCGTCGGGCCAGTCGCTACGCCGGTGGTGCTGGCCGCGACGCTGATCGCCTTGTCTGCTGTGCCAGGGGATCCGGTGATGTAGTGGGTGTCGCCCGAGTTACCGGCGGACGCGACCACGACAATTCCCGCGTCAGCTGCGTTGTTGCTCGCTTCGACGCTAGGATCGTTGGGATCACCGCTTCCAAAGGGCGAACCCAGAGACATATTGATGACGTCCGGTTCATCATACATCAGGTAATTCATAGTCGCCCAGTCAAGCGCGTCCATCGTAAGGTTCGTGGAGCCTGACTTTCCGAAGACTTTGAGCGCGATCAGGCTGGCGCCCGGTGCGGCGCCGGTCATCACGTCTCCGGCGGCGATGCCGGCAGATGTCGACGCGACGTGGGTGCCGTGGCCGTGCTCATCCAGGGGATCGAGATCCGGCTGGGGAGTCGTGACGGCGCCGCTGCCGCTCGCATTGTAGTCGGTGCCGGCGAAGTCGTATCCACCGATGACCTTAGCGGTGGGGAAGGTGCCGGCTTCGATTTCATCCGGGTCGTTGGTGGTGTAGTCGGCCGGGGTGCCACCGCCGCCGAAAGCCGCGTGGGTGTAGTCGATCCCGGTGTCGATGATGGCGATGGTGACGCCATTCCCGGTGTAGCCGGTATTGCTCCACACGTCATAGGCGCCGATGAGGTCGACGCTGGTGCCCAAGGCGGGCTCGTGTTCCGGGGCGCGGTGGACACTCTTGACGTGCTCCATCGCTTGAATCTGGTTGAGTTTACTGAGCGGGACCTGGGCCATCAGACCGTTGTAGGCCGCAGTGTACTGTGAGATGACCTTGTTCTCGCCCACGCCGAGTTTCCTCAACTGGTTCTTGACCTGGTTCTGCACGAACGTCAGTTGGTTGACATAGGCGTTCATACTGGACGTACTCATCGTGCCAAAGCCGGCCTCGCGCTGCTGGGCGACCTTCTCCGCCAGAGATGGTTGCTTCAATTGGATCACCATCATCGCGGTTGCGTCCTCGTCGACGAGGCCCTCAAGCGCGTGAGGAACCGCGCCGGTCAGTTCTACAAATTCCTCGGCGCTCATTCCACCTTCGAACATCGCCTGAATTTCCGCGGGCACTTCACGGGGTTCAGGACGACCAGTGGGTTGTTGATTGGGCCCATCGCCGGGTGCGGCAGCTACTATGCCGACGACCTGACTGAAGAGCAGTCCGACTATCGTGAGTAATGCCGTAACGTTAAGCCATCGTTTATGCATCGTGCGTTCCTCCTTGTCGATCAAGTTTATTAGACTTGCCGTGTGGCCTTAAAGGCCGGTTGGATTAAACGTACTGATGGACATTGGAATTTCAATTTTGTCGCTGAATACCCGTGGTTCACCCCCTTTGTTTCACGTCATAGAGAGGTCGATTGCAAGGTCGATGTCTTCTCTTTTTTCGTATGCAATCAGCCTTATCCATTTTATTGACATCCTAATTTCTATTTTCCTACAGCTTTATTGAGTTGTCAAATGGAAATGCGTCGTTATTGTGTTTGAAATTGGTTTGTTTTCTTCTTATACCGCGTGACCACCGACTGGTTTATGGGCTCTGCTATCGAAACATGTTAAGATGGGGCGATGGGAGCGCGAATTACGCGCCAGATTATGAGGTTGAAAGTTATCCCGCTGTGCTCTGTGAAGTCAATGGGAACGATTTGTTTGAACTTTCAGCCTGAAACCCGCAAATTTTCGGCTCATTTTTTTCCAGAAAGGGACATCGATGCTCGATCTCATTAAGTTGCTGCTGATTCTCGGCCTGACGGTCTTCCTCCTGATGCGCAAGTGGGATCTCGGTCTGGTCTTGTTGTTGGACGCTGCGCTGGTCGCGCTGCTCTTTGCCTACCCGCCGCTGGCTTTCGCGCGGTCGGTGCTGCGGAGTCTGGTTGCAAAGGATACGTTGGCGCTGTCCGGAGCTGTCTTCCTGGTGCTGATCCTGGCGGAGCTGATGCGCCGGACGCATGCGATGGAGACGATGGTCACCTCCCTGCAGGCATTGGTGCCCGATAACCGGGTGACGCTGGCCCTGATGCCCCTGACGATCGGCCTGATGCCGATGTTGGGGGGCGCGATGTTCTCCGCCCCGATGGTGAACGAGGTGGGGGGGCCGATGGATCTCACTCCGGAACGCAAGACCTTTGTCAATTACTGGTTCCGCCATTCGATGGAGTACGTCTTTCCTCTCTACTCGTCGCTGTTGATGATCGCGGCGCTGTTTGAGGTCTCCGTCTTCGACTTTATCCGGGCGTCCTGGCCCCTCACGGTGATGTCCCTTTTTGCCGGGGCCGTGTGGGGTCTGGCGGGCATTGAGCGACCGGACCGCGTGGAATCTGCAGAGAGCCGCCGGGAGACGTGGGTGATGCTCCTGCGCTCTATCTGGCCCATCCTCCTCGTCGTTCTGACCGTGGTTATTCTGAAGCTGAATATGATTGTGAGCCTGATGGGGGTGATCGTGATCTTTGCCGCGATCAAGGGGATTGGGCCGAATCAGTGGTGGGACGTGCTCAAGCGCGGATTCCCCGTCCACACCTTCACGGCGATCTTCGGAGTCTTCATCTTCAAGTACGTCATGGAGGATGCCGGCGCGGTGGCACGGATCCCAGAGGCGTTGGGCATGCTGGGACTGCCCGTGATGGTGATCGCGTTCGTGGTGCCGATGCTGGTGGGGTTACTCACCGGCACCGCGGCGGCGGCTTTGGCATTGAGTGTACCGTTGGTCGCACCTTTGCTGACCTCACAGGCGCTCGATCCGCTCACGGCAGGGATGTGGCTCTTCACGGGTGGATTCAGCGGCGTGCTGCTCTCACCTTTGCATCTCTGTCTGGCGCTGACCCACGATTACTTCGGTGCAAGTTGGGGCCCGCTCTACCGGCGCCTCGTACCCTCGGTGGCTATGATCATCGTGGGCGCGGTCGGTTTGTTATTGCTCCGATAGATCTCAGGGGTGCCGCGGAGGCGTTCACAAAAAAGGAGCCGGGGGTTGTCGCAGAACCCCCGGCCTCAGAAGGAGGAAAATCATGAAGCATGCGGCCCCCCGCATACCCTGACTCACCCGTAGTTTAATGGTATTCCGCCCCTGAAGCTTGACGCCAAGTTGACGGCTTGCTTACGCTATGGATGTGCTCGCTCTGGATTCCGGGGGGCGCCTGCTTCGATTGTGTCGGGCGTGGTACAATGATTGAAGTCGACCTGTTTTGTCCGAGTGAGAGGTTTAAACTTTAAGGAGATGGTTATGTCAACTCAATCGGTTGTCGAGCGTGCGTTGGAACAGGGGCAGGGTATCCTGCGGCTGGCGCCTAACTGGGTGCCCCGTGTGTTTTGTGTGCCGGGACGCAGACTCAAGTTACATCCCGAGGACTATTACGCTTTGGGCGGCGATCGGGGCGGCATTGACGAGCGGTGGTTTTCGTCGACGACGCCGGCCGATAATGGTCCCAAGACTGCGCCCAATGAGGGATTGAGTTTTGTTGTCTTCGAGGACGGCGGGCAGGCGAAGAAGGTCCTCCTGCGCGACGCGATCGATGCGTTGCAGGACGAGATCGTCGGGGCGCGTATCTGGGATGCTTATGGCAGTTGGCCGATGTACTCCAAGTTCTTTGATAACAAGGGTGCCTTGCCTTTTCACATTCACCACCGTGATGAGGAGGCTCAGCTGATCGGACAGGTCGGGAAGCCGGAAGCTTACTACTTCCCCGTCCAGTTGAACAACTACGGCGCCGACTTCCCCTATACCTTCTTCGGTCTCACCCCGGGGACCACGCGTGCGCAGTTGCGGGAATGTCTGGAGAATTTCAACAAGGGCGATAACCGGATCACCGATCTCTCGGTTGCTTACCGGCTTAAACCGGGCACGGGATGGGACGTACCGGCAGGAACTCTCCATGCACCGGGCAGCCTGTGTACGTACGAGCCACAGAAGGCGTCCGACGTCTTCTCGATGTTCCAATCTTTGGCGGGGGATTCGATTGTGTCTGAGGACCTGCTGTGGAAAGATATCCCGACGGATAAGGTCGGGGATCTCGACTTCCTGATCGACCTGGTCGATTGGGAGGTCAACGCCGACCCCGAGTTTGGGAAACACCGCTTTATGGCGCCGAAGCCGGTTCGATTCCCGGAGGCGATGGCTGCCGAGGGCTACCGTGAGAATTGGATCTGCTATCGATCCCCGGATTTCAGTGCGAAAGAACTGACGGTCTATCCGGGAAAGACGATCACGGTCCGCGACAGTGCCGCGTACGGGTTGATCATGCTCCAGGGACACGGGACGATGGGCGTGTGGGATGTCGAAGCGCCGGCGATGATCCGTTACGGACAGTTAACGTCGGACGAATTCTTTGTGACCGAGTCCGCAGCGAAAGCCGGAGTCGCGATCCACAATCCTTCGAGGACCGATCCGATCGTGATGCTCAAGCATTTTGGGCCGGGCAACCCCGGTCTCGCGCTTGATGGCGGTGATGATGCGTGATGTGCGGATTTCCGGCGGGATGGAATTATGACGGTGAAGGAAAGACGCGCGCCGGTGGGCTCGAAGATAGCCGAGGGGACTGCGGCGGCCCGTTCGATGCGGGCAAACGCCCTGTTGCTGATCACGGCGATGATCTGGGGGTTTGCGTTCGTCGCTCAGCGGGTGGGAATGGATTACGTCGGACCGTTTACGTTCAACGCGGTGCGCTTTGGCATCGGGAGTCTCTCGCTGGTGCCGCTGATCCGCGCGACGCGGGAGCGGCGCGCGCATCGGGCGCCGTGGCCCGTGCTGTTGAGAAGTGGGTTGATGGCGGGCGTCGTGCTCTTTGCCGGAGCCTCTCTCCAGCAGGTGGGATTGGTCACGACGACGGCGGGCAAGGCGGGCTTTATCACCGGCCTTTACGTGGTGTTGGTGCCGCTGATGGGCCTGTTGTGGGGACAGCGCGTTTCGGGGCTGACCTGGCTCGGCGCGGTGCTGGCGGTGGTGGGGCTCTATTTTCTCAGCGTGACGGAACGGCTGACGGTACAGCCCGGGGATCTCTGGGTGCTGCTGGGGGCCCTGGGATGGACGGTCCACGTTCATCTGATTGACCGGATGACTGCGCGGATCGATCCGCTGCCGTTGGCCTCGGTGCAGTTCGCGGTCTGCTCGCTGCTGAGCTTCGTCGTTGCGCTGACCTCCGAGTCAATCACGGTCGGGGGATTATCGGACGCGCTGCTGCCCATTCTCTACGGTGGGTTTATGTCGGTGGGGATTGCGTATACGCTGCAGGTGGTAGCGCAGCGCGACGCACACCCCACGCCGGCGGCGATCATCATGAGCCTGGAATCGGCCTTTGCGGCGGTGGGCGGCGGGCTGATGCTGGGGGAGGAATTGGGCGTGCGCGGGACGATCGGGGCGGCTCTGATGCTGGTCGGGATGGTGCTGGCGCAGATCAAACGACGTTAGAACGGCCCCCTCTTCGGCTGCTCGCGTGCTCGTGGGGCTTTTGGGTGGCTCTTGGATGAGGGTCGTCGTCGTTTGCCAACGACGACGACCCGATCTAGAATGTGGATGAGTTTTCTGCGAACATCTATGCCTACATAAGGAGATCCAATGATGCGTGAATTACCTGAGGTCGTCAGTGAAGCCTGGGAGAACCGTGAAGGTCCGATCGTGCTGACCACGGTCGATGAGGATGGGGTCCCGAACGCGATCTATGCGTCGTGTGTTCGCAAGGTTGATGCCTCACACCTCGTGGTCGCCGACAATTATTTCCATAAGACACGGGCCAATCTCAAGGCCGGCAGCCCTGCGTCGCTGCTTTTCATCACCGGTGACGGTAAAGCCTACCAGGTCAAAGGTTCGGTCACGTACGACACTGAAGGGGAATACTACCAGGATATGAAGGGCTGGAACGGCGAGCGCCCCGGACACGCCGCGGCGGTCTTAACCGTCGAAGAGGTCTACAACGGCGCAGATAGGTTGGTCTAGATCGGTACGGGCGGGTCGGGGAGGTTTCTCCGACCCGTTTCCCTTTGGTTACCGCACCTCCGGGTGCAAGGAGGCACGTATGCGGATCACGGATGTGGAGATCTTTGACGTCACGGTGGGGTCGTGGCATCCTGTCATTCTACGGATCAACACCGATGAGGGGATCAGCGGTGTGGGCGAAGTCGCCCTGGCCTACGGCGTGGGCAGTTCTGCCGGTGTGGGCATAGCTCAGGATCTGGCGGAGCATTTTCTCCTCGGTGCCGATCCCTTTCAGATTGAGCAGATCTGGGACCGAATGTACCGCAAGACCTTCTGGGCGCAGGGCGGGGGCCCGGTGGTCTTTGGGGGGATGAGCGCGATCGACGAGGCCCTGTGGGATATCAAGGGCAAGGCGTTGGGCGTGCCGGTCTACGAACTGCTGGGTGGACGCTGTTGGGACCGGTTGCGCGTCTACGCCAACGGCTGGTACAACGATTGCGTGACCCCGGAGGCGTATGCGGAGGCTGCCCAGCAGGTGGTCGCCGACGGCTATACGGCGATGAAATTCGATCCCTTCGCCGTGACGCCGGAGGGCGACTGGGACTACACCCGTCGGGTTCTGAGCCGCGAACGGGCCGACCTCGCCTACGAGCGCGTCGCGGCGGTGCGGGAAGCGATCGGACCGGCGGTCGATATCCTGGTCGAGGTGCACGGCAATCTGGGCACGACGTCGGCGATCCAGATAGGAAAACGTCTGGAGGCGTTGGATCCCTTCTTCTACGAGGAGCCGGTAGATGCGCTGAACGTCGAGTGTATGCGGAAAGTCGCCGAGAACGTCGATATCCCCATCGCGGCGGGGGAGCGCCTTTACACCCGATACGGATTCCGGCCCTATATCGAAGGACAGATCCTTGATATCCTGCAGCCCGATCTTGGGCTGGCTGGCGGGATCTCCGAAGTGAAGAAGATTGCCAACTACGCGGAGACTTACAACTTGCACGTCCAGCCCCATAACTGCGCCAGCCCGGTGGCGACGGCAGCTTCCGTCCAGGTGGATTGTTGTATTTCCAATTTCATCATCCAGGAGTGGTTCCCCTATCGAGAGGCTGAGATGTACGAGTTGGTGACCGATCCCTTGGAGTTCCATGTGGTGGACGGCGCGATGCCGGTGCCGACTGAGCCCGGCTTGGGTATCGATTTGAATGACGGGGTGGTCGCGGACTATCTCCGTGTGCACGTGACGTAGGTGGGAATGGAGAACCCGATGCAACTTTATCCCCTTCGGTTCAAGGAAATTCTGCGCAACTATGCCTTTGGCGATCGCTGGATTGTGGAGGCTTATGAAAAGACCGGTCTGCCGGACGATCATCGGGTGGCCGAGACGTGGGAGGTTTGCGATCGACCCGGAGAGTCGAGCGAGGTGGTCAACGGCCCCTTGACGGGCGAGACACTCCACACGTTGATCGGGCGTTACGGTGCGTCGTTGTTGGGACGGGACGTGGTTGCACGCTGTGCTATGCGTTTTCCGCTCCTGATCAAGTTTCTGGACGCCTCGCACACGTTGAACGAGCAGGCCCATCACAGCGACGCACTGGCAGCGCAGCGGGGGCTCAACGATCCGGGGAAGACCGAGGCATGGTACATGCTCAAGGTGCGCGAGGGAGCGTCGATCCGCTGCGGCACACGTCCCGGTGTAACGGTTGAAGACGCCCACGATGCGTTGATGGAAGGGACGATTCGATCTCTCATGCGGCCGTATGAGGTGGCGCCGGGTGATGCATTCCTGCTGCACGCGGGTACGATGCACTATTCAGCGGGTGGGGTGCTCTTCTACGAGATTATGGAGAACTCCGATGTCTACATCGGACTTTCCGATCCGCCCGATCCGTCGTTGCCCCCCGAGGAACGGGAAGCTGAGGTCGCCAGGTTGATGGCAGGCCTGCACCTGGAGACGGGCTACGAGTGCAAGATCCCGCCGGTCGTGTTGGAGCGGGGGAATCACATCCGCAGCTTTATCTTCGCGTGTACCTACTTCGCTCTGGAGCGGCTGGATCTCCGGGCGCCGATCACCCTGACCTGCGACGGGGAGAGGTTCTACGTCCTTTCCCTGATCGAAGGGGCGATGACTGTATCTGCCGGCGGGCGGCGCGAATCCCTGCAGCCTGGGCATAGTTGTCTGTTGCCCGCCGACCTGGGCGAGGTGACCCTGACACCGGTTGGTGGACCGTGCGCCCTGTTGAAAGCCTACGTCCCGGATCTGCACGCGAATGTGATCCGTCCGCTGCGCGAGGCGGGCATCGCCGATGAGGCCATCGCGGCGCTGGGCGGCAAGACGCGCCTTAATCCGCTTTTGCCGCTGCTGGCGGGGGATCGGACTTGAGATCCCACGCGATGCGGGCTGAAACACGGATGACCCCGCGCGGGCGAGTTCGCACGGCCCTGACGCATCAAGCGCCCGACCGAACGCCCTTTTCGTGGAACTTTGGCCCGACGCCGGAGATGGCTCGGATCCTGACCGCGGTTCTGGCTGAACGGGATATCGACTGGGCGACGCTGCGGCGAGCTGTTGATGACGTTTGTTCGATCTCGCCGCGTTATATCGGTCCTTCTCTGCCACCCACCACCGATATCTGGGGAATCGTGCGGGCGGCCCAATCCTACGGTGGGGGGAGCTATGATGAGATTGTGCACTACCCGTTGGCCGGGGCGACCGATACGCATGAGCTGGATGCCTATCCCTGGCCTGATCCGGATCTCTACGATTACGAGGGGCTGCCCGATCTCGTTGCGCGGGTGGATCCGGGGAAGCTGCGGGCCCGGAAGCTGGCCATCAATTCCAGCGGCAACCCCTTTGAGATTTATACGTGGATGACGGGTTTGGAGGAGACGATGATCAATCTCCTGATTCGACCCGCGTTGGTCCGCGCGGCGCTGGTGCACATCACCGATTTTTTCGCCGAGAAGATGCATCGGTCGCTGACCCGGATCGGCAGCGAGGTGGATCTGGTCTATTTCGCCGACGATCTGGGTGGGCAGCGGACGCTTCTCTTTTCTCCTGAGACCTACCGGTCGGTGGTCAAGCCGTTCCACCGGCGGCTCTTCCAGCAAGCTCAGGCCCTTGTACCCCAGGCTGCAGTGATGTATCACAGCGACGGCGCCGTCTTTGCCATCCTGGATGATCTGATTGACGCCGGCGTTGACGTCCTGGAGGCGGTCCAGATCGACGCAGCGGGGATGGAACCCGCGCGGTTGAAGGAGACCTTTGGAGGTCGCCTTTCATTTCACGGCGGTATCAGCGTGCAGTCGCTGCTTATCCATGAGGACCCGGAGACGGTCTTTACGAGGTGTCGAGAGCTCATCGCCACTTTCGGTGAGGGGGGCGGCTACATAGCGGCGCCTACCCACGCTATTCAGGTGGGTACGCCACCTGAGAACGTCTTGGCTATGTTGAGGGCCGTTCTGGGGGAGGCGGACTATGGTGCGGCGATGCGTACCGCGCACGTCAATACGGAGTAGGGCCAGGCATTTCGGTTGACCTTCTCTCCAAGCCATGGGTCCGGCTACGACTGAATGCCTGTTTGGGTGGAAGTGTGCGGGAATGCCTTGCCCCCGCTATTACCGCCATTCGCTGTCGAGGTAGTTATCCAGCGGATCGTCCGGCGACGTGTTTAACTCGGCGATCCAATCGATCACGGGCTGTCGCCAATCGATGCCGGTATGGTAGGCATTCGGGTCGTACTCCTGGAACCGGAAACCGCTGCCCCCAGCGTACATAAAGTCGTTGACGAGTACCTGATAGGTGGCCGTGGGATCGATGGGCGTGCCGTCGAGACGCTCGTATCCGACGCGGGCGCGCATTCCACCCAGCGCGACGTTGCGGTCACTATGCTGGTAGCTGGCGATCACTTCCTGTCCTGTCAGCTCGCAGTCGACGAGGACATTGTCGAAGGGCAGCACGCCGACGACCTCGGCCAGCGTGATATCGCCGGCAGGGATATCCTGTCGGAATCCGCCCGAGTTACTCATCGCGATGTCCGCGGGATAGGCAGCGAGCCAGGCGTCGGTTACCAGGTTGAACATCTCCGGAGATCGCTGCCGGATTCCCCGCTCGGTATATCCGATGACCTGATCCAGCGCGTCGTCGAGCCGGATCTGCCAGGTGTCGACGATGGCGGCGATGGCCTCGTCCTGCGGCCCTATGAGGTTCTCCTTGATTTGGGCCGTACTTTCGATCACCTCGCCGGTTCGGGGATCCACGGTGAGGTCGATCCGTGTGTACGCCCGCATATAGGCCTGGGATTCAACCAGGAGCACCCCTGCGTCGGCGATACGATTGACGCGCTCGTGACAATGTCCCCCTCCGATCATCGCGATCCCGAGTTCGCCGGCGGTCTGGGCCAAGGCCTCCATCTCCCGATCGCAGAGATGACTGATCACGATCAAAAGATCGGCCCCCTCATCTTTCACCTCGGGTACGATGGCTTCCAGGGTTTCTGCATAGGGTGCAAAGGTTAGGCCCTCCACGTGAGTAGGCATCGTGGTTTTCGGGGTCCCGATGGAGGCCAGGCCGATGATTCCGACCCGTATATTTCCCACCGGCTTGATCACATAAGGCAGCGCCAGGTCCGATTGCTCACCGGTTTTGGCGTCGAGCAGATTGGCTGCCAGGAGGGGAAACTCGGCCTCTGCCGCACGTTCTCGCAGTCCGTCCGGCCCGAGATCGAACTCGTGATTTCCGATGGCAGCTGCGTCGTACCCCATCCTGTTTAATACCTCGACGGTAGGCTCGCCGTCGAACCACGTGGAAAGGGCCGGTCCGATCCACATATCCCCGCCGCTAAGGATGAGAAAAGGGCCGTCGTCCGTGTAGCCCTCCTCGTCACGCCATCGCTGCATCATTGCGGCTGCACCGCCGGCGTTTTCATCGTCAGGGGCGATCCATCCGTGTTCGTCGTTAGTGTAGAGGATCGTGAGCGATTGCGCTTCGGCCTCCGGACGGAGTATCCCGCAGGCGGTCAAGACCAGCAATAGCGCAGTCAGACTCAGTTGGATGATAAGGGTTCGTTTTCTCATTCGAAGCGATCTCCTTCAGCGTGGTATCTTGAGTTAGCCGATCGACTCTCTGTAAATGGTGTGTGTGCTCACACTCTACCCGTTCCTGGTTGGGGGTCAACCGTCTTTTTCCGGTTCAGTTCGCCGAATATGATTTGGAAATCACGAAGACTGCCTTATCCTTATTCGGAAGCGCTTGACAAAGGTGTGACATAGATTATGGTAACTCCCATTGCGTTTATGGATCTGATCATAAATGACTAAAGCGTTTCTGAGTTTCCCTGGATATCACAGAAACGTTTAGTGTTTTGTGTGCGGATCCGCAGATAGGGGTGTGCTGGGTGGTTTCTGACATTCCGGTGAACCGGACGGTTCCCGGACTCGTAGAAGGGGTAGGATCATCTATGGCTTTACTATCCGTTCCCGATTCCCAGCTTCAAGTTGTGGGGTTGGGTATGGCGACCTTGGACGTGCTGATTCGTCTCAACGAGATGCCCACATGGGAGCATGGCAGCCGGGTTCGCGATTTTGGATTCGACGGCGGGGGACCGGTGGGGACGGCGATGGTCGCAGCCGCAAAATTGGGCGCGCGCGTGGGTTTTGTTGGCACGGCGGGCAATGACGTGGCTGCGGATTTAAAGCTGCGCTCGATCCGGGAGGCGGGGATCGACCTCAGCCATTTGGTCATCCGTGAAGCACCCGAGGATCAGGTCATCATCGTGCACGTCCACGCGGAGACGGGTGAGCGTGTCTTTTCCGGCGTGCATCGGGGTGCGCGGTCGCTTCTGAAACCGGAGGAGCTGGATCGTGAGTACATCACCTCGGCGGCGTACCTGCACCTGGAGGGATTCCACCGGGCGGCGGCTATGCAAGCCGCGCAGTGGATGCAGGAGGCCGGGAAAACGGTCGTCCTCGATGGCAGCAAAACGAAGGGGCCTATCGATCCGAGCATGCGAGATCTTATCTCATATGTGGATGTGTTGATCTCCGGTGATGGATTCGTAGAGGCTTTGACAGGGTTGCAAGATGTGGAGGCCGCCTGTCAGGCCGCACTTGAGACGGGACCGAGGATCGTCGTGCAGACAGTGGGTGCGGACGGTAGTTACACGGCCACGCCCGACGAGCAGTTTCATACGCCGGCGTTTTCCTGCGCGGTAGTCGATACCACCGGCGCCGGTGACGTTTTTCATGGTGCTTATATCGTGGGTCTGCTCCACGCGTGGAATGTGCGGGAAATCGCACGTTTTTCCACGGCGGTCTCAGCTATCAAGTGCTCTGCGTTGGGCGGTAGGGCTGGGATTCCGACGTTCGACGAGGTGATGGCGTTTTTGCAGGCACGCGGGGGCGCACCGGGCCGATCTAAACGGTCAGCGGATGCGTGATCGGATGCGACGCCTGACGTGCGGTTGTAGGGCATCGTTTCTGTGGATCCGCTCATGAATGCGAAAGTATTTCTGCGTCTTCGGTGGTGTTCTGTAAGAGTTTATGTTTTACATTCGGATCTATAGTGAGATCAAGGAAGGAAGTGAAGAGATGCCACTGGTTTCGATTTTGGAGGAACTCAAACGGGCTCGGGATGGACACTATGCACTGCCGCTTTACGACACCGCGGATGCACGCAGTACGGAAGGGATGCTGGACGCGTTTGAGTCGTGTCGTGCAGCCGGGATGATCGCGCTCTACCAGGGTGTGTTCGACAGGCCTAACGGTGAAGCGCTCGCAGCCTATATCCGGGTGCGTGCGGAGGAGGCGTCGGTGCCTATTTCCCTGATGCTCGACCACGGGCAGAGTTTCGAACAATGTGTCCGGGCACTGGTTTGTGGATTCACGGACGTGATGTACGATGGTTCCCAATTGCCGCTGGAGGAAAATATTGCGACGACGCGGGCTGTGGTCCGTGCAGCGCATGCGGTCGGTGCGGGTGTCGAGGCAGAGCTGGGACACGTCGGACGTGCGAGTGAATACGCGGAGGTCGCGGGACAGCGTAAGGGTTTCACCGATCCCGACACTGTGGAGATGTTCATCGAGGAGACCGGGGTGGATATCCTCGCGATTGCCATCGGAACGGCCCACGGGGTTTATGACGGTGAGCCTCAGATCGACGTCGAGTTGTTAAAGGAGATTCGCCGCCGGGTGGATATCCCGCTGGCCCTGCACGGGGGCTCAGGATGCACCGATGCACAGTTCCGTGCGGTGGTCGCCGAGGGAATCTCGAAGGTTAACGTCGCGACGGATCTCTTTTTGACGGCGGGCTCGAGGATCCATGACTCGGCAGTCGCGGGCGAGTCGTCGTATCACGCGTTCGGTCAGGTTGCGACGGAGGCTTTCGAGGATCGCTGCGGCTATTATCTCGATCTTTTCAGCGCGATCGGATCGGCCGACCGCAACGGATCGTAGACTGTGCTGGGATGGCGACGGACGATCGTACGATCGATCACGTTGCTGGATAGTGTTGGGCTGGGTGTTCAGGTATGATGAGGGAGGTTGATTGAGGATGAAGTTCAATAATCGAGAGGATATTATTCAACTCACGCCGTTATGGGAGGGTGAGCGTTTTCCGGATGGTCGTCCCCGTGTCCCTGATGACATTCTGCGGCGGATGGAGCGGGTTCGGACCGAGGAGGCCTGGGCTGTGCTTTGGCGTGAGGGATATCATTTTCAGTTTGAGGGGAATTGGAAGCGTCTGCATCCCGAACGACGGTTGGTTGGACGGGCCGTGACCGGTGTCTTCGTCCCCCAGCGCCCGGACCTTCACGATACCTTGATGGATTACGGCCATGAAGAGGAAGGCCGCATTGGAGCCATGAACTCGTGGGTGATTGAGACGTTGGTCGAGGATGACGTGATTGTCATCGATCTCTTTGGAAAAGTCTACGAGGGTACGTATTCGGGCGCGAATCTTTCGACCGCGATCGCGTCGCGCACCAACCGGGGTCAGGTAATCTACGGTGGGATTCGGGATGCGGAGCAGATCGAAGAGATCGATAATTTCGCCACTTTCTGCAAAGGTGTGGATCCAACCCCGATCCGGAACGTGACGCTGGTGGGTCTCAACGTCCCCTGCCGAATTGGGGACGCGACCTGTATGCCCGGGGATGTCATCCTGGGCACGATGACCGGCATCCTTTTTATCCCGGCGCATCTGGCGGAGGCCGTGGTGGAGCATTCCGAGCGCACGCAGATGCGCGAGATGTTCAGCCACCAGCGGTTGCGCGAGGGCATCTATAACTCCAGCCAGATGGACACTAAATGGACAGAAGCCATTGAGGCCGATTTCGCAAAATGGCGGGAAGGCCACACGTTTGAAGAGTTGGCGGACATCGATTGGGACGAGGAGGAAAAGGGCGGCGCGGGTGAGGATGAGGAGACGCTCCTCGGCTGAGGGATAAGGTTCTGCTGATCCGAACATATGAAACTAAACAAATTCGGGCATCCCATAGGGGATGTTAGGATATTTAGGAAGTCATGCGCGGATCAGTAAATTCTTGAGGGGCCCGGCAACGTATGCCGGGCCCTTTTCAGTGCGATGGGGAGAAGCGGTCGCCCCCGGACGAAGTCGAATGTGCCTTTACCAGGGTCGGAGGCTGCCGTCATAGTTCATATAGATGGGATCCGTGGGGCTCCATTCACGCGTCGTCAGATCGTAGATGGCTTGGGCGGGCACCTCCGGCGGAAAGTCCGCATCCGGGCTGCCCATATCGGTCTGCATCCATCCCGGGTGGAGGGCCAGTATCTTGAATCCCTCCGCTTTCAAATAGTTCTGGAGGATCTTGCACTGCATGTTCAGCGCAGTCTTGGACATGCAGTAGGCAAACCAACTCACGCGCGTGCAATCGGTGATGCTGCCTGCCTCTGAAGAGATGTGGACGATGAGTTTTTTATCTCCTGCCCGGAGCATGGGAAGAAACTGCTGGTTGACTCTCAGCGGTCCGAATGCGTTGACGTCCATCGAAGCCTCGAGGTGACCGTCATCCAGGTCGAGGGCCTCCAACCGGGCATTCTCGGGCTCCAGGTGGACGCCGGCGTTGTTGATCAATATATCCAGCGTATTGACGTATTGGGACACGGTCTCGGCAGCTCTTTTGACCGAGTCAAGATTGGTGACGTCGAGAGGCACGACGGTCAAGCGATCGGGATATGTCGTCGAGAGCGGTTTCATATTCACGTCGGTTTCGTATTGACCGGCAAAGACGTGGAATCCCTCCGTCAAGAAGCGTTCGGCAAGGGCAAAGCCCAAGCCCTTGTCGGCCCCGGTGATGAATACGGTCTGTGTCATAGGTATCCTTTCAAGTCGAACATAGGTATTCGGTTGCATACGGGTGCGCTGATGTTAGACTATGGATCTACAGATCCGGACACGAATCACTAAACTTTTTCGTGATGCCCATGGCAACGCAGAAGTGTTTTAGTTATTCATGATCAGATTCATAGTCATCAACAACCCAACTATTTCTGTGTTTCTCTAGCTATCGTGGACATTTATGTCCGGATCTGTACGCCCAGTGACATCCTGGTGGAGTCTAGCATAGGAGGTTACCGGGGTCAATGGGAGGTTGGAGGAGATTCTGACCCTATCATACACGTCAAAGGAGGGGAAGATGTCGATACAGCAGTTCATTGTGACACCTGCCGCAGGCAAGCGGCTGATCGCAAAAGCGATAGTCGAGCACCCGGCGGTGCAGTCGGCACTGGAATCGGGGACGGTCGCGATTATTGCGGGAACGACCAACGGCTACGTCGCTGAGGCGTTGCTAACGACGATCGGGCAGGAAGAATCCTTTTCGCGTCGTCGTTTCTTTCGTGGGATCACGCTGCCGCCGGGGCGTGCGCGGACGGAGAGTGGGCGTCTTCCCGAGGGCGGAGAGTTTCCGGGTGATGTGATTGTCGTCAACGGCGAGTGGCGCGAGGGATGGACGATTTTCGATGTGGTGGATGATCTGAAATCGGGAGACGTTGTGTTGAAGGGGGCGAATGCCCTCGATCTTACCGGACGGAAAGCCGCAATCTACATCGGGCATCCGGAGGCAGGGACAATCGGTGCGGCGCTCCAGGTCGTGGTTGGGCGCCGCGTGCGATTGTTAATGCCGGTGGGGGTCGAGAAACGGGTGCCCGGCGATCTGACCGAACTGGCGATCGAGGTCAATGCGCCGGGTTCTCAGGGGCCGCGACTGCTGCCCGTTCCCGGGGAGGTCATCACCGAACTCGACGCGGTGACGCAGTTGACGGGAGCGACGGCGGCATTGATAGCCGCCGGTGGGATCGGCGGTGCTGAGGGTTGTGTCTGGCTGGGGATCAGCGGTTCGGAGACCGAGATGGCAGCCGCATCGGCGTTGGTGAAATCCGTCGCGGACGAGCCGCCATTCTGACGTGAGGTCGAACAGACAATAAGTGACCGCAAGAAGGATCGGGGGGATATTTGTCACCCCCGATCCTTCTTGCCGTTTTCGATGGAACCGATGTGAAGGGTCCCCGTCTTGGTTATTGGCGGAACAAGCCGAAGAAGTTCAGCAGCCGATCAAAGAACGAAAGGTGGGAGACTCGAAGATTGACCAACCGCACTGCGGTGGGTTCCGTGCAGCTCTTAATGAGTAGTGCGTCGTTCTCACTCGCTTCCGCCGATTCCTGGAACGTTGGACCGTCGATGGTGCCGGTGTAACTGCCGGCAGCTTTGACGCCCACATTGATCTCGCCTACGGCGACGTTCTGTGTCGGCAGATCGAACTGGAAGATATCGATCTCGACTGCGCCATCCTCGCCCAAAGGCGGTTCCCCGTCCTCAAACTTGATGCCGCCGACCCCTGTGGTAGGATCCGTGCCGATCTCAACGATATACTGAATACCCTCCCGACCTGTGATCGTCTGGTAGCTTCCGGGTGTTGTATAGGTGTCTTCGTGACCCGGTTCGACATAGGGATAGAACGTCGGACATAGCTCCAGGGTGAAGTGACTCAATGCCGGAGTGCTATTCTTAGCATCGCTCTGGACCGCGTAAGTCCAGGTGGTTGTGCCGTCATTGTTATCGTCTTGTCCTGCAAAGCAGACAGTAAACCCGGCGATCTCGACGCTGTCTAGACAATCATCGGGGATGGGTGAGTAAGCCGCAACACCTATCGCCGATATCAATACCAGAAGAAGTACAACTATGCCAATAGCAAACTTTCGCGTTTTCATTTTGTTATCCTCACTTCTGTGAAGGTACGGGTTATTGGACTCAGTATGGAACGACGGTGGGCGTCAATGTTTTTGAATATATCCGTCTTATTAAATTCATTATACGAATAATACACGCAATTGTCAAGACGTTTATCTATTAAATTGTGGGATTTTAAGTATTGGTATATATGTTGCAGAGTACGAAGGGATGGTGAATGGGGAGCGGCAGGTTCAGATTAAGATTTGAAAGACTGTGCTGCCGTTCAATCCGGGCCAGCTTTGATTTGGCTGGTTGCCATAGTTTGTGGAGGCGCAGATTGATGTTTGTTCAGAAGCTTGGGTTCTTCTCTTGTGGATTTGTGTCCGAGAATCAGGGTGATGATCAGGGTGGCGAGACCGCTCATTGCAGCGCCCAGCCAAAAAATGGTTGAATAGCCATATGCTGCGACGATATATCCTCCGGAGTAGCTCGTGGAACCGAAACCCAGTCCCATCGCCATCGCGACGGCTCCGTAAGCCAGGGACCGCCACTCCTCGTCCACTAACTCCATCTGAAAGACCTGCAGCGCGGTGATCCAGGTACTGGAAAGCACCCGCACGAAGATCCAGGTGACCGAAGCAGAGGACCAGTGTGGGTAGACTGCCAGGGGAATGAGGCTTACTCCCAGCCCCAGGGTGCTGCCAAGGAGAATGCCTCCGTGTCCCCACCGGTCAATCATCCGGGGAAGCTGCAGCATAGTCACCATCGCTATCACCTGACCGATGCTGTTGATCGCCCCGATGGTGGCGGAACTCAAGTTCAATTCCGTGTCCATTAAGGGGGTGCAGAAAACCTGACATGTGGCCCATCCTGCGTGGCGCACGTAGACGTAGACTGCCATAACGAGGAGAGGCAGAATCGGCGCCCGACCCCGAATCGTTTTTGTCTCTCGTTTTGCCGGGGCTTTTCCTCCCCTAACGCCGATGAGTGGAATAACCGCGCCAAGGCCGAGTGCCGCACCGATGAAGAGCGATATCCGGTAAGGGCCGGAGGTATCAAGGCCCTGACCCAGGACCGAACTGAAGAGCTGGGGCAGCAATCCACCCATGAGCGTGCCGACAAACGTACCCAGTTCCCGCACTGCGCTGCTGATCGCATAAGCGTGATCGCGGGTCGCGTCGGTGGTTGTCACCATCAATGCCGGAACGAAGTTGACCGAGAACATCGACCATCCGGTCGTCAGCACAATCTGCGAGACGAAGGGCCATTTCTCCTGGATGACCGGGGGTATTAACTCAGTGCTGGGCAACAACGCCATCCCGAGCACACATAAGGTACCGCCGACGAGCATAATTGTGCGGGTTCCGAACCGCTTGCCCAGAGCGCCGCTTGGGAGTCCCATACCCATAAAAGTGAGCGCTCCGAAGGAATAGTATAGCCCCAGATACTCAGGTCCGTGATTCAATCGTAGGAGATAGAGACTCGTGAGGAGCATCTGAATGCCAAAGAAACTGATAGCCGTGAGGCCCGATGCTGCAATCAGCATCCGGGTGTCGTGGCTGAATGTTTTTAATGATGGTAGTTGTAATCTCGATTGTATGTTAAAGCGCACGCGTTTTTTCAAGGCTCCCTCCACCCGGATTGTATGCAGGATCCCGGCTTCGTCAATGGTGTTGACTCGAAATCATCAAGACTGCTGTCAGATCGAGCGGGGGAGGTCGCTTGGAGTGTAAGATTAAACGAGGTAGAATAGGATTATCCAATAGGATTGTAGACCCTTTCATCCCAACCTACGAGGTTTGCCAGGAGGGTTGGCTGTTGATCGAGGGTCGGGGGGATGATTTTAGGGTCTGCAAGCTATCAACGATGCCTCTTCGAGTCTCAGGACAGGGCTTGTTCGAATGGCTGGCGTTTGAGATGAGTGCTGCGAGAGCGGCAGGCTGGGATACGTATTGTGGCTTCGGTTTGGCAACGGCTTCCGTATATCCTTCCACTGATCGCCTCCGTGGGGATTTCGGCCACGTTGGTCGGCTCTGCTTGGTCAAGACGTCTTATGAAAGGCGTCTACTCCTTTATTGTCCTGATGACTGCCGTGATGCTGTGGTCTCTAGCTGCGGTGCTGACGCATCTTAGCGACGGATTGCCGACCAAGCTTTTCTGGACCAATGTGCAGTATATCGGTGTCGTTGTCGTTCCGGCTGCCTGGTTCGTTCTGGTGATGGATCATACGGGGCGAGGTCAGGCTGTCACCCCCCGGACGCTTGCGCTGTTAGCCATTCATCCGCTCGTCACTCAGATTCTTATATGGACCGATCCCCTGCACCCTCAGTTTCGCACTGAAGTATGGATGGAGACGCGGGGACCTTTTCCAATATTGGGCACGGTCATGGGGCCCGCGTTCTGGGGACATACGATCTATTCCTATTGTCTTCTGTTTGCTGGTTCGGCATTGCTCATATGGGCTCATTTTCGTGGATCTCGCGCTTACCGACGCCAGGGCGTCGCCCTGTTTCTAGCCGTCTTTGCCCCGTGGATTGCCAATGCGCTCTCCATTTTTCAGGTGACACCCTTTCGTCATCTTGACTTAACTCCTTTCGGATTTACCGTGACGGGGTTGGCAATGTCCTGGGGAGTGTTGCGATACCAGCTTCTCGATCTGATTCCCGTTGCACGCGATCAGATCATCGAGAGCATGAAGACGGGGGTTATCGTGCTCAATATGCATCACCGCATCGTCGACATCAACCCTGCAGCTCGGCGCATGCTGGGGTTGGTGGACGCGGATGTGATCGGCTTGAGGCTTTCAGAGCGGTTGCCTCAATACGCTTCGATCTTCAACACCTATCGGGAGGTTTCCGAGGTGACCGAGGAGATTGCGATTGGTGAGGGATGGGATCATCATGTCTATGAGATGCAGATTTCTCCCCTCAAGGACTCGCACGGGGAGCCCGTAGGGCGATTGGTGGTCGGTCGCGATATCACCGAGCGCAAGAGAGTGGAAGCTGCGCTCAGGGAGAGTGAGCGTCAACTCCGTATCCATACGCATCATCTCGAAAACCGGAATGTGGAACTCGATGCGTTCGCGCACACGGTGGCGCACGATCTCAAAGCTCCCCTTGGAACCCTCACCGGTTACGGGGAGCTCATTGACACGGCGTATGAGACGCTCGATCCGCACCAGGTTCGTAAGGCAGCCGGAAATATGGCCCAGATCGCCAGGAAGATGGGGAGTATTGTCGACGAACTCCTGCTTATGACCCGTCTGGACGGCGAGGCACTCACCTTGAGCCCCATTGACATGAGTGAGATCGTGATGGAGGCTCTTAGGCGGCTGCGGAGTTATCTTGAAGCTGCCGATGCTGAATTAGTGGTGCCTGAGGCCTGGCCCGTCGTACTCGGTTATGCCCCATGGGTTGAGGAGGTATGGGTCAACTACATCAGCAATGCGATCAAATACGGGGGGGATCCTCCTCGTATTGAGTTGGGGTTTTCCTATGAGGATTCGAACCACGTGCGATTTTGGGTTCAAGATAACGGAGACGGACTCTCCATTGCAGAACAGGCCCGCCTTTTTGTGCCCTTTGAGCGCCTGGAAAAGATACGGATCCAGGGAACCGGCTTAGGGCTGTCTATCGTGCGCCGCATTGTCGACCGTCTCGGGGGCGAGGTTGGTGTGGAAAGCTCCGACCTGCCTGGTGAGGGCAGTTGTTTCTACTTCGTTCTTCCGATTGCAGCGAGATCATCCCTGCATTAAGATAGATGGAGGATAGCGTCGAATTTAAGATGAGGAGGTTACGTTATGGTGAATCGTGCTGATTGGAAAGAAGGACGGCCCCGACAATATGATCTGCAGAGAAATATCGGGTCTCAAGGGGAATTTGTGGGCTGGGCTTCGGCTGCACTGGATGAACTCCGGGCGCGCGTCTACGATCAGATTGAGGATCTGCCGGTCGACGCGTTAACGTCCGTACCGGAGGGCTCCTCCCTCTCTATCGCGGCCCTGGTGATTCATATGGCGTGGGCTGAGGCCGGGTGGGCGTCCGGGCTGGCTGACGTCAAGGTCGCGGAGGACCTGAATACGCAGCTTCAGCCTACTGGGCGGGCCTTGCCAGCCGGCGAGCGCCCTCCGCTCCCGGATCAGGTACCGGACCTGATCGCGCTGTGCGATCGTGTGGCTGACGAAGTCACGCGGCCCGCTTTAGCAAGCTTGGAGAACCCGGACGCGACCATCCCTGACGATCCACGGGGTGCTACACCTCGCGGTGTGCTGATGCACTTGATCTGGCATTGGACGTATCACTCCGGTCAGGTCGGGCTTCTGCGCGAGCTCTGGGGATCCGGTTATCGCTGGACGTTTGGCTCGCTCTACGCCACTGGAGATCACCCAGCCGAATAGGCACAGAGTGAATCTCTGGGGTTGATCGAGGGGAGGAGGAAACGGAAGATGGGGCACAGTGAAGTCTGGCAGAAGGTTGCGCCACTTTTTGAGCCGTTAGTGATCCGGGGATGGACACTTCGCAATCGTATCGTGATGCCACCGATGGTCAGCCATCGGGATATCACCCAACCGGAGGGGATTCGCTGGTACGCCAGGCGTGCCCGAGGCGGTGTGGGCCTGATCATTGTAGAGGCGACCCCGATCCAGCGGTTTGGGATCGACCTCACGGCGGAGAACCTTCGTCCACTGGTGGATGCGGTGCACGATGCCGGCGCGCTTATCGCGGTTCAGCTTTTTATGACGCCGCTGGGTCAGAGTCTCAAGCCGGCGGCATTGACCTCGCAGGAGATTGCGGAGAGCCTCGATTATACGTGGCGGGCTGCGATGCTGTGCAACGAAGCCGGTTTTGATGGCGTGGAGCTCCACGGGGCCCATGGCTACACACTCAACCGTTTCTTTTCACCGGTCCAGAATCGCCGGAAGGATGAGTTCGGCGGTTCGCTGGAGAATCGCAGACGGATGGCGGTTCTCACGGTTGAAGCGGCCCGTGAGGGAATCGGTGATGGGCGGTTGATCCTCTACCGTCACACCCCGATCGGTGAAGGATACGGGATTGCGGAGAGCATAACATTGGCGCGCGCGTTGATCGATGCTGACATCGATATCCTGGATATCTCCCCGGCAAGTCACGAGCGATCGGGCGACCGTTCGGCTCCCTTCGTCGAATTGGGGGTCCCGGTGATCGCGGTCAATGAGATGGATGAAATCAACCGCGCCTTGACGGTGCTCAACGAAGAGCGCGGTGATCTCGTGGCGATAGGCCGCGGGCTGATCGCCGATCCCGACTGGCCCCTCAAAGTCCGAGAGAGGCGATTGGATAAAATTGTACGCTGCATCCGGTGCGGAAGTTGTTCGACCGACATGCGCGAGGGTCGGCCGATTGCCTGCACCCAGTGGACCGAGTGATAGGATCCCAGGATGAGTTTTGATATCGAATTTGATGTCCGTCATGCTAATGGAGAACCCGGTCGGTATATCGCGCGGACTATGCATCTGTTGGCCGGCAGTACTTCCGCTCACACTTCCGAGGTGCGGGTGCTCGTCTATGGTCAATCCATCAGCAAGCAGGCGTGGTGGTTGAAAGTCAAGCATGCTCTTCAGGAGGCCTATCCGCAGGCAGATCTGGTCATGGAAAACCGGGCTATCGGCGGCTTTCACGCGACCCGTCTCTTGCAATGTGCAGCCAATGACGCGCGGCTTTTCTACCCGGATCTGATCCTGTTTCACGATTACGGCCCCCGAGACGACTACGAGGCGATTATTCAAGCGATGCGACGGGAGACGACGGCGGAAATCGCGGTTCAGACCGATCATTACGTTGGCGGACAGGACGAGGCGTGGCGCGATGAGCACGCCGAGGTATGGTTGCCCGCGCTGTGTGAGCAGTACGATCTGGCGCTCATCGACGTGCGCGCCAATTGGAAGCGATATCTCCAGGAGAAGGGTCTCCAGCCCGAGGCACTGCTGCGCGACAACGTGCACCTCAACCGTCGGGGTAATGCGTTGATGGCCGCGATTGTTGAGGCGCACCTCATCCATAATCCGGATTTTGATCGAGACACGCAGGGTCTGGTGGGTGTTTTGAAAGCCGGGAAGGACTTCAATGCATCGACGTCCACGGTCGAGGTAGGTTTCGAGGGTAATCGTGTCGATCTGGTTGGAGGGGGGCGCTGGATCGGAGCGGACGTGCTCGTGGACGGGGAGTCTCCCTCTGCATGGAAAGCCGTTCACGTGGCGGAACGCCCATGGTTGGATAAACCCTGGCCTCCGAAGGTCGGTCTGCCTGTCCGCATCGATCTCGGTCCCGCTCCAGAGCCCGGAAAGTGGGAGTTGCGCGTGGAGGATGTCGAGGACGATGGAAATGTCGTGTGCTTTGAGGCGCACAGTGAGGTTCATGGTCGACAGGGGGAGGGAATCAGCACGGCGCGCTTTGTCTCAAAGAACCAGCAGGTGGTGATCGAATCGGAAGCGTGGTTTGTTCGGGAATCTCCCGGATTCTTTGGGAATCTCCCGTCGGTTGAGGCGGGCGATCGGATCCCATGGTCAATCCGCCGGATGGGAGTGGACCGTGTGGAGCAGACCCTGTCCCTGGACAGGACCGTGACGTTGGCTCAGGGCTTACCCAACGGGTCGCACCGGTTGACGCTACGGAGCGCGGCGGATCTGCCGGTGCGAGCGTTGCGCGTTTATCGACCGCCGTTGGATTGAAAGCGAACTAAAAGATCGAGATTTGGTGCTTCTACGGGGGGGTAGAGACGCCCCCAACTCGCGACCGGCTGCTGCGTCTTGCGGCAGCTGGCGATCGAGCCGGGGGCTATTGCGTGCCGATGATTGTGACCTTGGTCTTCTATCCTCCATCCCGTCTGCTTAGATATGTTTCCAGCGGATCGCCGTTGATGAAGATTGATACGCTATCCACGGTCGAGAACTGCAGAGCCGTCTCCTCAAGCTGGGCCCTAACACGGGGTGCATCGCACGTACCGCCTATCTCAAACGTCCCGCTCAACCGGATCACAGCTTCGCTGTCTCGGATGTCAACAGATTCGACCGTGAGATCCGAGCGATACAGCGCATTATAGAGGCCCGACTGTCCATAGTTCCGGCTGTCAATCGCGAGCAGGGCTTCAAGTCCTGCGGTCAGCGGGGCGATGGTGGGTTCGATCGGAATCTCCACCGGGACGACACTATCGTTACATCCGATCTCTTTGCCAGACTCCCCCTTATCCTCGAGGGCAATAAGATAGATGTTTGTACGCTCGAAGAGGTTCTCCGGTTGTGTAACCTGGAAAGTGTCTGACGAAGCTCGTGCTCCTCCCTGAGCCACGACGCGCACGACCACAACCCAAGGATCGCCCGGCTCAGCGAAATCGGGTACTGTGATCGACGTCGTCATGCGCCCCTGCGGATCCGTATCCATTCGCTTGGTCACGCCGAATTCCGAGTCCTGACGGCCCGCACCGACCTGAACTTCCGTGTTAGCGGGGAATCCACTGGCAGTCACCTGTACCTGCGTTCCGGGGGGACCGCTCAGAGGAGCGATGGAGACGGTGGGCGGATTCACTTCGCCTGTCACTAAAAAGGGTTCGGACGCGGCTTGCGTTGTCTGATCGGTTGTGCTGACGACAATGACCCACTCTTCGCCGGGTTCGGCATCGTCGGGTATCCTTAGCCGCGTGCTGAATTCGCCGCTTGTGTCGCTCTGCCCGGTCGCGATGACGTCATATTCGGATCCTGCGGGACCAACCCCGATCTCGAGTGGGGCGTTGGTCGGTAAGCCGGACGCGCTGACCGCGACTTCAGTACCCGGTGAGCCGCTTAGCGGTGAGATGGCAGCGGTTGCGTCCGCGGTTTCCCCGGTCACCGTGAACTCGTTAGAAACCACTGTGATGTCAGGCTCCCTCGCGTCGATGACGACGACCCATCGTTCCCCGGGATCAGCGAACCCGGGTATGATGACGCGGGTGTCAATCCGCCCGCTTTCATCTGTGACTGCACTCTGAACAATGTCGTACTCTGAATCGGCGCGTCCCACGCCTATCTGCACCGTGGTGTTTGGCGGTAGTCCGGAACCCACGAGATGGACATTGGTGCCCGGCGGACCGCTAACCGGTGAGATGACGGCCTCGGCCGATCGTTCAGGTGTGTTGGTTGGCACCGGGGTCTCGGTCGGTTGGGGGGAAGGAGGGACCGTAGCCGTCGCTGTGATTGCTGCGATCTCAAAGGGGGATGAGGTGACCTCCGCGCTTCCTGCCTCATTTTCCCGAGCGACGACGACCCACTGGCTTTCGGGTTGGGCCGTCTCAGGGAGGGTCAGTTCGGTCGCCAGGTGGCCATCTGTATCGGTCTGAGCCGTCTTTTCGACGGCGAAACCGGCGTCCCTCGGCCCGGCTCCGACCTGGACTTCGACGTTGGCCCCGAAACCATCAGCGGTCACCTGAATGACGCTTCCAGGGGGGACGTTCTGGGGAGCGACTGCGACCACCGGTTCCGTCGTCCGCGGCGTGCATCCGATCCCTATCAATAGGGTTACCGCCGTGATCAAGACAAGTGTTTGCCATCTGTACTTCATCGTTTCTCCTTATGACTTGGTTGTTCTCACGCTGGGTGTGTTTCTGTTATCGGATCTCCCATTCGACGTTTACTTCAATTTCAACGGTCTGGGTGCCGGGCTCGACCGGGACGGCAGCGGCTCTGTCCATCGCTATCTCCTCCCGGACGACCGGTCGGGGCAGATTACTTGATTCGTTGATACGCACGACTGTGCCCAGTTCTGCATTGGCCAAAGCGGCCAGCTGCTCAGCTTTATGGTGTGCATCCTCCCACGCGGCCTCTCGGGCCTGATCCTGCAATTCGGTCTTATCACTGATCTCAAATTGGATGCCTTCAACCCGATTGCCGCCTGCCTGGACCGCTGAATCCAGGATCGAGCCTAACACATCAAGATCTTCGATGCGAACCTCAACGATATTACTTGCCATATATCCGCTGAGCTCCCGGGAGCCTCCCTCGGGCTGGGATTCTTCATAACGAGGACGTAACCGGACCGACTGAGTCTGAATGCGATCCGCGGCGACGCCCGCCTCTTCCAACGCGTCGATCAGGGATTGCATCCTCTCGTTGTTCTGAGCAAGTGCTTCGTCGGCAGTTTCGGCCTCGGTTTGGACGCCCAAGCGCAGCGTAGCGACATCGGGTTGGGTGCCCGCTGTGCCCCGACCTCTGACCTGAATACTACGGATTGTCGAGTCATCCTCGGATATCGCCTTTGCTGACGACGTTGGGGGGGTGCATCCCGTCGATAATACCAACGCAGCTCCCAGGACCGCAAGCAAAGCGCTCACAATGACCCATCGATTTGATCTTAACATCGAGAATATCTCCTTTCCGGTTTTCGATATTTCAATCTATGTATATCTTCAGGATAACAGAGAAAGGCCAGGACAGAGTGGGAATTGCTTCAAGCGCGGCGTTGAGTTCCGTTGGAAACGTTGGATTTATGTTGGTTTAGAACAGGTTGGGAGCACCCTTCTACCGCCTCCACTTCGTCTGAGAGCTGCTGCTTCTCTGGGCGGGTGGTCGCTTGCCGAATTGATTTTGCATCAAAAATTGTCCCGGACAGCGCATGCGGACCTTGACAACCAAACTTACAGAACTAGACTGACGTCAGGGCTGCGTTTTTCATTTGGTGGGTTCTAATGTGTTGATTGCAGACCTAACGAAGTCAACGATGTTTCCAGAGATCTGATAAGGAGTTTAGATGACGGATTCAGGGAATAGACGCAAGTTTCCTATCGATCCGCCGGAGCGTAAGGTGCCGGTAATCCCTTCCAAGGGGGAACGTATTCGGATAATCATTGACAGCGATGCCAAGAACGAGATCGATGACCAATGGGCGATTGCGCTTGCGATCCTCTCGCCGGAGCGGTTTGAGATTGAAGGGTTCGTCGGCGCGAACTTCGATAATGTTGGGGGCGGACCCGACGGTGTGCGTCGATCGGTCGCGGAGATCGAGACTGTCCTTGAGAAGGCTGGCATGACCGATCAATGGCCCGTGTATCCCGGCTCCCATCCGATGCGATACCAGTTCGAGCCCTCGTCGTCACCAGGTGTAGACTTCATCGTCGAACGTGCGTTGGCCTCGACGCCGGATGACCCGCTCTGGGTGGTAGGGTTAGGTGCAGCGACGGATATGGCATCGGCGCTCTTGCAGGAGCCCTCTATCGTCGATCGGGTGATCGCGTTTTGGCACTTCAGAACTCGATGGCCTGAGAAATGTTACAATTTCAACGT
This sequence comes from uncultured Anaerolineales bacterium, assembly GCA_964388385.1. Lineage (GTDB taxonomy): Bacteria > Chloroflexota > Anaerolineae > B4-G1 > SLSP01 > PWVB01. The sequence goes on along the minus strand of CAYMAQ010000004.1, from coordinate 12,888 downwards.
GTTTGGGGACGTCCGCGCGGCTCGGCTGCTCTTCCACTCCCCGGTTCCCTTTGTGCTTTTCGACACCGGAACATACCTTCGATGTCCGATGAAGGAATCCGAGCGTGAGGTTGCACCCCACGGAGCGCTAGGTGCGTATCTGCACACGTACCGGCATCGTGAAGCATGGTACGCTGATCCCCGCAAGGGCTTCTATGATCTGGGAGACGTTGCGGCTTTGCTGGATCCCGATCTGGCGTGTTGGGACGTTACGCCTTGTCCTGAGGTTGGGTGGGATCTGTCGTATCAGTTCAACAACACCCAAGGCTCGATCCTCCGATGCTATCATGTCGATCGCGATCGGACCTTCCGCTTACTGTACAGCAAGCTACGCGCTTACGCAGGAGGTTAAGGTATGTCAGAGAGAGGGAGAGCAGATATTGATCGACCCAACGTGATCGTGATTATGAGCGATCAGATGAAGGCGACGGCGAGTCACCTCTACGGCAACACTTTCTGTGAGACGCCCGCATTGGGGCGGCTGGCGGAGGAAGGTGTTCTTTACGAGCACGCTTTTACCCCGCATCCGCTCTGTGTGCCCGCCCGCGTGTCGCTCTGGACCTCTCAATGGCCGCATTCGCACGGCAGCCGGCGCAATCAGACCCTGATGGGCTCCGAAGAGCTTCACGCCTTCAAACTCTGGAAAGACGCAGGTTACCACACGGGCCTCATCGGCAAAAATCACTGCTTTGAGACCCAGGAAGATCTTGCGCGTTTCGACGTCTTTAACGTCGTGGGTAGCGGGGGCATTCCACAGACGGCAGAGACCCAAGGATTATCCTGGTGGCGTCCGATCGAGGCAATTCGGGAGGGATTTGAGGTGCGCCGGAATATGCCCCAACAGAGTCCCCGCTTCGGATACGCGACCGACGATACCCCCCTGGAAAATCAACTCACGGGGGTGCTTGCCGGCCAGGCTGTGCGATATTTAGAGACCTTCGGTGATCGCCCCTTTGCCCTCTGGGTCTCGTTCCCCGATCCCCACGAGCCCTGGGTGGCACCCACCGAGTTTGCCCGGATGTTTACGCCGGATGTGATTGACCTACCTCCGTGGAAAGAAGGGGAGTTTGACGTCACCAGCCCGGAGCGGAATCGGGTGCTGCACGAGATTCTGGGCCTGGAAGAGGACGCGATGGACGATATCTACGGCCTCCTTGCCTCTTACTACGGGATGGTCCGTTTTGTGGATTACGGAGTGGGGCAGATCATGGATGCTCTGGACCGGCTGGGCCTTCGCGAGAATACGATCGTCGTCTTTTGCGCCGATCACGGAGATTTCAGCGGTGAGCACCGTATGTCCTGCAAGGGGGGCGTCTTCTATGACTGCTTGACGCGGGTGCCCCTCATCCTTTCGTGGCCGGGTCACGTGGCTACAGGTGTTCGAGACGCCAGCATGACCAATCTTGTCGATATCGTTCCGACGTTGCTTGAACTTCAGGGTCTAGAGATCCCACATTCGATGCACGGGCAGGGGCTCCCGATCGCTGCCGGTGCGGCACCTCGCCAGATCACCTTCTCGGAGTATGGAGCCGGCGGCCCTCCATTCCGGGTAAAAGATCTGGTCGAGCTTCCTAAGCCCTATGGACGCCGGGCGTTGATGCGCTCTCTCCAGTGGCGAGAGGCCGAGGGTCGGCGGAAAATGGCCCGCACACGGCGCTGGAAATACGTTTACGATCCCATGGGGGATCTTGACGAGCTCTACGATCTGGAGCGGGATCCCTGGGAACTGACAAACGTGGCCCAGGATCAAGTTTATCATGAGGTCATTGAGGAGATGCGGGCACGTTTAATGGATTGGTCGATCATGACCGAAGATGCGACCCCGGTCCCGCTGCCGGGTGAGGATGAAGGGTAAGGGGTTGTCGATGCCGGCGATCGGCGTGTACTGAACTCAAGATCCCCAGGTTAGGAGAAAGGATTGTTCGATGACCAAGATTGTCATTATCGGTGCGGGCAGTGGATTTGGAGGAAGGCTTTCGGTGGACATTATGTCCAGGGAGGCGCTTCAGGACTCGGTAATTGCCCTCTGCGACATCCATGCGGGACGTCTCAAGAAGGTCGCCCGATACGTGGAGCGCACGATCGAGCGATACGAGCTGCCGACGAAGGTGGTGACCTCAACAGATCGCCGCGAGCTGCTTCCAGGTGCGGACTTTGTGATCACGTCCGTCTCCGTGGGAGGTGGGGCGTACTGGGGCGAGCCCTATAAATCAGAGATCGAGATTCCTCAAAAGTACGGGATTGAGCAGTCAATAGCCGACACCGTCGGGGTCGGAGGCGTGTTCCGTTTCCTGCGGACCGGACCGGTGCAGCATCAGTTCTTCAGGGATATTGAAGATCTCTGCCCGGATGCGTTTGTGCTGAATCATACCAACCCGATGGCGATGCTCACGTGGCTGCACTCGGTCGACTCTACGGTGGACAACGTAGGACTCTGTCACTCGGTCCAGGGGACGACGCAGAAACTCGCGCGCTTCGTCGGCGTCCCGTACGAGGAGGTCTCGTACTGGGTTGCCGGGATCAATCATCAGGCGTGGATTCTCGAGCTGCAGCGTGACGGGGAAGACCTCTATCCGGCACTTCGGGAAGCGATGACGGATGAAGATGTCTATGCCGAAGAGCCGGTGCGGTTCGAGATGATGAAGCACTTCGGGTATTTTGTGACCGAGAGCAGCCGTCACAACTCTGAGTATCTGCCCTATTTCCGTCGGACCCCCGAGCTTATGGCGCGCTTTGACCTGGATCGCCGTGAGATATCGGACAAGGCTAACCGAGTGCGCGAATGGATGAAGGATACCGGCATTGAGGGCGAGGACGGGCCGGTCGGGGAGCTGCGCCGCTCTCGGGAGTTCACGACCGGCATCATGGAAGCGATGTTGACCCATGAGCCTTTCCGCTTTAATGGGAACGTGATGAACACAGGGCTGATCACGAACCTGCCGGAGGGATGCTGCGTGGAGGTCCCATGTATGGCCGATGCGCGGGGCGTGCATCCCTGTTACGTCGGGGATCTTCCCGCCCAGTTGGCTGCGCTCAACCGCTCCAACGTGGCTGTGCAGGAGCTTGCGGTGCAGGCGGTGCTTGAGCGAGACCGTGAGGCCGCCTTCCACGCGTGCGCGGTCGATCCCTTAGCGGCGTCCGTGCTGCCGCTGCACGAGATTCGTGCGCTCTTCGAAGAATTATGGGAGGCGGAGGAGGAACACCTCAAGTGGTTCGATCCCGATTTCACGGGACCGCTTCCCGAGATAGCCGCGCCGTAGCTTGCTTGTACCCTTCTTGACGACCGCTCGGGTCCAACGTCACGTTGGACCCGAGCGGTGCAAGAGACTTCAGGTGATCGGGATCCAGAGTTTGAAGACGCTTCCCTCTCCCAGCTTACTCTCACAGGTAAGGTGCCCTCTATGTAATTCGGCGATCTGTTGACTGATCGCCAATCCCAGACCGGTGCCTGGCACTCGTGTCTCTTTACTGGAACGCCCGCGGTAGAAGCGATCGAAGAGACGCGGCAACTCATTCTCCGAGATACCCAAACCTGTATCTTCTACCGCGATCGTGATCCAAGCACTCCCCTCCTTATCGATTTTCGCGGTGCTAACCGTTACCGAGCCTTCCGCTGTATAATTCATCGCATTGCTCAAAAGATTGGTGATGACCTGTTCCAGTAATCTTGGATCGGCTTGGACGGATGGGAGGTGATTCGATCGGAACGATAGCGCGAGACCACGTTCTGCGAAGAGCCGTCTCCGATCATTCACCAAGGTTTCGACGAGGATGTTGACATCGATGGGCTGGGTTTGAAATCGGACCTTATCCAGATCCAGCCTTGAAATGTGAAGGAGATCCTCGATGAGCTTCTGCAAGCGAGCGGTCTCTCGAGACAGAACGTTCAGGTAGGCCTCACGCTTGGTTTCATCGCCGATCTTCAGAAGGTTCGTGTAGAGTTTAATGTTGGTAAGCGGGGTGCGTAGCTCGTGACTGACGTTGCTGATAAATTGAGATTTGGCGGCGTTGGCTGCTTCTGCCTGCTGCTTGGCGATCCGAAGCTCTGTGACGTCGTAGAACGATAGGATCCACCCCTCAATCGGATCGGAATCCCTATGTAGCGGTGCAATGTGCAGATCGTACCAACGCTCTTTCTCGTTGGAATCCAAGGTTACAGACATAGTGTATTCTGCGGCGTCCATAGACAGACGACTCGCGATCGTTGGGGAGAAGATATCATCCACAGATTGCCCGATCCGTGAAACGTCCCCATCACCCAGTAGATCCCGTCCGGCGGGATTGACATCGACCAGTCGACGCTCCGCGTCCAATACGATGACCGCATTACGCATCTGCTCCACGAGTCTGTCGCGGGCTACAGGGACGATGTCCAGCAACTTATGTCTCTGGAGGTTCCAGGCTAAAAGCCAGCCGGCGAGAGCAAATGCGATGGGTCCAGCGGGAAGTGTAGGGGGAAAAACTTCGAATAGATAAAGCAACATCATCAACCAAGGTATCGCTACAGCGACTAACATCGTCCCGATTTGCTCCCGGAAGGGACGTTGAGAATGGGTGAACTGCCGTAGCAAGACGATCGATCCGATCAGCAGAAGAAGGTTGTTATAGAGCATGGCGACGAAATACCAAATGCCGGGCGTCCATCCCAACGTCCAGGGATCGGTGCCTCTATTTTGCCAGACATCTGTATAAACCAGGGTGTTCCTATCGAGCGTCCAAATCAGGGCAATTGTGATTCCAGGTACGATGTTCAGGACGAATATCTTTGCGGGCGTCAGCCACTCCCTTTTTCCGGTATATTCCAGCGCAAATAGCAGCCATAGAACAGGCAGTGAATAGGATCCAACCACTTCCAGTTTGAGGCCTATCAGGAGGGTAGGGAGGTTCCGAGCGCCGACCTCTAAGCCCAGCGCCATAGACCAGATCACGATAAGGAGCATAATAAGGGCGAGCGGTTTCGCCCCCGGAGCACGACGACGCTGCCACGTATAAGCTGCGACCAGGGTGGCAACCCCGGCGGAGGCGAGCACGAGTGCGACGTAAGGATGATACTGCCACTGGATCATGCGATCAGGGTTTTCCTTTACTTATGATTAGATCCGTAAACCTGCGACTTCGATTAATCCTATCCGTTATCTGGGTAGGTATCCTGTGTAATCAAACTCGGGTTGGCGGGATTCATCGTAGGTGACCGGTTTGGGGTCCAACCACTCGATGACTGTATCCTTTAAGGTGAAGGCGAAAAGGTGATTGCCGATGGGCTTATAGTGACCGATGTAATACCGATTCATATAATCCTCGACGGAAAGATTGAAGTCCTGATAATCGTCCAAATGGGCCAGGTTCATATCGAAAGTCAGCAGATCCTTCGCTTGCAGGTAGTCTGCGATCGCTTGTTCGTACCTCGGCTGACTGTGGAGCAGCTGTCGGGTTGCGGTGGGGCACAACAAGCAGAAGAGCAGCTTTTTGCCGTGAGCTTCACAGAACGCCACCGCTTTGTCGATGATGAGTTTCGTCGCTGCAAAGCCGTACGCGTGCTCAATCCGTTTTATCGAGGCTGCCAACGTTTCTACGTCCGTGTCGTCGACTGCGGGGACGCCCAGGATACGGGCCAAGGTATTGATGGGTTCGAAATCGATGCTCTGCGGATCGTATTGGGAGAAAGCATGTAACTGTACCATCAGGTCGTCGCGCTGGGCTTCCACGATGAAATCGAGATCCGTCATCCGATAAAGCGACTCCGGCGTTGGCAGTAGATTTTCTGTTTCCACAAAGTGACCGGATTCCAAATCCATCTCGATGTTAGCCCAGAAGTTGTTGTGGAAAGCAAATCCCCCCTGATCGTCCCACCACGGGTAGATGACGGTATGACGGCATCGCATAACACTTCTGAAATGGTCATCGCCCCAGATATAGAGGATAACGTAGTCCGCGCCATCCTCCGTCTGCTCCGTCCTTAGCATTCGCCGATAGGCCTGATAGACGCCATAGCCGCCGACGCCGTAGTTTCGGATGGGCTCGCCCAGATGGGCGGCAAGGTATTCCTGCCAGGTCTCGCCATCACTGACCTGAGAGCATTGCGTGAAGCTGTCCCCGTAGGTATTGATGCGACCCGGGTGATCCCGGTAGATCATCGAGGTTCTGGCCCCGTTGGGCTGCGACGTTGTGATGGCGAGCGATCCATCTATGCCGTCCGGGGTCAACGCGTTGCCCAGGATGTAGCCAAGTTCCGGATCGAATTGAGCCCACGAGGCCTGATCTTGATCAAGGAATGTGTCGATGACCTGTCTGGGCACCGCACTGTTTCGTAGAAATGCTTCATATGTGATCATTGTATCTCTCCCTATCTATCAAACCGGTATCAACTCCGCTCGGCGAGGAACGCGTCAATGTCCTCACGCCACGGGGTCGAGGGTTGGGCGCCGAGTTTCTGCACGCAGAGCGCTGCTGCGGCGCCGGCAAACCGTACAGCCTGCGCAAGATTTTTGCCCTCTGCTAAAGCGACAACCAGACATCCACAGTAGGTATCGCCTGCAGCGGTGGTGTCGACGGCCTCGACCGGGAAAGCAGGGACGTGTGTGACGCCGTCTTCGCGGGTTGCGATTACCGAGCCGGTTTCGCCCAGCGTCACAATGGCGGTGCCAGCCCCCAATTCCTGTAACTTGACCGCTGCCGCCCCGGCGGACTCAATGTCCGTGACCTCAAGTCCTGTGAGCGCCGAAGCTTCCGGCTCGTTCACGATCACGATCTCCACTTTGTCGAGATACGTGACGTCGAAAGGGTTGGCCGGCGCGTAATTCCATACGACCGGTACCCCCGTTTCTGCGGTGATGTCGAGCGTTCGTTCAATGGTCTCTCTGGGAATCTCGTACTGCATCAGCACGTAGGAGGCGCCGGCAATCAGATCGCGCAGCGCGTCTACCCGGTCCGGGGTGAGCCGGGCGTTTGCACCCGGCGCGACCGACAGATAATTGTGACCACCCTCGCCAATCATCACCAGGGCAGAACCGCTGGCAACGCCTTGTTCGTGGACTATGTAGTCTGTGCGGATGCCGCTCGCATCAAAGCCGGCGATCATTTCCTCGGCGTAAGGATCGTCCCCGACGCAGTTCACGAAGATCACGTTGCCCCCCGCCCGTCCGGCTGCAACCGCTTGATTGGCTCCCTTGCCGCCAAAGGTCTGCATAAACGTCGCATCGGTCACGGTCTCATCCCGTGCCGGCAGATGGTCCATTTTCATAATGAAATCGACGTTGGAACTTCCGATCACCACGATGGGTTGCGTCATCAATGCCTCCTCTGTGGTTGGGTCTTAGGTTTTTTTCTTGTCGATACGATTGTATGATCTCCTCCTGTGAGGAGCGTCACAAAATTGCATTCCTTCAGGTTTCAGAGGGTGGTTTGACCGCCCAAAGGACCCAGGTGACCGGTGTAAACTGGCGCGTCTGAAGCTCTATATCGAGGTCCGCAAACGCCGTGCGGAGGTCGTCGATGCGGGAAAAGTACTCCTCCTCGAGCCAGCGATGCGCCTGGTACGCTTCGCTCTCCGCTGCTTCATTCTCAAAGACCAGATCTCCCAGAACCCAACGCCCTTTGGGTTTCAGGACGCGGACCATCTCGCGTACGCTGTCCGCTCTGAGGCGATGGGGTACGTGATGGTACGCGTAGGTGCTGACGACCGCGTCAAAGGTCGCATTGGGGTAGGGGACATCCAGAAATGGATCGTCGACCTGTTGAAACTCCGCCTTTGGATGGTCTCCGACCTTTTCGCGGGCCCGTGCCAACATCAGCGTTGATGGGTCAAGCCCGACGACCTTCGCACCCCGATCGAGGCACCGCCGTGCGAGATTCCCCGTTCCTGTCCCGATGTCGAGAACCTTACTGCCCTCCGACAGCTTGGCGATCTCCACGACTGCATCTAACACCTCGTCGTACCGCGCATAATAGGTCTGAGAATCCGCAGTCACGACCTCATCGTATCGGTGCGCCCAATTATCGAAATCCCAGGACTTCTCATTCTTCTCCGAGTTCACATCAGGCTCCTTATGTCTGAGTGCCGGGACGGCTTTGCAGGCCGCTAGGCGTTCATCATCCATCAAAATCGATTATTCTTTCAGCGCATAGATCTCATACTTCTCATCATTAACAGCTTCTTTGAAGTCCGCGACGAGAACCGTTGATGCTTTGAATTCTGCCGCCTGTTCGGGCGTCCAGGTAAAGACCTTGTTGTATGAGTACGTTTTCTCGAAAGCCACGGGACGGATACGAGCCCGATGCCCGTAGAGGATCAGCACGGGTTGGTCATGCCGGGCTTTGAGATCGCGGGCGACCGATAGTAAATCTCCCAGGGACATATACGAACTTGCCGCCGTCGTCCAAGACACGGTTGTGCCGAAACGGCCCTCCCGTGGGAAGTAGATACGGTTGGAGGCGTAATAGGGCAGCGACTCGGCGAGATAGGCTGGTTCGGGAACGATCATCGCATCCTGATACACCGGTGAATTGCTTAGAAAGTCTCCCAAGGCCTTGCTCGAGCTCATATCCCGGTTGATGTCCCGCCAGATCCGTTCCCCGGACCTCGCGATATTACCCGCTGTCAAGATCAGGAGTGCCGTGAAGCCCACGGTGAGGAATCCACGGGCCGTTTTTGAAAGGCGGTCGGTGCGATCAGAGGCAAAGGCGAGCCAATATAAGGAGATCAGAAAGATCAAGAGGAGGCCCTGGTGCCGGTATCCGCCCCAATAGGCCAATTGAAAGAAACTGCCCAGGGCGAGTTGGGCGCCCAGAGCCGCAAGGAAAAGAGGCGGGCGGAAGAGAAGCCCCAGCACCGTCAGTTGGATCAGAATGCCGATGCTCCATCCGGCCCACGCCGGCATCAGTAAGTAGAACGCCCGTTGCGGGCTGAGGGCGGATCGTTCCAACGCACTCACAAACGAGCCGGTGCTGAACGTACGGTGGACGTTGGTCAGAATAGTGTTCTGCCGGGGCCACGTCCATAGGATGCTCAGTGCAACGCCGCCGAGGATGATCCCCAGGGCGATGATAAACGGGAGCACCTTGGCGGATTCTGTTTCCTTCTCCTTTCGGATCACTTCATCCCAGAACCAGATCCCGGTGAAGAGCCCGGTCAGGATTGTTGAATGGACGTTGGTGTTGGCGAGCAGTGCCAGCACGACGCCTAGAAGCCACGGATGGCTCTTCCGCGCTTTGTAAAGCACGACAGCGAGGAACATCAGGAGCATACTGATTCCGTAATTTCGCGCCATCACCGAGTACTCGTAGAGGGGTAAAGCGCTGAAGATGAAGAGGCATTTGACCCACAGGGCAAACGGCGCGGTGACCATAAACAGGGTGACCGCCGCGAACGCGACCCCGATGCTGAGTATCGGGAGGATCAGAGGGGTATCGACAAGGACTGTCCCACTATAGAGCAGCAAAAACCACAGGAAAGGGTGTCCGTCATATTGGGTGCGGCGGTAGAGATCGAGCAGTGAATCCGCTCCGCGGGCCAGCGAAAGAGCCCGAACTTCATCACGCCAGAGTTCATGTTGGGTGGATGTCAAGACGACAAGGGTCAACCATACGACAAGCATAAGGACGGTCGAGACCCTCGCCCGTTTAAAGGACCCAGAATTCACGGATAATGCGGTGGCTGAGTCTCGGTTGAGAAAGCGCTGCAGGCGTGTCATAAAGCGTCTATCTTCTCCAGAGTGGTCTTTTATCAACGTCCCCGCGTTGGCAGAGGTCAGGAATCGTTGAGATCTGCAAGATCGAGCACCGCGTTGACAAAGCCGTAGGTCCAAGTCTCGCAGAGGATACCGGCGACCGCATCACATTCAGCCTTCGAGTAATGGACGAGAAGGAGGCTCCAGCGCTCGCCCTCGATCTCCCGACTGAGGATGGTGTGCGCATCAGGATTATCGGCCTTCACCTGCTCAACAGCTCGATTGACTTCCGACTGCCAGTCGCCTGGGCCTCCCCAGACCAGCAACCACGTATCAACCTTTTGATTGATCTGGATGACGTCGGGCAGCGAAGGGGTCCTTGGCTTCACGGGCTACTCTGAAACCTCATCGCTTTCGAGAGCCGCCCAGGCATCCCTTGATAGCTCGAAGGTGTATCCCAGGAACTCAATGGGTTCGCCCTGGTCATCGGTTCGGAATGATCCGGTGTGCTCCCCCACTTTCTTGAAACCAAGGCGCTTCAGCAAACGGACCGACGGCTCGTTTTTTGCTGTGGTTCCGCTATTCATGAGCTCTGCCCCTAATTCAGAAAACGCGTAGTCGAGGACAGCTCGACAAGCCTCGGTCGCATAGCCCTTGCCGTGGTAATCGAAATTAAACCCGTAGCCAAGTCCGTATGCTTTGCACGCTTCGTTCTCATCTTCGTTTAATGCGATAAACCCGATAAGTTTATCCCCGGATTTGAGACACGCCGCGAGGAAGCTGTCCCCGCCGGCAAACCACTCTGCCACTCCCTTGATCTCCTCATCGGAGGTCGGCCACGTCTGGTCGTAGGGGGCATATTCGGAGGCTTCACGCTGAAGGACGAGCTCCTGGAGATCCTGCCAATCATCGATCTCGAAGTTTCGAATGACCAGTCTTTCGGTCTCGATACTTTTCATCGATACTCCTTCCTGACCATGGGCGTGATGACGAGTACAATGTCGTGCTGGACATCTTCAGCGGCGGATCGACGGACGGTGCGTTTGGCAGCTTCTGACTCCATAGGATTTTGTCGGGACGCTCCTACCCGGTCCATGTTGGACAACGGGAGACGTTCAACGTTTAGGCTATCTGGACAACCGCTCCAGGAAATAGCTGAGTGCCATACAGACGAGGCCGGCGATGGTCGTCTTGATACCCAGGAGAAAGACGTTCTCCTTGGACAAGTTGCCAAGGTAGACGCCTAATCCAAAGAGCGAAAGCAATGCCATAGCAATAGATGCGTAATAGACAACGTCCATCGAGGGCAGCAAAGGCGCAAAGAAGAAGGGGATAACGACTATAAGCGCTGCAAGGAAGGGAGATAGGCCATCGACAGCGGCAACCAGAACCACGGCCATCCGGGAAGCACGACCGATCTTCGTATCCTGCAGCTCGGTCAGAGTGAACTGCTCAAGTTCGTCCATCGCATGACGGCGTTCGGCAGACTCGGTGAGATAAGCGCCCCATCCGCCCGAGATACCGATCGCCAATGCAGTGGATAAGCCGGTCACCAGCACCACCTTGGCATCCTGCACACCGACGACGAAGCTTCCCATCACGACCCCTACCATCGTCAACACACCATCGAAGGAGTTGTTCGCGAAAGCTCGCCGGGCGATCTGTCCGGCTTCCGAAATCTCGGTATACTCGCGCCAAATTTGAAGCCTTCTGTGAAGCGGGTTCATCAGGATCTTTCTCTCCTCCATATCAGATATATGTTATTCTATCATAGAAGCTACCATCGCCTAGACGGGAAAATAAATATGAAACTCACGCCTCGCTTTATAATGACTAACCTGAGTTCCTGGATAATCCGGTCTCGACTCTGGCGATCAGGTGGGTTTGCTCCGCATCAATGTTCTCGCTCAAGCGGGCTGCTGCAATCAAAGGCTGCCAGGCCTCGATCTCTTGACGATGGAACGGGGTAAGTTGCAGGTAGCGCTTCAGATAGGTCTTGTGAAATAGATGACGCATGCCGGATATCAGCCAACGGATGGGCCTTGGCGTTTCGGGTGGTAGGGCTCCTGTGCTGAGTAGGAGGGACGTTCTCGCGACATCTGCCATCGGGTGACCTCGGGTGGCATCCACCCAATCAATGACGATGGGGCCCTCGGTCGTCATCAGGACGTTGTCCGGGTGAAAGTCACCGTGACACAATTTGTCATCGGTGGGTAGGTTGGCAAGAGTCGTCAGCGCTTTGTCCTTGAGGTACTTGGGCAGCGGATCTGCTCCCTCAATTTTCGCGATCAGGCGCTCTTTTTGGGAGGGAAGCTCTGGATTTCGGCGCGTGTGCATCTCAGCATGCAGGTCCGCTAAGCAGCGGGCGAAGTGACCGAGTCTCCAAGGCTGCCGTCCCAACGCAGTCATCATCGAGACGCCCACGACCCGCTCGTATGGGATGCCGATCCGTCCGTCGATGTCCACGATGTCGCCGATGGCGGGGACGCGGTTCCCGGTCTCGTAGACAGCCCGCGCGATACGTGCTTCATAATACGCAGCGGAGGTCGGCATCCACGCATGGAAAAGCTTGAGGACATATCCATCCTCCCAGGCGTAGATCTCGGCTGTTCGACCCGTGGCTATGGGGTCTCCTAAATCTTCGAGGGTCATGGGGGCGTGATCTCCTGGGCTCGCTGATTCAGCGCCTCAACCACCTTGCGGAGATTGAGCCGATTGAGATTGTCTTTCCTGCACCTGCTCCAACCAGGATTTGGGCCTGTCTCTCCCAAGCTTCGTGCTTTCGGCTTCTGAAGCGTCAGCGTGAGCCACACAGGCAGCCCGGCTCTCAGGTTCTGCCGCCAGTCCATCAGATGCAACTGCGATCCCAGTTCGTAGCAGTTTCCTTCCCAGGAGCGCTCATCTCTCGATGTTTTTGAAGGAAACTTGGGTTCAAGTATATTCCAACTTTGGTCGGAGACAAATATATCATCTGTCCGCGGAATCGTTTGTCCGCGGAATCGTTCGCCGATCAAATTGGTAAGTGAGGTAGGTGGATTACCCTTCGTTTTCGTCAGCCTCTTGGAGTGTCAGCATCGTATAGTGCGTATTGTAGGAGGATGCTAAAGCTGTCAAGTGATCCTGAAATTGATCCCAATGCCTGCGGATGATGAAACGTTTCTCCTCCACTTCTTTGTCTTTCACA
>CAYMAQ010000003.1:0-55350 GCA_964388385.1 uncultured Anaerolineales bacterium | reverse complement strand
TGGGAGGTCTGCTGATTCTCTTTGTGCTCGGTCGGGCGCTTTGGCAGAATCCAAGCGTTTTCGTTCAACAGGTCTTAAACGGATTGCAGTTAGGCTTTATCTACGCCCTGATTGCCCTGGGTTATACAATGATTTACGGGATCGTGAAGTTGATCAACTTTGCCCACGGCGATATCTTTATGATTGGAGCGTTCACAAGTTTTTACACGATCGGCACGCTGGGAGTGCACCGCTGGCTGACCTGGGTCGCACCCGGGGTTCCCGAGAGGTTGGCTGTGATCGTGGGCACCGTGACCGTTATCGGTATGGCTATGGTGATTTCCGGTGCGCTAGCCGTCGTGATCGAGCGATTTGCTTACCGCCCATTGCGCAACAAGCCGAGGATCGCGTCCCTGATTACCGCCGTCGGTGTCTCTTTCTTTCTCGAGTATTTTGGGGCGCTGCCGTTCTCGTATACCAACAACTACATCACGTATCCCCGGCCTTTCGAGGTCGAAGTCTATACGGCGGGGACCGTCTCACCTCTGTTGATGATGGTGATGTGGAGCGTTTTTGCGGTCTCGCTGTTGCTCTACGTTGTATTCTACATTCGGGGTCGCCGGGGTGATCCCCGCGCGCAAGCACGGGCCCGCCATCCACTTTTACTCTTCGGCCTGCAATTCGGTGGGTTTCTGGGGGTCGTGCTGACGTTAGCCGGCTTACAGATCGAGACCGGGGGGAAAGTTTGGGATCTCTCAGCCTCCAATGTGACGCTGGTGATTATGAGCGCATCGATTTTGCTGCAGGTACTGCTCCAGTATGTGGTCAGCAGCACACGCCTGGGCAAGGCGATGCGGGCAGCGGCCTATGATAAGCCTGCCGCGCGATTGATGGGGATCAATGTGGACTTAGTGATCGCCTCGACTTTTGCGTTGGGAGGTGGGCTGGCCGGCGCGGCTGGTGTGCTCTATGCGACTGCCTACAAACAGGTTCATCACTTGATGGGCATCATCCCGGGACTTAAGGCGTTCGTCGCAGCGGTGATCGGAGGGATTGGCAGCATTCCGGGGGCGTTTGTGGGTTCGCTCATTATGGGACAGACCGAGGTGCTCGCCGCCGGCTTTATCTCGACGCCGATGCGGGACGCTATCGCTTTTTCCCTCTTAATCATCGTGCTTTTGGTGTGGCCGCAAGGTATTTTTGGTGAGCCGCCGGCAGAGAAGGTGTAGGTGGAGGTATGAAGATATTCAAACAATTACGCAAACCGAGCGTCGCCTTCTTTGCAGGCGCACTCGCTATCTTTGTTGTGGTTCAGCTGCTCCTGAGTTTGGGCTTTCTCAACAATTTCTGGCGAGGGATTCTCTTCTGGGGCGCGGCGATCACAATGGTGGCCCTGGGTCTGAACCTGATTTACGGGTTCAACGGTCAGTTTTCATTGGGGCAGTACGCTTTCTATGCAATTGGGGCCTATACAGCCGCCGATGTCACGTGGCGATGGACCCACGATGACCCCTCTGGCCTGGTAGTGGTTCTTTTCGGCTCACTCCTGGCCCTTGGTCTCTATATCCTGGTGGGGCACTTCCTGCGAGGTTACTTTCGGGTCAACGTGATGACCAAATTCACCTTCTATCTGATCGCGACCGTGTCGGCCTTCTGGATCGCGGTGCGTTTCCTTTCGCCGGTTCTTTCGCCGGTCATCGGGCGTGGGCTGGGCGGCCTGCCCGAACCCATCTCAAGGCCGATCGTCTTCTTCATTGCATTACTGGGCGGCGCGTCGACCGCCGGGATTGCGAGCTTCATTTTCGGCATTCCGGTACTGGAATTGGGATCCGACTACTTCGGCATCGCCACATTGGGTTTCACGATCATCGTCAAGGTTTTGTTGGATAACACGGATACAATCCTGCCTTTTCCGGAGATGAAGGGGGCCCGCGGGATGATTGGGATTCCCCAATGGACGACCTGGCCCTGGGTCTTTTTCTCGTTGATGCTCATCATCGTTGTGATGCGCAATCTCCTTCATTCCAGCACCGGACGATCGATCGTCTCGGTGCGGGAGGACGAGCGGGCAGCGGAGCTGGTGGGGATCGATGTGGCAAACTCCAAAGTTCTGGCCTTCGTCATCGGCAGTGTTTTTGCCGGTCTGGCTGGCGGGATTCGGGCTCACGACCTGGCTTTCTTGCATCCTGGATCGTTTAATTTTATCCAATCCTTCAATCCCTTGATCATCGTGGTCTTTGGTGGCCTTGGAAGTATGACCGGTACACTGATCACAGGCTTCTTCTGGATTTTGCTGCTCGAGGGATTGTTGCGCCTCTATCTGCCTGCAGGGTTTGAAACGTGGCGATTTGTCGTCTACCCCCTGGTTCTTCTGGTTATGATGTTGCTACGCCCTGAGGGCCTTATGGGCCGTCAGGAGATGGCTTATCTGCGTCAGAAGATTCCCGCACTTCTTGGTGGTGACGAGGATCGGACAGATCTGAAGCGGGACAAGTCGACGGAGATCACTGTCGGGTCCCAGTCCGGTGAGGGCTCGGCCGACGTAGGGGAGGTGGCGGTATGAATGGGCGACCTGAAAGCCTGTCGCCTGGCGTCGAATCACGACCGGTTGTGCTAAGGGTTGACGACGTCACCCATTTCTTTGGACGATTGAGGGCTGTCCACGATTTCGATCTGACTCTGCGCGAGGGGGAGCTGGTCGGCTTGATCGGGCCCAATGGGGCAGGTAAGACGACGGTGTTCAATCTTATTACCGGTGTCTATCATCCCAGTGAGGGTAACATCCGCTATAAGGGGGTTGGGCTCGTGGACCTGGCATCTCACGAGATTATCCAGATGGGGATTGCAAGGACATTCCAGAATATCCGTCTTTTCTCGGATCTGACGGTGTTGGACAACGTGAGGATCGCCTATCATCCTCACGCGGGTTACAGCTTGCTGGATTCGGTCCTGCATACGCGTCGTTTCCAGGAAAAGGAAGCGGAGATGACCGAACGCGCCCAGGATTTCCTGTCCATTTTCGGCCTGGAATCCCGTCAGAACGAGATCGCCGGCAGCTTGCCTTACGGTTTACAGCGAAGATTAGAGATCGCGCGGGCCCTGGCGGCCCGGCCCGAACTCCTGATCCTTGATGAGCCAGCGGCTGGTATGAACCCGCAGGAGATCGACGAACTGATGGATCTTATTCACTTCATCCGCAACCGGTTTGATTTGACCGTGTTATTGGTGGAGCACCGGATGCGGTTGGTGATGAACATCTGTGAATGGATCACGGTGATGGATTTTGGGGAGGTCATCGCCCGCGGCGTGCCTGATAAGGTGCGTACGGACCCGCAGGTGGTGGAGGCTTATCTGGGACGCCACGCGCAGGCGATATAATCCCTGTGATGGGCGCCGAACGAGAGGATGATCTATGGCGTTGTTAGAAGTTAACGATCTTTATGTCTCATACGGGGCCATTCGGGCTCTCCATGGGATTTCGTTTCACGTGGATGAGGGAGAAGTCGTCACCCTGATTGGGGCCAACGGGGCCGGTAAGTCGACAACGCTGCGCACCATTTCGGGGCTACTTCCGGTCGATCGCGGTTCGATTTTCTACGATGGTGAAGATATTGCCGGTGCTGAAGCGAGCAGCATTGTGCGCAAGGGCGTCATTCAAGTTCCCGAAGGGCGCCGGATTTTCTCGCCGTTGACCGTCCGTGAAAACCTGGATATGGGTGCTTATACACGTAACGATCCTGACGAGATACGGGCATCGCTGGATTATGTGTTCCAGTTGTTTCCCCGGATGAAGGAGCGGCTCGAACAGACAGGGGGCACCCTCTCTGGCGGCGAGCAACAGATGCTGGCAGTGGGCCGCGCGCTGATGGCCAAACCTAAGCTTTTGTTGATGGACGAGCCTTCCATGGGGTTGGCGCCCATCCTGGTTGAAGAGATCTTCGATATTATCGAAGAGATTAACCAGGAAGGCGTGACCATCCTTCTGGTCGAGCAGAACGCGCATATGGCGTTATCTGTGGCCAATCGCGGTTATGTTCTGGAGACGGGTGCCATCAAACTGGAGGGAACTGCAAAGGAGCTTGCCGAAAACACAAGTGTCCAGGCTGCTTATCTCGGCGGTTAACGGTATTGGGGGATTGATTCTGGCGGGAGGGTTTCTGATCCTCCCGCTCTTTTCTTTTGAGGTCCTTTGCTTTGTCATTCACACTCGCTCTTGGAAGTTTTTGATCGAGACCCAGGGAGGTTGATTTTGCACTCGAGATGCTCTACACGGGTCGCTGTGCTGGTTCTCTGTCTATTTGTATGGACTCTGTCTGCCTGCGGATTGTTTGGGGGCGAGCCGCAAACCAGTGCTTTCGAGTTTGCGGTCATTGCACCTTTCGGCGATCCATACGGCAGTCTCGGACAGTCGGTGCGAAATGGGATTTTGCTCGCGGTTGAAGCTCAGAACGAGCGTGGGGGAGTATTAGGCCAGCCGGTACGGGTTGTCCTGGAAGACAGCGCATGTGATTATCAGACCGCTCGATCTGCGGCGCAGTCGGTCATCAATGACGAGGGGATGTTGTTTATTATCGGCGCTGTTTGCGCGGACGCCTCCGAAGGTGTCGCACAAATTGCCTCAGAGGCCGGGGTTCTGCAGATAAGTCCCGCCTCAGTGGATGCCGATTTGACCGAGGATGCCGCGGGCTCCTTACGCCCCTTGGTCTTCAGGATACCGGTCACCGATCCCGACCAGGGTGTCATCGCTGCCAAGTTCGCCGCGGACACGTTGGGCGCGGAGACGGCTGGTATTCTCTATGCGGAACAAGGGGGCTATGGCTCGGCGCTGGTTGCTGCTTTCAGGGGAGCTTTCGAGGGCGAGGGTGGCGAGGTGATCGCACGAGAGACTTACGATCAGAATGCCTCGCAGTTCTATGATGTCTTGGAGCCGATACGTGAAGCCGATCCTGACGTACTTTATCTGCCCGGTTATTATTCTGTGATCAACAGATTGGTGCCTCAGGCGCGGACCTTTGGAATGTTCCAACCGATTGTGGGCAGCGATGGATGGGAGTCCCCCGTCCTGGACGTGAGCGCCGTTGACGACAGCTATTTTCCGGTTCATTATTTCGTTTCGGAGCCGCGATCGGTCGTCGCAACATGGTCTTCCCTGTATGAGACCCGCTATCTTGTTCCCCCGGATACATTGGCTACGCTGGCTTACGACACGGCTAACGTGCTCTTTGCGGCTGTTGAGGCTGCAGGTTATCCTGATCCTTACGGTGTGAGCCAGATCCTCGAGACGTCCTCTTTTGATACGGTATCTGGGTGGCTGACTTTCGATGAAATGCACAATCCCATCAAATCCATGGCGATCATTCACGTCAATAACGGGACGATCAGCTTTGAGGAGCGACGTTTTGCGAAGCCCCCCGAGGAGGAAACACGGCAGAGCGCAGAAACGGAAGATTAACTCCGTCTGCTGGATATCTTTTTGTCTACGAGACCGACTCCGGGCCACCCAAATTTGCGGCTTTGATAAGCAATGGTATACTCGCACTCAACGAAGTGTGGGTTCCCGATCCTGATGGCAGTCGTCATTCAAGCAGGTTTCCTTCTTCTCTCAATCCCATAGGGTTACGATGGATTCCGAGTTCCTGATACAAGCTTTACAGCGATGCGATCCTGCAACCGATCCTCTCAAAACGGTTCGACAGATCCTGTGGGATCACGTGCGTCAGCACGCTCCTATTCCAGGCAATCTCCGACCTTTCCAACCTGAAAGCCGGTTTGAAGCTGGTGATTGGGTGGGTATCGATGGGGATGTGGCCCGCGTTGTGGAGGTTCGTGAGGGGGGGAACCCCAGGCAAGGTGGGTTCGCTGTCGTTGATCTCGAGATGCGGGATGGATCTCGGCGGTGTGTTGCGACGCAATCCCCGGCGCCATTTTCGACGCCAAATCCTGACGGAGATCTGAGTTTTGCGGTTCCAGACTCTCTGGTCCACGGTGTGCTTGCTACGCACGGAGACGCCCTGCGGGAAGAGGCACCCTGGCTCAACCTTTCGGATATTCGCGACCTCGATCCCGACACGTTCCCCGCGTCTCCTGCAGTCCCTCCGGATTCTATGTCGCATCTCGCAACGGTTCCGCAGATCCGTCCGCTTCATTTCCTCCCCGATGATAGCCTCGAGGAACTATGGTCCGAGCATCTGGATTGGGAGAAAAGGGCTCGGTCTATGCTGTCTACGTTTTGCTCACTGTGGCAGCCAGCGTCGAACTCGGAGAGTGCGTGCCTCCCGGAAGACATCCAGACGTGCTTTGTCCAACCCCTACTCGATGCTTTGGGCTGGCAACCTCTCCGTCTGCAAAAAATCACGGATCCCGATTCCACAGGTTGCGATCGAAATCGTGGAGATGTTTATGCCCGGTGGGCTCTGTGCATCAGTGATGAGCAGCAGCAAGCCCTGCGGCACTCTCTCCAGGATGGAAAAACCGATAATCTGTCTGCGCCCATGGTTTTGAACACCGGGCTTTCTTTCAATACGGATCCTGGAGAGGCTTCTCACGAGTTTGACGAACTTGCCCTGAACACTATCGCCGATTTGACGTTGGGTGACGTGCGATGGGGTGGGGTCACTGATGGAAGGCGATGGCGTTTGTACAGTCGCCGATGGGGAAATCCCGACATCGGCAGCACCGCCGCGGAGTTTTATGAGGTTGACCTGACCCCGGTTATCGATCAGATGGCATCCACGGGGGAAATTTCCCAAGAAGCGTGGAGGGCTTTTCAACGCTGGTGGTTGTTGTGTCGAAGGGATACCTATGTGCGCACTCCGGAGGGGCGAGCGCTCATCGAAATACTCCAGGAAACGTTCGCGAGCAGGACGAGGCGAAAGGTAAAGCGACTGCGGGATCTGGTTTTGGACCGTGTGCTGCCGAAGATCGCGGGGGGATTTGTCGCCTATCGTCACCAAGTACTCTCTGTACGAGAAGAGAATGACGCTTCTCTTCAGGAAGTGGGACGGGCGAGTTTGTCGATGGTCTATAAATTACTGGTTGTTCTCTACGCAGAGACTCGCCGCCTGCTTCCTATGGATAACGCGGCTTATCGCGCCTCGAGTTTAACGACGTTGGCACACTGGGCTGAGCACATGATTCGCCGTGGTGCGCCGCTCAGCGCCTCGATAGCGAACACGCCGCGTTATGATGCTGTGTGTTCTCTTTTCCGTCGACTCGACCATGGGGCTCCAGAGCTGGGGCTTTTACGCATTGAGGGAGGCTTGTTCGGTGCAACCGAGCCCAGTCACGCCTTTTTGGAACGGCATCGATTGAGCGACCACGTGATCGCCCAAGTTCTACACACTTTGTCAGTGGAGGGCGAGGTCGAGAGCGTGTTTGCTGCTATGGATTTGCGCCATCTCTGTATGGTCGGTGGGGAACTCCTACAGAATGCATTGTGGGTCGTCGACGCCGCACTCGGGGAAGTCACCTGGTTCGATAATCATACCGAGCCAAGGGCAATCGCGGAAAAGTCGACGGCTGATTACGTGGTTATCTCCACTGTCGAAGATGCGTTAGGACCGATTCTTTCGGCCCGGGCGCTGGATTTTGAGAAGGCCATGGATCAGTTGATGCGTCTGCAGCAGAGCACGAGCGAAGGGCGTTTGGATCGTGAGTCTCCTGCGGTCCAGGCCCGCATTGCGAAAGCGGAAGACCTTGCCGAGCAAGCGCTGCTGGGAGTGCGGATCCTGGATCCGGCTATGGGGGCTGGTCATTTTCTCATTGCAGCGGCGGACGTCATTACCGATTGGGCGGTTGCGCAGTATCAAACTTATTGTCGAACCCATCCCGATTTTCCTGAATCCTGGAACCCGATTTTGCGGGCTCTGGTTGCGGATCGGCACCGCGTTCGCCATCGAATGTCGAGTCTGGGCTTAAACCTCCGTCCCGGTTGGCCCGACGACTTGGCCCTCATTGCCTCTCGGGTCGCCAAGATGTGCATCTATGGCGTCGATATCGATCCGATCGCGGTGAGCCTGGCAAAAGCTAATCTCTCCCTGTGGGCCTTTGCGAGAGGAGGGGGGGAGATGCAATTTGGGAGCCACCTGTGCCGGGGTAACAGTCTTCTCGGTGGACGTCTGCAGGATTTGGACTTCCCATCAAAGCACGATCTTGATATGATGGGTGGGGTTTCCTCATTGGGGGCACGGATTTCACGGTTGGATGACCCTAGAGAGTCCCTGCCTCTGGAGAGGGCAGCTCTTGATCTCTGGTTAAGCCAGTTTGTTGGAAATGAGGACGTCACTCGATTGTTGCAAAGAGCGTCTGATGTTGTGCGGTTCCTCGACCAACCGGTTGAATCAAGGCCGACGGCGTGGAATCGGGCCTTGATCCGTGCTGAGGAACTGAGCATCCAAGAGGGCTTCATCCATTGGGATCTGGTATTCCCGGAGGTTTTCCACGATCCCAGGCACGCAGAGAACGGTGTGCGCCCGGGATTTGACGTCGTCATCGGCAGCCCTCCAACGATTGGACCTGAGCATGGTCGTCATGTGGGGTCTCTGTCCGTTTCGAGATCGGATGATGTGCATCCATCGGCAGCGGATCGTTCAGGCCTCTTTGAGAGACTAGCGCACCAGCTCGTACGTTCTCCCGGTGGGCGTATCGCTCTGGTGATGACCCCCGAGCATCTCAGGAGCATAGGACGATGAACATTCCGTTGAGGTCTCCCCGGAATCGGACGATATTTCGAGTCTTTGAGGTGGATCTCGAACGTTTCGTTCGACGTATGCGCAAGGCAGGTGAGGCATTCACACTCACTGCCCTGGCAAGGCGTTGGATTCGGGGCCGTCTGCGATATGGGCAAGAGTCGGGTCATCTCATTCCGATTCCTGATGAGGGAGTGGTTCGGTTCTGGGACCCTTTGAAGGCCTGGCATCCCGGGGATTGGGCCGTCTTTCCGGTTACCTACACGCGGCACGGTGTACTGAGACAGGAGCCGCGTGCCGGTCAAGTTGCAAGGGTTATGGATACGGCGTTAATCGCTCAGATTGATGGGGAGGAGATGCCCCGTATGTGGGGAATGCCCGCCCGTCATGACAATGCGGAGATCACGAGATGGCGCGCCTCCTTAGACCGTTATATTGCCCGCCTCGGACAATCTCGAAGCGAACGAGCCCGGATCGATCATATGCTTTTCCAGCACGGTCCTCACATTATAGGAGGGCTTCTGGCTGCCCTGCGCTCGGATGGGCGATTTGTTGAGTGGGAAGGGCGTTGGTTTCTGCGATCGCTGGTCAAGTATCCCAACGAAGCACAGCTTGTGACTCTGGCGCGCACGCTGCTAATCGAGTCATCGGACGGCGTGCGGCTATCTGAACTTCTCAGTCTGATGCCGTTAACCGAGGCTGACGATCCGCCTACATCGTTTGGGTTTGGCTTGGCTATGTCAGAGCGTCCCGGCCTATTCTCTCGCGTTGAAGCCGGGCGCTATACTCGTTGGGTTCTCGTATCCCCACCCCCTGGGAATTACGAGGCCAAGTTCGCGGTTTACGATCCCCGGACGTATGAGGTCATCTGCGAAAACGGCGATCATCTGAACTCAAACCAGGTCGAGCTGCTCTGGCAGTTGGGCCTGCTAGCGACCGCAGTCTATGGATCGCCTTGATGGATTCTGTTTGGGATTCGAGATCGTTTACTTCTAGCTGAATGTAACCGCCCCGTAACCTGAATTTAATCCCCGTTGATTCATTCCACCCTATACTAAGGGCAGAGTGCCCAGTTGTTTGGACTTCTGGGTGCGCTCTCAGCATGATGGACCTCCGGTCTACGATCTATTTTACCATCTTTGGAGGATAGGTGTCTCAACGGATTCCCATTCAAGATATCAATCTCGATCGACTTGCTGATTTGATTCGCGAACAGGAAGCCCCGGTGTCATTGGCGAACCTGGCCCGCGAAGCGATACGATCTTATTTGACAACTGACAATGGGACGCCTGTCTTCGCACCCGGCGGGCAATATCCTCCTGGTACGCGCTTGCGATTCAACGGCCTCGTGGGCGATGTCGTAAACGCTCAAAACGCCCAAAATGTCGTCCAGGGAAACTTCAAAATCCTAACTCTCAGGTTGAAAGGAGGCGAAAATGTCCGTGTCGCTGCTGAAATCGATCGCGCCCCTACTACCCTTTCTCCTGCGATGGTCAGTGAGCAGGTTGTCGATACACTCTTCGAAGTTCAAGAAGCATCCTTTCTTCCGCGAGTCCGTCAGTCCCTAGCTGCCGACCCCCGGTTTATTATGCTTTACCATCAGGGGGGGGAGTACGGATGTTTGCGCGAATTCTTCCCCCCGATGAGTCCAGACGTACTGGATGCTGCGCTGGCGATATTGTTGGATTCCCTGTTCGATCAGGGGCAGATTCCCATTCACCGGCTTACCAAGCTCTCTGAGGACCAGACGTCCCGCGAGGGTGTTTTGCTCCAGCCCGGTGCTCTTTTTCCCAATCAATATCTGCAACGTAAGCTGAAACGCGACCCGGATTGGGATGCGGATCTCAATATCATTTATAAGGCTATTCGCGCCCTGTGGTCTCGAGCGCGAAGCCAGGGGCATGAATGGGATGACCAGAGGACCGAAACCGCGCTGGTTCAGCCCTTGTTGACGGCATTAGGGTGGTCTTCGGTCCCGTTATCGGTTCTGGATTCCCAGGTGCCAGCCCGGCGATCGCGTACGGCTCAGCCGAAGCAGCACATACTCTGTCGAGATCAAGCCGCTTGTGCGGCTCTCTATACGCAGCGAGGCGGTCCGTGCTCCGTTTCCGGCTGGGGCCTTGCTCTAGTTCAGACCGCAGCTTGGTCAGGCTCACTGGATGCACACTCGTCCCCCGAGTCCCGCTGGTGGCGGCATCCGGATAGTCTGAAGGATGAAATGTCAACGCCCAGCTATCAGATCGTTCGCGCGTTAATGCGCCATCATGTGTCGTGGGGGATCCTGACCAATGGAAGAAAGTGGCGGCTGTTCACCCGCCGAGCGAACAGTATCGTTACGGAATTTCATGAAGTGGACCTCGGTCCTCTGTTTGAGCGGTTGAGCGAGTGCGACTCCCTGACCCCTTCTCAGTGGGTGTTACTTCGTCAATGGTGGATGCTCTTTAGGCGCGATGCTTTTGTCGTTGACGGGGAGGGTGGGAGTTTTCTCGATCGCCTCTATGAGTCCTCACCCGCGCGAAAACAGGAGAGTCGGGTCTACCTGCGCACGTGTATTGCCCAAAAGGTCTTTCCGGCAATCGCCGGCGGATTTGTGGCCTATCGCAATCGGCGACTTGATATCTCCGACGAGGATGCGGAAAGCCTGCAGTTCATTAAGCGCGCCAGTTTGTCCCTTTTGGCCCGGATTCTATTCCTCTTTGTGGCCGAAGCCAGGTTCCTTCTGCCTGTTGATGACCCGGAATACCGACCGCACAGTCTCAAGTCTTTGCTGTCTTGGGTGGATGTCTGCGTTGAGGGAGGTATCCCGCCAAGCGTCGGACTCTATACGACGCCGCACTATGACATTCTGCTCTCAATGCTGCATCGTGTGAACGCCGGGGACGCGTTGAAAAATCTTCCGCAGTACGGCCCCGTCTTCTTTGATCCCGAGGCTTATTCCGAGCATGCGTTTATCGCCGAACATCGCCTGAGCGACGCTGTGCTAGCAGAGGTATTGGATACGCTTCAGCGCGATGTCGATTACGCGAGTTTCAGTGCATACGAACTGAGCGCTGTTCTCGCGCCTCTGCTGGATATCGATCTCCGGGTGATCGACGCTGCCAGCGGTGAGGTTATGTTCATCGATTCAGCCTCTGATGCCAGCGGTCACGGGCGAGTGGGCATCCCGGACTATGTGGCTACGGATGTCGCCGCTCAGGTTCTTAAGCCCTTACTCGAGCATCGCGGTGCGCAGTTTGCCAGGGCGATGGATCGGGTGGTCACCTTGCGCCGCAGGCTGCAGCGGACGCTTGATGCAAGGGATCGCGCTGAGGTGCAGGCGTCACTCGAAACGGTTTCCCGTGCGGCCTGTGATGCGCTGCTTGGGCTGCGGGTCTTGGACCCCGCGATGGGAACCGGGACGTTTTTACTCAGTGCGTTGGATGTGATTACCGATGGCGTCATCCAGCAGATGCAAGCCTATCACGATGAACATCCCGACGTGCCGTGGCGTTGGAACCCGCTGCATCGTCTATTCGAGCGGGTTCGGCATGACGTGGCGGGTGAACTTGGTCGACAAGGTATCGACATCGAGGCATACTTCCTTAGTGATGTGGCTGTTATGCGGCGGCTTATCGCCCAGCACTGCATCTACGGAGTGGACCGCGACCCGGTCGCGATCGACCTGACGCAGGTCGGCCTTTGGCTAAGGACCTTTGTGAAGGGTGCGCCTTTTGTCTTTTTCAATCACCGGCTTCGAATGGGAAACAGTTTGATCGGTACGGACCTGGATTCACTTCGCGCCCTGGAGCAAGCGCCTCTGGAGATGGCACGGTTATTCGAGGGTGCGAGTACGATGTATTCCGTTGTCGATCGGGTCAATACCTCGGCTTTGGACGTCCGCTGGAGTATGAAGCAATTTGAGCGCGCCGAGCAGATTTTACGTCCCTATCGACAGTATTTGGACGTGCACGTTCAAGCTGTCTTAGGTGACGGTGAAGCCAAGAACTTGCTCGATCGGTGGTGGGGCTCTTTGCTGCAGGTTCTCCAAGGCGAGGCCGTTCTCGATGATGAAATGCAAGCGCTGTTGGCGCGCTCTCAGGCTTCCGGGGCTTGTTTTCATTGGTCGTTGATGTTTATCGATGCTTTTATCGACCTCGAGCATCGAACCTGGGCCGATGATCCGGGATTCGATGCCGTGATCGGTCAGGTGCCCAAGATCTCTGAACGAGAACTAAGCAGGGCCGCTCGATTCGTGCCAGGTTCGGAAGATCAGCCCTTTCGCGATCCCTATGCGGTTTATGTGAAGATGGCGCGAAAACTGACGGCAAAACGGGGCGGTAAAACGTCTTGCGTTCTCACCCATAGGTCAATGGTGGCGGAGCGGGGCGTTGGATCTCTCCCGGTTGATAGTGTCTAGGCGAGGAGATATGTGGCCTTTCAGTCCTGGGCTCGATGCTCTTAGGCCGGAAGAGCGGGACAGCAGGCCTTCCCGGAAGATGGCGTTAGGTCGTTTTCGGCACAATACGCTCTTCTATCACCGCTATTGGACTCAATTCTTCAGTGTGACCCGACCGGACCTTTCGCGCCTTGCCGTGTTCATCCGTTCAGAAAAAGAGGCATGTACGCTCACAGCCCTGGTTCGGGAGCTCATTCGCTCTCGACTTCGATCAGGTCCGCAACTGACGGGTGACGCCTCAGTCCGCGTCCGAAGGGATACGCCATCCGTCCGATTCTGGGATCCGGCCGAGACGTGGGGAGCCGGAGATCGCGCCATTTTTGCTATACCCAGTCCGGCCCTCGGGCGAACGTACGTCCCACAGATCGGGGTCATCACCCGCGTCGAGGGCGAGGTGTTCACCGTATCGATCGATGGGCTTTCGGAACTGCGCACGTATCGTAAGGGTGAACCGACCGATGCCGTTGGCAGACAGGTCTCAACGGGCGACCTCGATGCTCTTTTCAAAAGTGATGAGGAGGAACAACAGGTCGACTATGTGCTGTGGCGTTATGGCGACACACTCGCCGAGCAGGTGCTCTCCGCTTTGTTGGCGGATGATCGGTTTCTGCATCTTCACGCTTTGTGGTATCTGCGGGCGCTCTCGCCTTCGCTGAGTGAAACCCAGGTCGTAACCTTAGCGCGTGGATTGTTTGCATATACGGACAAGCCGGTTCCTATTGACACACTGGTTCCCCTCGTCGATCCGCCGCTGCCGGAGGGCCCGCCTGGACTCTTCGGGCTGTTGAGGACCCTGTTAGCGCATCCGGCGTTGTTTCAGAAGGTGGAGATGAATCTGGAACCGCTCTGGACACTGGCAGGCCCACCCCCTGGACGATGGATTGCCCGTCACGCTGCCTACGATCCCGAGACGTTTAAGGTCCTCTGCATGCCCTGGGAGGTCATCGACCTGGATGCCGCACAAAGGCTGTGGGAGTGCCATCTTTTTCGGGCCGTGGTCACCGGTGAGTCAGAGACACAGCATCCGCACTGACATTGATCTGCCCATGATACCGGGCGTATCGCCGGTATGCACCGCACCCGGGTGTGGATTGGATCATCGCTCGTTCAGGCTTTTCCGCGTTTCTGCGACCATTGTGAAAAGCTCGGTGTTTTATGTCTGGATCTCAAGCTGCAGGATTCAGATATACCGGCGAGCCGCCGCATCGTGGAGCCATTCGCGCGCAACCCACAGCGCATCCGTCTCATTAATCCATCCTCGGTCCATCTGATCATAGAGGAAGTCTGCCAGTAACCGCTTGACCAGGAGAATTTTCCCATAGCACCATTCGATGCACCGAGCGTCCGACGCGACCAGGGCGCTTTTGCCTGCCGGCACCGCTTCCAAACGTACTTGCATCGTCTGTCGGTATGTGCTGTTACGGAAATTGTACCACCAGAGCCCGCCGGCATAGACGTTCGGATAAATCCGGGCGGCCTGGGCGGTGTCCATATTGTTCTGCGGTGCACCTACCACCAACTCGAAGTCGCAAGGATGGACTTCGAAAAGAGGATAGAGATTGATGATTCGCCTTGGATCGTTGACCGCCATCGCGGTATGGGGGGTGACGTCCCGCTCAATGCCAAGGAAGAACTGCGCAAACATACCGTAATCACCAAGGAGATCGAGGAGGCGGTGGATGAGGAGTGCCTCTGCCTGCCACTGCTCAAGCGGCGTAGTGTGCGGCGGATTGTGCAGATTGACGGCTGCTTTCCCCTGGGCTTCGAAGATGTCAGCATCCACCCGCATGCCTCGGATTCCCTGATCCTTGAGGCGAGAGATTGTGGCCTCGATAGCTGCTTGCGCTTCCTTGAGTACCCACTCCGGACGTGTAGATTTCATAAGTTTGTCAGACCACGTCTGTAGCTCGTCCCAAGTGGGTACCGAGACGCCGACTCCGGGTAACCTGGGAAATTTGCTGTCGGCAATGTTGTTCACGGTGATACGTCGGATCCCAAGTCGGTCGATCACCGACTTGGACCATCCTGGCTGCTGCGAAGATGCCCGGATGGCAGCATCGACGTCCCGAACGTGGTCCGGCGTAGCGCGTCCCTTCTGATCGGTCAGCGGCACATCGTAGAGGTTTTTGCAGATGCGACGCACGATGAGATGCCACGCCGTGTTACGTACGGCGTTAAAGGCTTCTACGAAGGCATCGATCCGGGTCTCTTCGGGAAGCTCGGGTGCGTTGGAGGGATACCCCACCGACCTCAGCTCCTGTTGAAACCAGAAATAGTGAGCGATATCCCAGAAACTCTGAGCTGGAATCGGAACGCCGGGCTTATTCAGATGCGTGTGGGTATCGAAGACCGGCAACATCCCCACCGTTTCTCGCCAGGTTTCACGATCCATCAGGCGCTCCTTTCCTGTCCTTGATGACGATATCCGTGGTTGGGAACTCGGTAATGCGCAAGTTCGTGCAGCCGTAAGGGATGAGGGTTACTGTCTCCGCCGGCTCTTCCGAGGAGACCGGGCTCATTGGGGTCTCGTCGGTCGATCCGTGCTCGATTTGCCAATCGGGCAACCGGCGTGCTTTAACCCGCGCTGTGACCGGTGCGCCCTCAGGAGAGAAGGGACAGTCACCCATTGGATGGGTCTCGAATATCAGGTCAAGCTTTGCGGTGGTCTCATCCGGTACCAAAGCGTAGTTCCAAGGTGTGGTCGGGTAGACCTCCCAGTCGCCGTGAGGTAACTCGCGGTAGGGCTCGTCTTCGTGAACTCGCTCCCATCGCTCCCCGACTTTGAGTGCGTATACCAACGGTCCCCGATGCACCGCGGTTGCGTTTCTGAATCCGCGCCAATAGTAGGTCGGCATTGGGAAGCGGAGAATGAGTTCCGATTTTCCCTTCCACGTGCGTTCGATCCGATGGAACGAACCCGGATTCAACGGGGTTTCCGAGCCATCCGCTCGTCGGATTATAGGATCTTTGCTCCATTCCGGAACCCGCAGTAGAAGTGGGAAACGTACCGGGGTTTTGGTGTCGACGTGGACACGTATTTCGTCGCGGAATGGGTACTCGGTGTCGATCTCTGCGCTTACGGGAACCCCCTGAATCATCGTCTCGGCAGTCGAAGGTGCGTAGGCCGTGGCTGCCAGACCTTCGTTCTCCCTCCCCACGCCCTCCATAACCATCCAGAGATGGGCGGCGAACTTAGGCCATCCCTGGCTCAGATTGGCCGTACAGCAGCCGTAGTTTGGCTCTACGCCGAAGATGTTGGACTCGGGACCGTTGGTGCTCCAGATGCGGTCATCGCGAATGCTGCATTCCACCTGATTGACCTGTTGGTCGTACTGGTGAGACCACATATCCGGTGAGAAGGTCGCCGGCAGCGCGTTGAAAATCACCCTCTCCAATTGATCGGCGAAGATCGGATCACCCAAGATCGAGACGAGAACCTCAAGCGAGTAAGCCAGTTCCACGACCGAACAAAGCTCGGTTCCATGGATGGGGTTCTTGCCAACCAGGCATTCGTCCCCAGTGACCACGCCAGTGACCATCCCATGGTGAGAATGGAGCTTTTTGAGTATCTCATAGACCGCTGCTCGATCCTGTTCGTCTCCGCTGAGGCGCCACCAAAGCGCGTGCGCCTTCGGCGCCATCGCATTGTTGACGACGTGGCTCATATAGTTCCAGCGTCCCTTCGGAGTAGGGGCAGCCGCGGGCCACCCGGCGGGCGATGAGAAGAAAGCTCCCCAGTCAAAGCCCTGGGCGTGGAGCTTTGCCGCCAGATCAAGCAGCCAAATGCCTCCCTGCTTTTCGTACAGCCAAAAGATTGCCAGCAGGGCTTCGAACCAGCGGAACTGCCCCCAGTTGAAGAGCGGTGTTCGATCCAGCGTTCGATCGATGCCACGAAGCAGGCGCGCCAGCGCGGTCGTCCCCCGCTCGTCCCCCGTAGCTTCTGTATACTGCATCAGCACCTTGGTGGCGAGTATCTGTCCCCAGAGGTCATAACGGGGCTGCGCGGATTGTCCCGACGCCGCAATCATCGTCCGCGGGCCCAGCCAACCGTCATCTTGTTGGTGCTCGATGATGAGGTCCATGTATCGTCTGACCTTCTCTTTGAGGGCCGGATCGTCAAGGGTGTAAGCCAGCGGGATGATTCCATCGAGCCAGTAAGGCGCGCGCTCCCAGGCTTCGGCATCTCCCTCGAACCATTGGCTGTCCCGGACATCGGGCCAGAACTCATCCAAATGCCCACTTATCCCCTCGGCCTGGATGCGCAGCTGATTTTTAAGCCAACCCGTGGGATGGACGCTCCCTAACGGCAGCGGTCGGAACCGCGGCTTGTAGAGTTCGTGCATAGGTTTCTCCTTTGTGATCAGAGGGTTTATTGCGGGCCCACGTGCTTCAACTTAGGCTGGGTGCCTGCCAGCTCTCCGGCGTGTACTGGTGCAGCTCGATACGATTGCCGTCCGGATCGGTGATCCAGGCCTGCCAGCTCTGATCCCGTCCCAACTTGGGCGCACTGACCTCGACGCCCTGCGCCTCGAGATCGGCAACTGTCTCTTCGATATCATCCACTTCCAAACAAATGTGGCGGAAGGACTGGCCCTCTTTCGGTTCTCCCACCTCGCCCTCGAACAGCTCGATGAAATTACGATCCCCCAGGTAGAGGTAGATCCCATATCGCTTTCCGTCCTCATGTCTGAAGTCAAACGCCTCTTCCAAACCCAGCTTTTCGCTGTAGAATTCGATGGATCGTTCCAGATCCGAAACTGTAAAGCAGGTATGCGCGTGTCCGATAATCATTGCTATCTCCCTGTGAGTATAGAGCTTGTAAGTATGGGGTTGATTTTTTTTGATCAATCTTTCACGACCCGGCAGGTCGATAGGATCGCCCCTCATCGACCATAGCAAGGTAGTTTTCCAACGGTATGTAGTTCGCGACGCTGTTGCCGGTCCCCAGGCAATATCCCCCTCCGGGCATACATATCTCGAGCGTATCGCGAACCCGAGCCCGGATGGCATCCTCGTCGGCACGGCAGAGAAAGTCCACGTCGATACCGCCAAGCAAGGCCATGCGCTGTCCGTAGGTCAGCTTCAGGTTTCGCACGTCCTCGATCGTATCCTCAAATGAATGTTTACCATCGATTTTAACGTCCTCGATGAGGTCGTTATAGATCGAGAAGAGGTTGCCGCAGGCGTGTAGGATATAGGGTCTGCCGCTGAGGTGAGACATTTCCGCCATCTTTTTGTGGCCTGGGAGGACGAACTCACGGAGGTCATCGGGGCTGATCATCGGACCAGTTTTGAATCCCATATCATCGCTGCCCCAGACGATGGTCACCCGCTCGAACTCAAGGATGCGGTCCAGCATCGCGGTGAATAGATCCATCAGCTTGTCAGCGATGGCGCGGACCAGGTCACGCTGATCAAAGAGGGCGAAGCAGAGGGTTTCGTAGCCCATCAGCCACGTCAGGTACTCGGCGAAATGTGCAAACCCGCCACTTCCGATGACGCACATATCGTCCGGTAGATGCTTTTCGTACCACTCCAGCCCCTTTGTGGTCACGTCATCAGGGTCGGGCCACGGGTATCGCTCGAATTCCTCCCAGTTCGTGATGGGGCCTTTGGACTCGTCGATGTAGCTTCGTCCGGTTTCCCGGGTCAATTCGGCGGTATCCTCGGTCAGCAGACGATTGAGCGGGATATACAAGTCATCCACGCCCTGGCGGACGTAATCGTAGCCTAAGAACCGCTGGATGCGGATCATACGTTGGTAGGGGAAAGCCTGATCCTCGATGTCGAGATCATCCAGAAGGTGATAGCGTTCACAGATTTCATCCTGTACCTCTCGATCGAGGAACAACTCGATATGATGAACCCGGTTAGGCGTGCCTTTGCGGAGGATACAATCCCGGAAGGCCTCCCAATCAGGCGTAACGTCGACTTCGAACGGACTCTCATAGATGGGGATCAAGCGTCTGCCTCCTGTCTTGTCGATCTGATGTTCACGGAATTTGTCGAACCTGATCAATTATCAGAACGGCCGGTTGGTGAATTGTGATCGTTACTGTTATCCTGTCAGGTTATTCATCCACTACGTTCCTAGGATATCACGCCGGGCACGATAACACAAACTTCCGGTCGGTTACAGCCATCCCTGAAGGTGATAGATCACGATTCCAATGTACTCCTTGAGTACGATTGTGGTCGCCAGGATGCTATCGGCCTGAGGCAGCAGATTCATCAACTGAACGCCAAGGTTGAGCTGTGTGTAGTATCGCCAATCGGAATCGGTCACCTGGAAATCCGTGGGTGCAGGGGTCACCTTCAGATCCTCGAACTGTCGAAAGATCGCATACGATCGTGGCATGTGGGTCGCCGAGGTAACGAGAATGATATGCTCGACGCCCCGATCTCTCAGCAGCGACACGGTCTCAACTGCGTTTTCGTAGGTGTTTTTGGACTGAGTTTCGGTGAGAACAGCTTCGGATGGCACGTGAAGGAGGTCTAAAAAGGTTTTCATTACCTCAGCTCCAGATTGTCCTCCGGGGTTCGTATAGGGTGCGTGACTCCCCGACACGACGATCAGAGGCGCTGCACCGGTATGGTAGAGATGGGAAGCGTAGATAACCCGGTCGCCCGCCTCACCGACCTCTGAGGTGGGGCGGGGTGCGGCACCCTCGCGGGTGCCGCTACCAAGGACGACGATGGCATCCGCTTGTACAGGGTCGCTTATCGGGGGATGGCGACTCTCCAGCGAGCGCTGCAGGGCCATGCTGACGATGCGATTGCCGCTCAGCCAGATCACGAGCAGAGCGACAATCAGCAACCGGGTCCGCCAGATCGGATGATGGCTTAGAAAGAGTGCGACGATCAGCAACAGGCACGTCGATCCCACGGGATAGACCACAAGGGGGAGAAATTTGGAGAGAAAATAGAACATCACGCCTCCTGGTCAGCAGGTGAGATTGACTCACGGAAGGCTGGGATTTGCGAGATCTCCTCCTCAGACATTCCCAGAAATGCACATTTTTCCCGAATGTAGTAGCGGTACAGCCCGTAGTCAACGCCATCGGGGCACCGGTGGTCGATGTGCGGGATGAATCCGCCATCTTGTACTACAGGTTCCAGACGACGGAATTCATTCAGGATGGCTTCCTTCGAGTCGAGTAAGGGGAACTTATCGAATCCGCCGATGACCAAGAGTTCCCGCCCGTATTTTCTGCGTAAGGCCACGATATCATTGTTCGCCCGGACTTCCAGTGGGAAAGCACAATTGAGCCCTACGTCGAGCCATAAAGGAATGAGGTGATTGACGTTGCCATCGCAGTCGGTAAAGATAATGTCTATCCCGTGCTCCCTCAGGCATTCCATCACCGGTTTCATATGCGGCATAATAGTGTTTTTGAAGACTTGGGGGCTCAACAGGGGACCGCTGTTGAACGCGATGTCCTCCCATCCACTTGCAAAGTCGAAGGCAATCGCATCGAGAAGTGGGGGAAGATAGCGTAACTTGAGGGCTGTGACGTGGGCGACCATCTCCTCGAGTAACTCGGGGTCATCGTGAGACATATAGGCCAGGTTCTCAAATCCGACCCAATCGCGGATCTTACCAATGAATGATCCGAACCCGATGCCGACAGGCTGAGTGCTTTTGCGAAGCGCTCCGGCTTTTTCCTCGATCTCCTCCTGGGATTGCCCCCGCCAATCGGCGTCAATGTCCAGGAACTCGTCGCGGAAGTTGGCCCAGGTTCGGCGGTCCTTCACAGGGAACTCCAGGAAGTGGGGGATGCTGCGGATGCCTTCTTTGACTTCCTCACAGAGCACGCCGAGCCCATCTCGATAGATGACTTTACCGTTACGCTCCTCCAGAATCTTAACAGGCCGATGTGGACCGGCCCCGATGCGCGGACTGACGCCAGTCCGGTGCTCGCAGCCAAACCACGTTTCGACTGCGTGATGGTGGATCTCTCCATCCGCGTTGCGGGGTAGATCGTTCGGCATGTGTCCTTCACGCAGCCAGCGCTCTTTGACACTGGCCCAATATCCGAATTCCATATGGGGAAGCCGGTCGACTGTCTGATAATGCATTGTCCTCAGGAAGCGTTCACGGGGCGTTAACTTGCCACCGATGCGTTCTGAACCGATGATGATTTGACTCTCAGTGCTCACAGGTTATCTCCTTGGGTGTCGTCCAGTAGAAAGGTGGTAGGTGCAGGGATCGTTTGTCTCAGGGGGTCAGGCTATTTGTGATATGATTGACCGCTCAGGATTGTCATCGCGCGGTAGAGCTGTTCCAGCAGGAGGATGCGGGCCAGTTCGTGCGGAAGGGTCATCATTGAGAGGGCCAAATGTTCATCACTCTTTTCCTTTGCCCCGTCAGAGAGTCCGACCGGCCCGCCGATCAGAAAAGCCAGATGCCCGTAGATTTCCAGGCGCCGCCTAAGATAACGAGAGAACCCAACACTGGTGGCATGTTTTCCTTTTTCGTCCAGCGCAATCATCCGGTGAGCTTCAGAAGCCGCTTCCAGCAATAGGTCTCCCTCTTCCTGAATCGCCACGTGGTCCGGTGCGCCTTTCCCTACGATATCGCGGACTTCAACGAGTTGAACGGTGATGTAACGTTGGAGACGCTCCATATAGTCCATCTGAGCTTCCAGCCAATGCGGCGTTCTGAGTTTGCCGACGGCTATGATGGTCAAGGTTCCGGGTAAGTGGATCATTGGTAAGTTTTCGTCAATTTCATGACCTATCGTCTCTTGCTTTTATGGATCGGGTCATCAACTTGACCAAGCGGAACTTGATGCTTATGCATCCCGGGCTCCAATCTGTGAACGGGACGCTCCCCGTCACAGATTGGAGCGTTGATGCGATACCGGCATCTATGTATCCGCCGATAAGGTGATCGCTCATCCTTCGGGAGCAGGCGTGGGTGTCGGTGTTGGCGTGACAAAGGGTGTGCTTGTGGGGGTGGGTGTCGAGAACGTCGGCGCCTCAGGGAGCACTCTGCTGATTACGTCGACCCACAGAGCCTCAAGCGTTGGCGTGACCCGGAAGGATCGCTCCTCGATCAGCGTACTCAACGTCGTCATTCTGTCTCGCAGATCGGTTGCCGTGGGAGCTATGTCCGGTTCAAGAGCTACTGCTGCGTTGAGATGCTCGAGTGCGATATTGATCGTGTCAACAGCCACGCCGGGATTGTTCTCCAGCAGCATAATGCGAACCTTCAGAAGGTCCTGGGCGATCTGCAGCCACGCCAGACGCTGCACCAGGGGCTCGGTGGTGGAAAGCACATCTTGGTAGGCGACGTTGAGTTCAGCGAGCTGGGTGGTCAGATCTGTCTCCAACGCATCCAATGCTACCTCCTGTTGTGCCAGTTCTTCCTCTTGGTCGTCGAGGCGTTCCAAAACCGCAGCTTGTTCCTCGCTGAGTTCGCTTATCGTGACACCTTGATCATTGAGTGTCTGAGAGACTGACTCCAAGCCAGGTTCGAGGGTGGACAGTTGCGCCTCCGCCGTGTCAAGCGCCTGGGCATGGGCCTCTGTCGTCCCCTGCAGTCTCTCTACTCTGTCGTCCAAGGCGTCTGCCCGATCTTTCTGATCGGAGGCCTGTTCCTGTAACTGGGTTTGGACTCGATCCAGCTCAGACTGAAGGGATTGAATCTCGGCGGTGTTGTTCTGAACGGGCTGGATGAGGTTGCGATATACCCAAGGCACGCCATAGTAAAGCCCGGCACCGATGAGCACGCCAAAAAGTATCACGATGATGAGTCGAAACAGCACCTTCAACACAGTCACAAAGGTATTCGGTCTTGACGATCGATTCTGTGGGGATGTCTGAGACATCTTACACCCCCCCTTGAGACTGTGCTAAAGATGGAACTGAGGGAATGATCAATTTTGCTTCCGGCTCGAGGTTCCCGAGCATCTCTTGAAGCAAGCGGCCCAATTCCTCAAAGAAATTCATCGTCGTCTCAGTCTGAGACTTGACCTCATCCATATCGTTTGTGAGCCCGTTGACCTCTGTCTGAACGGACTCCAAGTCCTCGCTCATAACCTGTGTCTGTTCAGTGAGCCTCTCGGATGTGCTTCTCAACGTAGTCAAGTCCGCCTCAGCCTGCTCCATTCGAGTCGTCAGATCCGCGAGTTCGTTGATCTGGTTCTGGACATCTTGAAGATCACTCTCCAGTGTGTCCAGGTCGCTCGATAGATTGGTGAGATCACGACGTAACACGTCCATATCCCGGCTGGACGCATAGTCCAAGGTCTGATTGATGCCAGCCATCACGATAAGGCTGAAGATCAAGCCAAGCACACCGCCGCGTAGGGCTGTCCACAACCAGTTGGGGGATGTTTTGCCTCGCTTCTCCTCTTTCTCCTCTTCGCCTGCAGGTAAGGGTTCCTTTTCCGGTTGTTCCTCCTCAACTTCCGAGAGCTCATCCTCCGGGATCTCCGGCTGAGGCGGTTCTTCGACAGGAGAGGTAAGGGGTTCCTCTATGTCGGATTTGAGTCTGGTGCTCTCTTCTTCCCCGATTATGGTCTCCCCTTCGACCTCTGGAATGGGGGGAGGCGGGACATCCTTGCCGAGTTCTGATTCGGGAAGCGTCGCGGTCAATCGTTCGGCCCACTCATCGTATCCAACCGAGCCGATACCAGGTACGTCCGTGACATCTTCGGGCTTAAGGAAAGGGCCATTCGCCTCCCGGTATGCGATGATATCTGATGCCAATTTCGGACCCACACCGGGCAGCTGTTGTAGCTCCTCCTCGTCCGCACGGTTGAGATCGATTTGGACGCTTAAATCCTCTTCAGGGGTTGAGATCGGCACCTCTGAGCGCTCCGACTCCGGTGCCGCTTCGGTTTCTTGATGATCGATCCTCTCTTCTTCTTCGGTGGAGGCTTCCTCGACATTGGTCTCAGTCATTACAGCCATCGTCCTCTCCTTTCGCAATAGACTTCTCCAGAATAACACCACGCTCATCGTTCGAGGTCCACGTCGATGCCCAGGTAGATCGCGTCCGATACCAGACTAAACCTCTCGGCGCCGAGGGGGGCGATGCAGGATTTCGAAGCTATCCAGATCGTCCAAGTTTCCTGGGATGTGAAGGTTTCCCTGCTCTCCGCTACCCTCACACTATTATTATAGAACTTCATCTAGAGAAACACAAATCTGGTTACGGGTTCGAGGGTCGTCACCGGAGATGCCAAGTCACGCCGTCAAAGTTCTTTTGTCTGACTCAGAAGCCGCCCCGAAATGGTATTTCAGGCCAAAAGTAAAACGCCTCTTCTCATCCACTCAATGGGATTTGACCGCCATCAAATAGTTAAGAAAGACATTACCTGCGTATCCTTTAGCCCTGGCGCCGCCAATGGCAAAGGAACCCGCAGGAAAATCACGCGCGTAGACAAAAAATGGGTAAAGCCCACCGGGTGTCTGGATATCGACCTGCAAATTTCTCTCACGCTCGAAGCCACGCAGCCAGTAAGGGAGATGATCTGCTTTCGCCTGATAAATAATGTAGACTTTTGAGGGACGAGTCAGTTTAAATCGCAAAAGCCGGTGCGCCTCTGAATCGTAGTCGAGGTCCGCGCTGCGAATGCCATGAAGCCCGCTTAGGGCCAATGGCAAGTTAATGATTTGATAGTCACGGTCGGTATAGCAGGTCATTCGGGCACGGAAGATCGCGAGCTCGTAACGGCGACCACTGGTAACGCGGATATCACGGAGGGGATTTTCGTATCGGTATGCATAATTGGGGGCGATGCCGCCGTTCTCGTGGGCTACGACAGCCATGCCGCCCACCACCGAGGTCAGGGGATCCATCTCGCGAATTTTGTCGTAACCGAAAATATCTGAAAGCACAGAGACGAAGGCCGGGACCAACGATGTTCCAC
This sequence comes from uncultured Anaerolineales bacterium, assembly GCA_964388385.1. Lineage (GTDB taxonomy): Bacteria > Chloroflexota > Anaerolineae > B4-G1 > SLSP01 > PWVB01. The sequence continues at coordinate 30,367 of CAYMAQ010000003.1, read as the reverse complement.
CGGTTCGTAGAACGATATCCACATCATCCGGACTCAGACCCGCCTCATCGAGGACTTTATGGACATCGACCGTAACTTGCGCCAACTCAGGTTTGATCATCACCTCGAAGTCGCGCCTCAGCAAGCGCTTATTAATGTCGATATATTGGTGCTTGAACTTGAGCGGTGCCATGATGTCTGAGGTCAATTGCTTCTTCGTTCTCTCGATCTCGCGAAAGAGTTTGAATCCTACGTTCTGGGTGACAAGTGTCTCCAGGGCACGCATCGCTTGGGAGTTGTCGCTACTTTTCTGATAGTGTCTTATCTTGCTCAGGGGTTCGGGGCGAGAGAGTTCCGGCATCGACTGCCAGCTCTCGAGCTGATCCAGATACTCTGGGGGGAAATCCACACCGCCATCGACTTTGGTGCCCCGCCCGAAGTGATCCAGCAGCGAGATCATAATCCGCCGGTCCAAGTCGTCCCCACCGACCAAAACGCCGCGGGTTGCGATCACGCGCGGTTGCTCACGACCTCCCACTTCGATCACTGTGAGATCCAGCGTTCCCCCTCCGAAATCGAAGATGAGGGCAATTTCGCGGCGAGCCGCTTGTCGATGATAGAGGTGCGCGGCCGCAATTGGTTCCATTTGGAACTTGACATTCTTAAAACCGGCAAAGAGTGCTGCGCGGTATAGGATCTCCTCGGCTCGTTGGGTGATGGTCGGGTCATCGGAGAAGCGAACTGGCCTGCCGAGGACGACGTCATTGCAGGTCGCTTGGAGTTGAGCCTCAGCCCGGGATTTCATCGTCTTTAGCACCATCGCGATAAGCTCATCGATGGTGTAATAACGATCGAATATCATCGTTCCCTCATACCGGGGATCCCGTAAGGCTGTCTTGATCGACTGAATAAGGCGCCCGTTGGCGTTGATATCGGTGACGATGTTCACATCATGCCAATAATGAATCGGGCTGGAACCAGCGCCAGCTACGATGATCTCTACGGCACCGATCTCACGACGGGACCAGACAATTCTGCGACCGGTCTCTTTTTCCAGATATTCGGTCGCGGCAGAAGAGCCGAGCTCGGTTTCGTATTCTCGATCGATCCAGATCAATGAGGGGAGGACGTTCGGGTTTTCGTTCTCGGAATCGAGCTTAATAGGATGCAGATTGGCACCATCGAAGTAAGCGACTGAGGAATTGGTCGTGCCAAAGTCAATCCCAATGCGCATCGTTCCTCCTTTTTTCTCTGTTTTTGGATGGGGGCTTGCGAGACACAAAGGAATATTATATCATGATTCATCAAAATGTGTGTTTCATACAAGTGGGGTGGGGTGAGGAAGTGAGGTACTTTGCGAGGAACGATCTATGTCCCGGCTTTGTTGTTCCCTGCCGTTGGTGAAATCCTATCGTTCTCGCCGTGAAGAGACGAGCGTAAGGGCGCCTGGTATCAAAAGAAAACCGGCAAACACAAGCCACGGTCCGGCGGCTTCGATTGTAGGCTCCGTCCAAGTCTGGATACGGGTCCACACAGATTTCCAGGCTGGCGGATCTGACTCAAGCGTAGGAGCATCACCCTTCAGCCATTGGCTCCAACGTCGGTCCAATTGTTCCAGATCGAGGTTGAGTATCCTGATGACACCTGTTTCGCAGCCAACCCCGTCAGCATAGACATCGAGCAAATCACGTAAGGTTGACCAACCGTAGACCTCTCGGAGATAGCTCACAACGCTCTGGCTCTGAGCATAGGCGAGGCGAACTTTGTTTTTGTCGTCCGGGAAAGGCGCGCAGAGTGAGTCCAAGGGAAAGAAAACTTGAGACTCTTCCAGTGCGAGTGCGTAAGTCGCATTGGGGCTCTGTTCAAAATTGGTCGCCAGTCCTTCATTCAACCAGGCAGGCAGGTTTTGATAGCCCTGCGCCCCCATACGATGATAGAGCATCTGATGGGTTAGCTCATGGGGGATGGCGCGTCTCATTTTCACGACTGCCTCGTCCGTCGCGGGAATCGCGATCAGAATTACGTTTAATTCCGGATAGGTGATCCCTCCTGCCCAGGTATGCCCTGCGAGTTGCATAGCCGAGCGGAGCTCTGAGTGTGATGGATAAATGTAAATGTGAAGGTCATCGGATTTCGTTGGTCGGATAGCATGATGGAGTTCGGCAAGTGCCTGACTTCCCACATCCAATGCGGAAGCCATCGTCTCAATTCCACCTGAGATCCAATGAACGGTCAATCTGTCCCGACTAAGGCTCTGCCAGGCGTAACGATTGTCGACGTAGCGGAACGTGAGGGGCTCTGTTTCGCGAAGTGGGGTATGGGGTGAATCAAGCTGCCACCAATACGTGATCTCCGCAAAAGGAGGGAATGGCGAGGCTGCCAAATCACGCCGATACTCAATTGCGCTACCTTCCACCACACCTTCGTATCCTCGCAGATCTTTGCCATTAATATCTATGAAAAGCGTTGCATCGGCAGTTTCGGGGTCCGGTATGAGTTGCAGGGTAAATGTCGCACTTTGTCCGAATGCATAGCTGTGTGAGGGCTGTAAAGAATCTTCTGCGCTGATGGGAATGTTCCAAGCTACAACGATTGTTCCTAAAACCGAGATCACGGTCATTGCGCGGATGATTCGATGCATCGTCAAGGCCTTTGATCCTTTGGCGCTCGGCATTGTCAATGGGTCCTTACCCTATTGATGGGCATCTCTTGCTGGGTTGACGTCTTCACTTTATGGGCGATCGGGCTCATCCCAAGCGACGTCACTCTCTCCGCTGAACTCCTCGGGTGGGCCAAGAAATGCCGTAAGGTCTCCATAAAGGAACTCGAGCTCATTGAGTGCTGCCTGAGCCGCTTCCTGCACCACCGTGTTGTCAGAGTCTATGTGACGTTCCAGCGTATTGCGCGCTCTCCGTCCGCCAATCTGACCAAGAGACCACAGAGATATCACCTTGATTTCGAGATCAACGTCATCGGTGAGTTCGATGATGTCCTGGGCAGCTTCCCTCAATTGCAGTTCGCCGCACGCACGAATGGCCTCAAAACGCATCTTCGGGGTGGAATTCCGGAGTTCGGACATCACAATGTCGGCCCATCGGGAATCCGCACTGCGACCCATCGCAAGGACGGCACTGATTCGCATATCTTGATTTTGATGCTCGTAAGCCTCCTGAATGATCTTCGGGACGTCACGCGTCCCTGTGTAGGCCATAGCCTCCACTGCGCTCCGACGGACCTGCAGTTCTTCGCAGGTATCACGATAAGCTTCGATCAACGCAGAGATCGCGGCTTGAAAGGGCGAGCGGTTGATCTTCTGCAGTTCCCCTAAAAGAACGAACCGGGCCATACCCCGAGCCGCTGCCGTTCGCACCAGGCTTGAGGGGTCGTGACGCAACAGGTGTGAGAATTCACGCACGAGACGCAGGTCATCGATTTCTTCGAGCCCGGTAATAGCGATGGCGCGCACAAGCGCATCTTCATCTTTGAGTGCGATGCGGAAAATGGCCGAGAAGTCCATTGCGAAATCCTCCTCGGCGAGTTCATGAAGGCGCCGGATGAGATCGCGACGTACTTTCTCTGCTAAAGCCTTCCAAGACGTCCGAAAGCGCTGGATATCGCCGTTGAGAAGCCCCGACAGGTATTTCAAGTCCTCCTGTTGAGGGACTTCACGACGTTCCTCCAAGGCTCTCCAAAGTGTCGTCTTGTCCTCTCGATATTCTTCGTAAATCTCTTGGGTTATCTTATCCATAGTGCTTGTTAACTGTTCACCTCGGTTGAGCTATTGAATTGTGAGCGGGGCTTCCTCTCCCTATCAGCGGTTTCAGGGTAAAGAGATAGGCTTCAATATGTCCAGAGCGGTGATAAAGATAAAGAGTGCGATCAACAGCAAGAATGTGATCGTATGGATACGCTCCTCGACCTCCGGCGTGAGTGCTTTGCCTCGCAAGGCTTCAATCAGTGAGAAAAGTATCCGACCGCCATCGAGCGCCGGGATTGGGAGCAGATTGAAGATCCCAAGACTGACACTCAACAGCACGATCATATTCAGGAATGGATAAAGCGCACTACGCTCAATGCTCTGGTTAACGGAATACTCGGCGATGCGACTAATTCCAACAACTCCGACGGGACGGGCTTGCTCCAATGGTATATCTCTCTGGAAGATGGTGATGGGAAGCATCACGGTCATACCCATAACGTTGCCAAAGTAACGGCTACCATAGACCAGGGATTCACCAATGGAATAATGTTCCAACGTCCCCGATATCTCTTGACCTGCAATCAAGACCCCCATCGCTCCCTGACCTTCCGGCGGGTCGGCCCGGGGGACCAGTTCAACTTGAACCTCTTCCCCGTTGCGCCGAAGCGTGAGTGTCGTAGGTTCGTCCAGGGACTCTGCTGTCTCCTCCGAGACGTCGTCCAATGTCTCAACTTCCCGGTCATTGATGGACACAATGACATCGCCCGACTGCACGTTTGCATTTGCCGCCGGTGAATTGGACGCGACTTCCTCGATCACCACTTGCATTTTGGGGATGCCGCTGGTAAAGATAAGAATCGCAATCAGCCAAGCAGTCAACACGTTAGAAATCGGCCCCCCAAGAAAAATGAGGATGCGTTTCCAAGGAGATTTATTATAGAGGCTATGCTTCTCTGCCTCCGGCGACCTCGGGGCGTCTTCTTCCTTCTTATCCTCTTTTTGGGCACCCGGTGATTCGCCTTCCAGCCGGACAAACCCCCCAAAGGGAATCCAGTTAAGCGTGAAGACAGTCTCGCCTAGTTTGAATAGCTTAGTAATCCGGGGTGGGTACCCAATTCCGAACTCCCGCGCCCAGACACCCATAATCTTGGCCATCAAAAAATGACCCAATTCGTGAATCAGGATCAGTGGGATGAGGCCGACCACAAAGCCGAATATTGGCCCCAGCCAACTGCCTATGTTTAGCGATGGTAATGACATATCACTCTCCTTCTCATCGTACGTAAGGCAAGTATACCTGATGCCACCCCGCATGTCCAGTCCTTTTTCATTGAGTCGGGGGGCGTCCTATGATCCTTCAGCAGGGAGATTATGGGTAACCGGGCGCTTTTTGACCTGGTCTCAATCTCACCTATACTCGGGTCTGCGGTGAATGATTGTATGGATCAGTTCTAACCCTAACGAGGTGACAGATGACGAGGGATCGGGATTTGGATGTTTATCGAGAGTTTCAACCCCTGTACGGGGATCTTCACAACCATTGCGGTATCTCTTATGGCCATGGGACCCTTGAGGATGCTTTTCTGAATGCCAGAGAACAACTGGATTTCTGTTCGGTCACCGGGCACGCTCTCTGGCCCGATATGCCTGGACCTAATCCCGATATTGACTATATCCGGGCTTTTCACATCGAGGGGTTCGCTCGGTTACGTGAGCGCTGGGACGCGGTTCAAGCGACCACGGCGGCGTTCAACGATCCGGGTGAGTTCATCACGTTTCTCAGTTTTGAGATGCACAGCGGGGCCGACGGCGACCGGACCATCCTCTATCAAGGGGATCACGGCGATATTCTGAGCGCCGACGGGCTGGACTCACTTCACGATCAAATGCGATCGTTACGAGAGCAGGGCGTTGGCGTCATCGCGTTTCCCCATCACATTGGGTATTTGCAGGGTCAGCGCGGCTTGAATTGGAAGACATTCGATCCGGAATTCGCTCCCATTGTGGAGATCATCTCCATGCATGGCTGTAGTGAGGCCGACGAAGTTCCCAGGCCTTACCTACACTCGATGGGCCCTTCGGATCACCATAGCACAATGCAGTATGGACTCGCACAGGGCCACACCTTTGGGGTCGTCGGGTCGACCGATCATCACAGCGGGCACCCCGGCAGCTACGGGCATGGGCGTACCGGTTTGTGGGCTCGCTCGAAGACCCGGGCGGCGATTTGGGATGCGATCCAGGCGCGGCGGACGTACGCGTTGACCGGTGATCGTATGGCTATCCAGTTTGCGATCAACGGGCAGCCTATGGGGTCTGTGTTACCCCCCACCCAACGCCGAAGTATTGACTTTCGGATCGTCGGGGGAGCACCCCTGGATGCCGTGGACGTGATCAAAAATGGCAATCTGCTCCGCCGTTTCTCTGCTTCCGATCTGCCGACGTCTGCATTCACGGAGCCTCGTCGCACCAAGCTCATGCTCGAGCTGGGGTGGGGTGCGCGAGGGGTCCGGGCAGATTGGGAGGCAAAACTCGGCCTTTCCGCAGGACGTTTGCTCTCGGTGGAGCCTCGGTTCAGGGGTGGGGAAGTTGTCTCGCCCACGGAGCTGGGATCCAACGCTCCCGACCGCGTCTACTTCTCACATTGGGAACCGGATGGTCCGCGCGGTGTTCAATTCCATACAACGACATTCGGCAATCCGAACAATCGGACGCCCGCTACCCAAGGTATGTGCTTGGAGGTTGAGGTCCCCTCCGAAGCCTATATCCTGGCGGAGCTCAACGAGCGGTCGCTGGAGATTCCGGTTACTCGGCTGGTGCAAGGCGCCCTCGCCGGCCGATTAGGGGAGATCGACTCCCCGGCTTACCGGTTCCATCGTCTGCCGCAGTGGTCGGAACTGGACTGGTGTGATGCTTTCGAGGACCAGCAGCCGAGCGTAGGACGCGATGACGTCTACTACCTTCGCGTGCGTCAGGTCAACCGGCAATGGGGTTGGAGTTCGCCTATTCGAGTCTCCGGACAATAATACCCTCGCCTTTTATGGATTTGGTCATGGATAATTCAAGAGCTTCCGCATTCCCATGGTCATCACGGAAACATTTCATGTCCGGATCTGTCGTTCACTGGTGCGTCCAGGCACGGAATAACGTCCGCATGTCACGATAGAGTACTCGATTCTGCAGCCAACCGGCGATCTCTTCCGGCGAAGGTGTTGTAGTCATGGTGGCTGGGACGCGTTTGCTAATCAGGTCGATGAAACGGGTGCGCCAGGGTTCGTCAAGCGAATAGATAGCATTGGCAAGGGCGATGGCATGGCTGGGCGTGACAAAGGTCACCCGGGCGTTGGTATGGGTTTGCATACATGCCCCCTTTTCAAGTCCAGGTCGTTGAAATGAACGCATTCTTACTATACTATGATCCTCTCAAATCGAAGTTACGGGTCCGTGTCAGTTGTGTTCATAACAAATGTGTTAAGAAAACAAGTTTCTGCAACGAAATTGTTTGTTACGAGACCGTTAAGCGTTGGCTAATCGATCCCATAGGCCTGTCAGAGATTATGCCGGCTTGGGTCGGATTATCCTTGACGTGGTAGTGTTCAATTGGAGCGGGATTTTTGAGGAGTGAGATGACGCGATTTTTGCACATTGCTGACATTCATCTGGGTTACCAGCAGTACGGACTGGGCGAGCGATTTGACGACTTTAGCAAAGTGTTTATCAATCTCATTGGTGAAGCCTTGAGGCGTGAGGTCGATTTCGTCCTGCTAGCCGGTGATCTCTTTCACAAGCGTACCGTCAATCCCCTGGCGATGCGGGTCGCGGTCGCTGGATTTGAAACACTGCGCGATGCGGGGGTACCGGTCCTGGCGGTCGAAGGGAATCACGAGAAAGCCTATTACCGCGACCAGTATTCATGGCTCGAGTTCCTCGACGCGATGGGATATCTGCGGTTGCTCAACCCCGCTTTTGAAGACGGGCGAGCCGTGCTGACACCCCACGGTGAGGGCGGGGGAAGCTATACGGACGTCGTGGAGGGTTTGCGTGTCTATGGGATCAAGTATTATGGCGCTTCGACCTCCAGGGTCCTAACCACGTTTACCGAGGCGTTACCCTCTGTAGATGCTTCCGGTGTGAAATATACAATTTTGATGATGCACGCCGGCCTGGAAGGTCAACTGGCTCATATGGGAAGCCTCCGAATGAGCGACCTTGCGTCGCTTCGGGATGTCGTCGATTACGTCGCCCTGGGGCACATTCATAAACCCTATCAAATCGATAATTGGATCTTCAATCCGGGAGCTCCTGAGGCTTGCAGCATCCAGGAGGCGATGACGTGGCCCAATCGGGGTGCCTACTTTGTCGACGTCAATCCAGGGGTTGATCCTCCTCATCATCATCAACGTTTTGTGCCTGAGCGGCGCCCCTTTCACCGTCTGACGGTGGAGGTTGATGCGCTTACCTCGCCTCAAGCCGTCTACGACCAGGTGGATATTCTCATCGCTCGAAAGGATGCGGAGATTCAGCCTGAGCCTGCTCCGGTCGTGGAGGTGTTACTGATAGGGATTCTTCCCTTTAACCGGTACGAGCTCGATCTGAACAAGATTCAAGCCAGGGTAGAAAGGGCCTGGAAGCCCCTCACGGTTCGCGTACAGAGTCAGGTCACACCTGCTGATTTCGAAATCGACGTTGAAGCAGAGACCAGCCGGACAGAGCTGGAGCATTCGGTCATCCAACAGCTCATCGAGCGCGACCAACGGTATCGCGTAGATGCGGAAGCGTGGACGGCAGGTGCTCGACGACTCAAGGATCTCGTGCTGGCAGGAGGTGCGCCGGAGGCCGTGGTAGATCATCTCCGTCACCTCCGTGAGGAAGTCAACGGTACCCCAAAGGATGCTGACATGCAGGAGGGTGCCTAAGATGCGGATCGTAAGCGTCGAACTGGAAAACGTTAAGAGCTACAAACGGGCCGACGTCGCGTTCAAGTCCGGCACGAATGCCATCTGCGGGCAGAACGGTTCAGGTAAAAGCACGCTCCTGGAGGCGATCGGCTTTGTGCTTTTCGATCATCTGGCAGTCACCCAGGAGGACTTCGTCCGCAGAGGAGAGAAGACCGCAACGATTACTGTGGCCGTGGAGGCGGGTGATGGTCGTGTATATGAAATCGTTAGACGGTGTGGCAGCCGCAGCGCTTTTTACGTCCACGATCCCGAGCTCGTTCAACGGATGACCGATGGAAAGGCGGAGACGATGCTGTGGCTCCAGGATTTCCTGGGTATGGAGCCCAACGCTGATCTGGCAACGCTCTTTCGAGATGCGGTCGGAGTACCTCAAGGACTGCTGACGGCTGCCTTTCTGGAGACTCCAAGCCGGCGCAAGGATGTGTTCAATCCTCTGTTGCGCGTTGATGAATACGAGCAGGCCTGGAGTGGGCTGCGCGAGCCCCAACGATGGCTGGAACTACAGGTCACGGAGCAGGAGAAACTTATCGCTGGGCTCCAGGGACAGGTCGTGGCCCTTCCGGGTGCTCGACATCGGGCGGCGTTGTTGTCGGCAGAGATTGAGAAGGAAGAGCAGCAGCGAGAGAAGCAAGCAGCGGAGCTCGAGGATGTGACCGCCCGTCTCACGATCTTTGATGAGGCCAAAAGTGAGCTTGATGCTTTGAACCAGGTTGTCTCTCAGGCGGAAGTAGAAATCAAAGCACTTAAACGTCGTCAGGAGGATGTCTCAAAGGCTTTGGCAGAGGCCGAGGCCGCTCGGGACATCATCGAGGAGACGCAAGAAGGCTTTCGAGTCTACGAATCGACCCGGCATACCCTCACCGCTCTAGAATCCGACCGAGCCGAGCGCGACCGATTACAGGAGAATCTGCGGGCCCTGGAGAAAGACCTCGCCCTGACCTCGCAGCGGTTGGCGGATTTGAACGTGCAACTTGAGGCCATCGAGGCTGCCCAGAAGAGGGCGGTTCAATTGGAGCCCAAGGTGGAGCGGCAGACCGAACTCGAGGAGGCCCTTGATAAGGCTCGCTTGCAGGCTGATCGCTTGGAAAACGCCCGCCGTTCATTCGAGGATGAGGAGCGACGCCTCGCCCAGCTGGAGTCTCAGATGGAGCGGTTAGAGATAGAAATCCAGGAGCGTGAAGCCGTTGAGCGCGAACTTTCGAAATTGCGTGAAGATCTCGCTGACGTCGAAGCCGACCGGGAGGATCTTGCGGCTGAAGTGAGCTCGAAAGAGACCGAACACGCGCGTTTGAATTCCGAACGGATGGCGGCTGAGGTGCGGCTGAGGGAGATGCGGGCAGCGTTAGCGCATGCTGAGCAGTCCTTAGAAGCTTTGCGCGAACGGGAGTCCGAGATCAACGAGGGCCTCAAGTCTCGCAGAGAAGTCGTGCAGGCACTCTCCGAACAGCGAGGTGATCTGGAGAGGTTGGGAGCCAAGATCGAGACCATCACGGCTGATCAAGCCGCCCACCGCACGACATTCGAGCAGACTGAGGCGCGCATTGCAGCGCTGAAGACCGGTGCTGAAGAGGAAGCGGTATGTCCTGTCTGTGGTCAGACACTGACGCCGGGACATCGGGAGGAATTATTAGCCACGTATGGCTCCCAACTGGCGCGTTGCCGGGAGGCCCTGGACGATCTCAAGTCCGAGCGTGACGCTTTGGAGAGGAAACGGCGCGACACGCTCGCAGAGATCCGCGACCTGGAGGTCGATCTTCAGACCTTACCCAGGTCGAAAGAAGCCGAGGAGCTTGTTGAGCGGATTATCGTGCAGAAAACCGACGTGGAGTCCCATCGAACTTCCGTGGAGGAGACGCGTGGGACGGTTTCCCGGCTTGCCTCACAATGTGAGGATATCAAGAGCGCAGCTGCGGAGCTACAGGAAGCGTTGGATATCAAGACAGAACTTCGGACTGCACTCCAAGATGAAGTGGTGGCTCGCGATTCGCGGCTTGGTGCCCTTCCCCGACCTGCCGAGCTGGATCAGTTGCATGAACGTATCACCGTCCAAGCTTCAGTTGTGGAGGCACAACGTGAGGTCGTGACGGACTTGAGTGACGCTCCGGATCGGGTCGTCCAACTCAACGGACAGCTAGAGTCCCTGGGCGATCCCCGGCGGGACTATCAGCGGGCCCGCGATACTGCAGAGCGCCGCCCGGACGTCATCCATGCCAGGGACGAGGTTGAGTCCCGTCTGAGGGCTTCGAAGACCCAGGTATCGACGTTAGAAGATGAGTTGGAGGCATACAGTGACGTGGATGCGCGTATCGAGGCAGAGCGGTCGGCTTTAAATCAGTATGAGGAGGATCATCGCCGCTATGTGGCACACCTTCGGCAGTCGGAGGCCCTGGAGGATTACCGAGAGACGTATCGGAGTGTGAAATCCGATCTCTCTGAGGCAAAGAAGGCGCTCGAAGCGACTCGAGATGCTCAAGAGGGCGTCCGTGCAGCCTACGATCCCGAAGCTCACGCTACAGCCAGCGATATGCGAGGGGATCTCAGGGAGAGCCTCGCCGCATTGAAGGAACGCGTTCAACAGCGTCGGGGCCGGCTAGCAGAGATAGAAGTGGAGATTGATCGCCTGCAGGCCCTCGCTTCGGAGATGGAAGACGCCGAGAATGAACGGAATACCCTGCAAGCTTTACAGAACCTCCTGGGCTATCTGCGCGGCGTGCTTCGGGAGGCGGGCCCGGTGATCACTCGACGTCTGGTCGATGTCATCTCTCTGCGTGCGGATCGTCTCTATCGTGAGATTATGCAGGATTATACGACGCGGCTTCGTTGGACCGAGGATTACGACATCATCCTCAAGCAGAGCGGGCGCGAGCGCTCCTTCCAACAGCTATCCGGGGGAGAGCAGATGGCAGCTGCGCTGGCAGTCCGGCTGGCGCTCCTTCAGGAGATTTCGACGGTTGGTGTCGCTTTCTTTGACGAGCCGACGGCCAATCTCGACGACCGCCGCCGCGATAATCTCGCGGAACAAATCTTGGGGATCCAGGGCTTCAACCAACTTTTCGTCATCAGCCACGATGACACGTTCGAGCAGGACACGGATCACGTCATTCGGGTTCGCAAGGTTGACGGTGTCAGCCACGTGGAGGTTTGATCTATGTTCCATCAGCAGCGGGTACTGGCGGCGTTGGCCGCCAAAGCGGATCGTTTTTCCGGGTACGAAGCTCGCATCCGGGATGTACTCTTGGCCTATCAGTCGGCTCTGGAAACCTTGGAGGGGTTGAGTTGTGAGGAGATCGAGGCTGCGCTGGCAGGTGTCGTATGGCCGGGCGCCAAGCCTACCTTCGAGCACGATGCGTATCCCGACCTGGTCGTACCCTTCGCTCACGATTGGGAGAGCCACCAGCAGGCCCGCGATTGGGCGCGGGAGACGTTACTGGGCATCCCTACCGTTGCGGTCGATGGCTCGCAGATTACGCCCACGAAGACGCTTTCTATCCCGGTGGGGGCCGTCCAGATCGGCTGGTTTATCAATCCCCACGATCCGGGTGCAGATTATGTGAAGGATCTGGTCTTCGAGGTTCTCGCGCCGGATGAGTTGAGCGACGAGGACGCTGGGAATATGGACTTTCCCGATTGGCGGGTTAACTTACGGCGGTTCACCGGTGAATGTGAGCGATTGATTGACCTGATGGAGGGCTACCGCGGCTCTCCCCTGGATGAAAGGCCGGTCTGTTTCTTCGATGGGTCTCTGATTCTCTCCTTTGCGCAACAGATGCAGCCCGCGCGACAGCGATTGTACGTTGGCGCTATCCTCTCGTTGTTGGATGCCTCGGAGGATATCGGAATTCCGCTGGTGGGCTACGTGGACACAAGCTATGCCAACGATCTGGTTTCAATGCTCGATGCTTTGACCGGACGGTCGATCTCGGATCGGATCAGCGACGGGGCGATTTTGCGCTCCCGGCATATGCAATGGGGCGATCGTTCCACGGCATGGGTCTGCGCGCGCAACGACGACCTGGAGCCGGTCGGGGGCCGTAAATACTACGATCGCGTCGTTCTCGTCTACCTGCAGACAACGGCGGATCGTCCGCCCGTGCGGCTGGACATCCCGCGGTGGGTGTTGGACGTGGGGATTCTGGATCGGGTGGTGGATATCGTGCGTGCCGAGTGTGTGGTGGGGAACGGCTATCCCTACGCGGTGGAGACCGCGGATGCTGTGGCGGTGATTACACTCCGGGACCGCGAGCGATTCTACCGCGTGTTCCAGGCGTTCGCCGAGCAGCAGGGTCTGGGGCTGCGGTTCAGCCGCAAGGCTGTGAGTAAGGTGGGACGACGGGTGTGATGCTCCTCAGGGCCCCAAAGCAAAAAGCCCACCGAAAGGTGGGCTTTCAACTCATACCCCCAACGGGATTCGAACCCATGTACCAGGCTTGAAAGGCCTGTGTCCTAGACCAGGCTAGACGATGGGGGCCTGACAAAAAGGAGTATACCACGTCGTAAGAATGTGTCAACTCCACTCGAGCGCGTTTAAAAGGGATTTGGCCCTGACCAGATCGGGCCTATCAAAGCCTTCGGTAAACCAATCATAGACAGCGGAAAGCTGTTCGTAGGCTTCTTTTTCGCGCCCCTGATCCCGCCATAGATGGGCCAGACTGACTGTGGCCCGTAGTTCCCATAGCTTAGCGCCTTGCCTTTGTGCTATGTCGATGGCTTTGAGGAACCAGGGCTCGGCTTCCTCGCCCGCTGCCATACAATGTTTGCCTTGCATCCGGTATATCTCCGCCAGGTAGGCGTGCGCGTCAGCCTCTTCCGCCAAATGAAATGCCCGCGTCAGGACCTCAGCGCTGCGTCGGGGGTCGTCGGCCTCGGCATATACCTCGGTCAACAACGTGAAGAGGTACGCGAGGCTGGCTTCGGTACCCGTCGCGCGCAACTGCTCCCATCCCGTTACCATCTCCGCCAGTCCCTCGGGTTTTTGTCCCAGTGCTGCACGGCTCCAGCCCCGGTAAAAGACAGCCCAGCCCTTAAACGCCGGTAGATGGTAATCCGTAGCCAGCGTCAGTAACTCGTCAGCATAACGAAGTGCGGCTTGCGGCTGCCGAATGGTGGCAGAAAACGTTGCACCTGCCACCGTCAGCATCTTGGCTCGGGCATGGACGTGACCGTTGTCCCGGACGCGCTCCAGGGCTTGGCGGCTGCACACGATCGCTTGTTCAGGATAACCGAGTGCGAAGAGGACAAGCGGCAGCCACGCCCACAGGAAGACCGTCTCTTCGATATCCGGGAGCGCCGCCGGATCGGACGTTGTTTGTAGCAATGCATCGTAACAAGCGATGCCCTTTTCCAGATACATGCGGGCTTCCTGATAGTGCCCCAGGAAGAAATGCGAGATGCCTATGATACGATGGCTCAGCACTTCATACACGTCGTCGCCAACCTGTCGGTTCAATGCCGAGAGCCGCTCTGCGTAGGTCAGTGCTTGCCGGTGCTTGGCCCGGGCCGTGTTCACGTCGGCCAGCGCGCGCAGGACAGGCAACATCTGGGGCGTCGCATCCAGGCGGCGAGCCAGCGTGTAGGCGCGATTCAGGGCGGTGACCCGTTCCGGTGCGCCCCAGCCCTGCGCGGCGAACAATGGCATATTGAGCCCCATCTGTAAGGCTAACTCCTGTCGGTCGCGGGCATCGGATTCCGGCAGCTGTTCCAGCAGCGCCAGGCCGCGGCGGTAGAGGTTGATCGCCTCCGCCGGGGCCGAGAGCCGATAGGCGTATCTGCCGGCCCGCGCTAGATAGGCCACGGCCTCTTCAAGCAATCCTGCTGCTTCGAAGTGATAGGCCAAGCGCATCGCTGCCTCTGGTTGGTCAGCGTAGAGGGTCTCTAGGGCGCGACCTACCGCCTCGTGATATCGGGCATGCTGCACCGGGTCGAGCCGATCGTAGAGATACTGTTGGAAGAGGCTATGATGGAAGCGATATCGCGCGATGCGTTGGCTTCCAGCGCGCTCCAGGCCCTGTGCCGCGACCAAATGCACCGTGAGCAACGGTCCACTCAAGGCACGTTGCACGGTGTCGGAGGGGAGCCCTAGCGCCCGGGCAACCACTTCGGCGGTAAAGGTCTCGCCCTCCACGCTAGCCACCGTCAGCAGTGTTTGTGTCTCCTCCGGTAACTTGGCTATCCGTGCGGCGATCACAGCTTCCACCTGAGGCGGCAGGTAGTGCCAATCCAGCTTTTCCGGCACCGTCCACTCTCCGGCAGCGTTGCGTGCCAATGTGCCTTCTGTCTGCAGTTGTTGGATCAGCGCAACCGTGAACAGCGCATGACCGTTGGTCTGCCGGTACAACTGCTCCCGGAAGGTTGGGTCGAGCGCGTTCGGTGTGCTATCCAAAACTGCGTCGACGAAGTCACGTCCGGCGATGTGGTCCAGATCCAAGGTGATATCACCCCAGTACCGCTGCAATTCATAGAGAGTCCGGGTCAGCGTGGGGGTGGCATCGGCGGTCCGATAGCTGAGGAGGAGCAAAATGCGGCTACCGCGCAAGCGTCTACCGAGGTGCGCCAGCAGGTTGAGGGTGCCGCTGTCGACCCAGTGCAGATCGTCGATAACTAACACAAGGGTGCAGCGTCGAGCGACGGCGTGAAAGACGCGCTCGATTTGATCGCAGAGCGCTGCCGGCAGCGGCGGCGTTCGGGGTCCAGTCCGGTTAGTGGGAGGTACGAGCTCCTTGTCTGTGGGTAAGAGACTATTGAGTAGATCCGGTCCGAACCTCTGCAGGGCCACAGTGACCGTGGGGGTCAGTGCTTCCAGTTGCTGAGCCAGCGCGGGCGTAAGACTGCCAGGCAGCGTCTGTACGTCAAAGTCACCGGTCAATAAACGTAGCATCTCACGGAAGGGGAGATAAGGATCGCCATCGCCCACCTGTGCGTTACTCGCGCCCCAGACGGCGACGGTACCCGGCGTCCCCGCGACACAGCGTCGGATGAAGGTCTGAATCAGCGACGTTTTTCCGCTGCCTGCCTCACCCGTGATCAGCAGCACCTGTCCCTGCCCGCGCTGTGCCTCCCACATATTCTCTTCGAGCCGAGCCAGTTCCGCTTCACGACCTACGAAGGGGGGCATATCGGCAAAAGCATCGGGTGCTGGGCTGGCGGAATCGGTGTAACCGGTCATTTGCCCCGGACTCAACCGGTGATCACAAATGCGTTGATAAAGGGCGGTCGTGCGGATGTCCGGATTGACGCCGATCTCCTTGTCTAGCAAGTCACAGTAGTCGGCGTAATGCGTCAGGGCCTGGTTGCGCTGTCCATCCAGCGCGAGTGCCCGCAGCAGCTGTCGGTGCGCTTCCTCAGCGTAGGCATCGAGCTGTACTTGGTGCCGGGCGGTCGCCTGTGCCGCTGGGTAGTTATCATCCTGTAAGTGATGCGTAGTGAGTTTGTATAGGGTCTGTTGGATAGCGTGGCGATATCCCTCACGTTGGCGCAGCAGCCATGCTTCGAAGTCGAGGTTGTCCGAGAGGGAGAAGCCTTCCATGAACTCTCCCCGACAGAGCGCCACAGCGCGCTTCAAAATTCTCGCGTCGGCGTTGGTGTCCGTCAGCGCTGTAAATTCAACGATGTCCAACCAAGTGTCCTCGTGGTGGTGAAATTGCAGCGTATCCTCGACGATGTCGATGCAAGGGGTCTCCGCTTCTCGGTCATCGAGGAGCAAGCGGATGTTGGAGAGCGCATCACGCAGGAGGGCCAAGGCAGAACTGTTGGATGAGTGGGGCCAGAGGAGATCCGCCAGCACGTCACGATGGTGCGCATGCTGGTGTTCGACAGCAAGGTAAGCCAGCAGCGCACGGACCTTGTTGGATTTGAAGTCTGTCAATGTCTTCCCGGCGCGTTCTGCCCGGAAGGGTCCCAGCAAGAACATCTTGATGTTCGCGTCCATCTGCTCCTCGCAGCTCTTGGATGATCGGTGACTCTGTCACGTTTGCGTCCCTCGGCCAGATATGCACGTGATCGGTCGATTCCGCTTCGTCTAACTGATTTTAGACGTGTCTTTATCCTTACTATAGCACAGCCCGGTCGGATTCTCAATTACTCTACGTTTTCACTACGGTCATCTTGTAGACTGAGGTATCTTTTCTGTGGCAGATTTTTTGCTGCTCTTTGGCGGTGGGTGTGGATATGGCTATCAGTATGGCATCGTAACGTTATGTGTGTTATGGGTCTGATCATGAACAACTCAAGCGCTTCTGCGTTGTCATAGGTATCACGGAAACGTTTAGTGATTTGTGTTCGGATCTGCCGGTCGCGTTTCGCTCTCGATCGTAAGGAGGCCTTTATGGATAAACAGGAGGACGCGCCAATGGTATCCCCGTATCTGGCTTATCTGATACGGTTGTGGCGGGTGGAGACTGCAGAGGGCTCGGTCTGGCGGGTTGTGCTGGAAGATCCGTATAGCACCGAACGGCGGGGGTTTGCCGATCTGCCAGCGCTTTATCGGTTTCTGGATGAACGGACCGATTCAGTGCAGGTCTTGACCGCCCCCGCCCCCGACATCCCTACCGAATCACAAGATAACTCGGGCTCTCAGTGACTGAGTAGGCACGGGTCATCCGCTGCTAACGACAGGAATGAGATGCAGCTTCCGCAGGACGGTTAATAGTTTGACAGTCACCTGCAATATGTTACGATATCTCCAAATTCTAACTGCCACCCACGCTACAGATTCAACGGTAGCGCGTTTTGTGATCGTTCTGTTATCAAAATACTGAAAGTAGGATTATGGAGAAGCTGCAAATCATTCCCCTGGGCGGATTGGGGGAAGTCGGTAAGAATATGATGGCCCTGGAGTATGGGCGCAACATCATGATCATTGATTGTGGAATGATGTTCCCGGAGGGGGATATGCCCGGCGTGGACTACATCATTCCCGACTATCGTTACCTGGAAGGCAAAGAGGATCGTATCCGGGGGATTGTCATCACCCACGGGCATATGGATCACATCGGAGCGCTGCGCCATTTTCTCGAGGATTTCAACGCGCCGGTTTATGCGACACGATTGACGCGGGGTCTGATCGAGGTCAACCTGCGCCAGGATCTCCTCAAACGGGTGAAGTTACAGACCCTTCAGCCGGGCGATGAGATTCATCTGGGACCTTTCACGGTCGAGCCGTATCACGTCTGTCACAGTATCCCGGACACTGTGGGTTTGGGGATTACCACGCCCCACGGGTTGATTGTGCACAGCGGTGACTTCAAGTTTGATCATACCCCGGTGGATGAATGGCCTACCGATATCGCGAAACTGGCGGAGTTTAGCCAGCGAGGCGTGTTAGCGTTACTTTCGGACAGCACCAACGCCGATCATCCGGGGACTACGCTCTCCGAGCAGTCGCTCAACGCGACCTTGAGCGATGTCTTTCGACCTGCCAAGGGACGCGTGATTGTGGCGACCTTCGCTTCGCTGATCTCCCGTATTCAGCAGGTGATGGATACTGCGCAGGCAGCGGGTCGGAAGGTGGCGGTCGCCGGTACGTCTATGGTCAAGAACGTGAGGATGGCGCGGCGCCTGGGATATCTCGACGTGCCCTCGGATCTGATGGTTTCGCTGGGTGAGATCAATCAGTTGCCGCCGGACAAGGTGACGATCATTGCGACCGGTTCCCAGGGTGAACCCCGCTCGATTATGGGTCGGCTGGCGAAAGGGCGCCACTCGTGGCTACGTGTGGTACCGGGCGATACGATTGTGCTCTCATCCCATACTATTCCCGGCAATGAAGAGGCGGTCCATGAGGTCATCAACCGGCTTTTCCAACGGGGCGCGAACGTGATTTATCATCCGGTGGCTCCCGTGCACGTTTCCGGACATGCGAGTCAGGAGGAGCAGAAAACGTTAATCAGCATTCTGCGCCCCAAGTTCTTCGTACCGATCCATGGGGAGTTGCGACATCTCAAACTGCACGCCGTGCTTGCCCGCGAGGTGGGTGTGCCCGACAAGAACATCGCAGCCGTGGAAAATGGGTACGTCCTTCGGTTTACCGATGATACGATGGAGATCGGCGAACGGATACCCGGCGGCTATATCTTTGTGGATGGGAGTTGGGTGGGTGAGTCTCTTGGGGACGACGTGATCAACCGCCGTGAGGAACTCGCCAATACCGGGGTCTGCACTGTCGCGTTTATGTATGATGAGGATGAGGGTCGGTTTGTGGGCACGCCGCGCATCACCGGTCACGCAATCGTCGCTGAGGAGGTGATGGCGCGGATGGTTCCGGAGGCACTGGAGGTTCTCTATGGTGCGATGCGGGGGGTCAGTCCCGGCACCCCGATGGAAACCGCGGAGAGGGTGGTGGAGCGGTCTCTCTCTGATTTCTTCTATCAGGAGGCCAAGAACCGTCCGGAGATTATCGTTCAGTCCCTGCCAGTGTAAGTGTAGCCTACCTTGATCGAGATCACAGAACTCTCTCCGATCTGAGAGGTCCCTGGTTTTCTATGGCGCATATTCTGATCGCGTACAAACAATTTCCTGCCCCCTCGGTCGGACACGCCGGGGGGGAGTCGCTTTTCAAATTGATGGCGTCGCTTCACCGGCGCGGTCACAAGCTTACGTTGGTGTCGCGCATTCGGAAGGAAGAACGCCGTCACCTTCCGAGTGTTGACGCTATTTGTGAACGTGTGGTGACCGTTCGGCATCATCATTCGCGACGAGAGCTTCAACCCTTCGCTGTGTCACTGAGTTACGCGGCGTTTCGACGCGCAGTGAAACGGACGTTGAGAGAGGTGGATCCTGATTTCCTGCACGTGGAGACGACCCAGACGGCTGCGATTCTTCTGGGACTCGATCGACCGCCGAACTCGTACCGGACTCAGGATGTCAATTGGTATCTTCAAGAGCAGCGTTTGCTGCGAGCCAGAGGGCTCGGCCGATTGATAGATGTGAGCCGTCACCGGTTTTTTCGGCGATTTGAGCCCTGGCTTTGCAGGCATTATGATCTGACGCTGGCGATCTCCGAGGGAGATCGCGCGCTGCTGGCGCCCTTTGTTGAGCCCTCGCGCCTTCTCATGGTGCCCCTGACGCCGGAATTGAGCCCAGAAAGAGACGTCACCCCAGCCATAGAGGATGGACCGAATCTGTTATTTGTGGGGGCGATGTCGCGCGCTCACAACATCGCTGGCGTGACCTGGTTCTTGGATAGGATTTGGCCTCTGATTCATGAATCAGAACCCGATGCTCGTTTTATTGTCGTCGGTTCCAATCCACCGGATGCGTTACGAGCCCGATCCGGGGAGGGTGTGACGGTGACGGGATTTGTGGAAGACCTGGCTTCGTGGTATCGTGCGGCGACGATCTTTGTCTCTCCCCTGCTAGTGGCGGGGGGACTACTTCAAAAAGTGATGGATGCGATGGCGATGGGGGTGCCGGTTGTGGCTACCACCGTCTGTAATCACGGTCTCCGCGCCGTACCGGGTGAGCATCTTATTATTGCGGATCATCCCCAGCCTTTTGCTGACGCGGTTCTCTCCCTACTCAAGGATTCAAGCACGAGGGAGCGGATCGGACAGGCTGGGCGAGCTTTTGTTAAGACTCAATACGACCTCGAGTCTGCGATTGATCGTTGGGAAGCATCGATGATGGCTTTGATGGATAGAGTTCCGGAAAAGGGATAAATTTCTTCTCGGTTTGGCATGGTATAATTGACTCCGTATGAGTGAATTTGTGACCGGTCAACCGTTAGTTATAAGGAATTGGGATCATACACTATGGTGAATAAGCATCCGGCACGTCGACATAAGCGCTTGCTGCCTGTGATCGCGACGGGAGTGTTGATCTTTATCCTTTTGACAATCGTAGGCGGCGTTGCTTTCCTGGGCTTCAACTGGTTCAAAGGTGATCTGAGCCGATCCGGTGTTGTATCTGCTGGAGAGGAAAAAGGCGAGCCAAGCGAGAATGTGGATTACGCGTTTGGGCAGCTCCTCCCTATCTGGGTGGGTGAGGAACGGATTACGGTGCTTCTTCTCGGTGTGGACGAACGAAGCCAGGAGACCGGGCCCTGGCGGACAGATACGATTATTCTGTTGACCCTGGACCCACAGACCAAGCAGGCTGGTGTCCTCTCGATCCCCCGGGATCTTTGGGTTCCCATACCGGGCTACGGGGACCGTCGTATCAACGCTGCACACTTTCTGGGTGGTCTTTATGATCATCCCGGTGGTGGTCCCGCTCTGGCTGTAGAGACCATTGAGTATAACTTGGGTGTGCCCGTCGATTATTA
Organism: uncultured Anaerolineales bacterium; assembly: GCA_964388385.1. GTDB lineage: Bacteria > Chloroflexota > Anaerolineae > B4-G1 > SLSP01 > PWVB01. The sequence goes on along the minus strand of CAYMAQ010000003.1, from coordinate 9,474 downwards.
TATCCGTGTTAATTTTGAGGCGTTCGTAACGTTTGTCGATCAGATTGGTGGGGTCGATATCTACGTTGAGAAGGTTATCGATGATCCTACGTATCCCGATCATCACTATGGCTACGACCCACTGTATATCGAGCAAGGCTGGCATCATTTCAATGGGGAGATGGCGCTCAAGTATGCAAGGACACGGCACGGCAGCAGCGACTTTGATCGGGCGCACCGCCAACAGAAGGTGATGATGGCAATCCTCGATCGTCTTACCTCCTACGAGATGCTGCCAGATCTTGCTCGCGGAGCACCGGAACTCTATGACACTCTCAAACGCTCGGTTGAGACGGATTTGGCATTGGATCAAATTCTTGCATTGGCGAACATAGCCGTTTCCGTGGATCAGGAGACTATTCGATTTGGCGTGATCGATCAGTCGTGTACGCAATCCTGGGTGACACCTGAGGGCGGTCAGGTACTGGTTCCGCTGCGCGACAAGATGCGCGGGGTGCGTGATTATGTCTTCCGTTCGGAGCCAACGATTGAGGCCCCGGAGGAGAAGACACCGGAGGTGCTACCGACGCCGACTGTTGAAATTGCGACGGTGGCTGTACTCAATGGCACTGAACGATCCGGACTGGCGGGCAATACGGCTACCTATCTCGAGCAGGAGGGTATCGATGTGGTCCAGGTTGCCAATGCAGATCGTCAGAATTATGCCAGCACTCTGGTTATTGCCTATCACGACAAACCAGCGACGTTATCGAGGATCCTGAAGTCCTTGGATTTGGTCCCTACCGTCGTCGTCAAGCGATCAGATCCTGCGGTCGATTATGATATCGCGATCGTGTTGGGGGATGATTATGAGGGCCCTCCGGATCGTTAAAGTTGGGATCAGGCTGGCGCTTGAGAAAAGAGGTTGAGGAGTTGTTTCTGATATGACTTCCCAGGTCGATGGTTTGACTCGGACCCGGACCCGGACTATCCCTTACCGGACACTCATTCAGGTTGGGATCGTTTTGATTTATCTCATTGTGACGGGTTCCGCCGGTTATGTTGTTTTCTCCCGTGTCCGTTCGGAAGTCGCAAATTCAGATATTTTGCCGGATTTTACGATTCAGAAAACGCAAACTGAAGAGAGCTCGAACGTTGAGCGGGTCGAAGGTGAAACCTTGCCGGTATGGACCGGCACCGACCGCGTGACCGTTCTCATTCTTGGCATCGATGAGCGGGCACAGACCGAGGATTTCTGGCGCACGGACACGATCATCCTGGCGACGCTGGATCCGGTTACCCAGGAGGCGGGGGTGCTTTCGATCCCGCGCGATCTGTGGGTACCGATTCCGGGTTACACCGAGAATCGCATCAACACGGCTCACGCTTTGGGCGACGCGTACAATCATCCCGGTGGTGGGCCTGCGCTGTCGGTGGAGACTGTGGAGTACAATCTGGGTGTGAAGATCGACTATTACGGGCGGATCAATTTCCAGGCTTTTGTCGATATGGTGGATTTGATCGGCGGGATCGATATCGAGGTGCCTGAGACTATCGATGACGCCTGTTATCCTACTCCCGATTACGGCTGCGAGCGACTGCGTATCGAAGCAGGCTCGCACCATTTCTATGGGGAGATGGCGCTCAAGTATGCCCGCGTTCGCCATACATCAGGCGGGGACTTCGACCGAGCTCGCAGGCAGCAGCAGGTTGTCCAGGCTATCTTGGAGCAGGTGACCGATGTCGGAGCGCTTACGCAGATGGCATCGCGCGCTCCGGAGATCTGGTCGAGTGTTGAGGGCTCGGTAAAGGTCGATCCAGATCTGCAGCTCGACGAGATTGTCGCGTTGGCCAATTTGGCGACCCAGGTTGATCCTGATGACATTCAGTTCCGTGTGATCGATGAGACGTGTACGCTCCCGAAGACAACGCCCGATGACATGCAGATTCTGATTCCCTTGCGGGACAAAATCCGGGAAGTCCGGGATGATGTCTTTGGCCTGCGCGTCTCCAACGGCGATCTTCAGACGATTGAGGAGGAGAACGCCACGGTCTCGGTGCTCAATGGTACCTTGGCACCCGGATTGGCTTATGCAACCCAGGAGTATATGGAAGCCCATGGGATGTCCATTCAGGCTTATGCGAACGCAGATCGACAGGATTATGATACGTCTCTGATCATTATGAATCGGGCGAAACCTGTCACTGCCGAGCAAATTCTCCGTTTGCTTGATCTACCGCCATCGGCCGTGGTGAATGGGGAGAATCCTACAGCTCAGTACGACGTGGTCGTCATTCTGGGTGCAGATTACGCAGCAGAGCATGCCGCCGAGTCCGATGAGGCTCCTTAGGCCTGACAAAAACGAGTATATACCCACTTTTGATGGTCCTGGGGTCGGGTGTGTGCAAAGTGGGAACGAATAGATGGGATGCCCTGTATTCTTGAGGGAGATTATTAGACGACAAGACGGGTAAACTCGGCTTGCCGTGGGGATACTACGGGGATTCGCTCAGGGGTTTCATAATGATGTAGGTGAATCCATTCATCGGTACGTGTTCGACAAGGCCGTAATGCTGACCGATCGCGGCGAGGACCGGCGGAGGATAGAATTGGGCGCGCATCACGACTAACTCGAACGCCTGATCTCGGATCATCGCCTCCAGGTTCTCTGTGTTCAATAAATCGTTGTTGTAGAGATTCAATAACTGTGTAGGATTGGTCACGACCTGTTTGCCCGCCAGCATTGTAAAGGCTGCTTCTTCGCTCAGAATCGGACCTTCTGTCTCGCGGACGTAGGCCATAATTTTCTCTCCACCACGGTAGTCCCGGGGCTTCATTCGATGTCCGACCTGTGTATAACCCACCGAATCGTAGTAGGCATAGTCCGCATAGGATGACTGCCCTTTGATGCCCAGCACTCCGGCAACGGTGCCCCAGACAGGACCTTCGGTCGGCATATGGATCATAAGAGTTGCCTGGACCAGATAGAGCAGCGGCAACACAGCTGCTGCCCAGCGTGACCAAGCCTTGTTATTCTTGATCAACCATTGACGAGATCGAGAAAGCGCAAAACCACATAGGATGATTGCCGCAGCTACCGAGGTCACCCAGTAGGCCTCACCGGCTCCCCACTTTCCAGACATCAGTCCCGTGCCTATAGAGGTGACGAACCACAGCGAATAGATTGAGATTCGCTCGATGTAAACCTCATAAAAGGTCAGAGCTACCGCCATAAGGATAAAGAGGGCATGGATTCGCGACCAGGTTCTCGTCAGGCCGATGAGCTGGGGAACCAAGTATGCATTAACGTTGGCTGCGATCGTGTTGATCCACCAGTATCCGTCGGTTGCCCAATTGATCGCCAGGAAGACCGCGCCAAAAACGATACCAAAGGCGAAAAGCCAACGGAAGCCCTTTCGTGGATCACGGAGGATCAGGTATCCGAACACGGCACCTGACGTGAAGACGGCCAATTGCTTTGAATACCCGGCCAGCAAAAGACACGTCAATCCGATGATTGTATTTCGGGTGCCGTGTTTTTCGTCATCCGAGACCGCAATAAAATAGATGCAGAGCGTTTCCAGAAAGACCATCGTAAGATGCTGGCGACAAAGGGGACCCAGATGGTAGACGAAATTGGAGGCGGGATAGGCCAGTCCCGAGATCAGAGGAAAGAAGAACCCACCGGTGCGACGGCGAACGGTGAGGCCAATCACGGTCGCGGTTAGCAGCGTGATAGTGAATGACAGCACCCGTCCCGAAAGCAGCTGCTTACCCAGGAACGGAAAGACCAGGACGTTCAGGAGGTGAAAGACCGGTGGGTAGTTAGAAGCATAGAAAGGATAGGTGCTGCTGTCGCGATAGGGCCATTCCCCCCGGCTGTGAAGCACGGCGTCGTACAGCTCTAAGCTCTCACCCTGATCATAGTCGTAAGGCCACCGAAAGAGGTCGATGGTGTAGGTAACGAAAACGGCGAGGTAGAAGATGAAGGCAAGCAAGGCTATTCCGGCCAGGATACGGTCGGGCCACGCCCAATCGGGTTGAGGATCTGAGGATCGATGGGGCTCTGGCCCGGCTGCCGGTCTGCTTGCCTGCCGGATCAGCGGCAATCCGAGGAGGGCAAGCGCCACGCCGCCGATCAACATTGCGCTTTCAAGTGGCCCGACGCCGGTCCAGGCGCCACCGCCGAGCCGTCCAATGATGAGCAGGGCGATGTCGCCGCCAATACCGAGTGCAATTGCGAAGAGTCCAAGATGTCGTTTTGTCATCATGGCGCGCATTATAGAGGTTGTGAGAATTCTAGCAAGCACAGACAAGCATAGATGCGATTTGTGATAGGATCCATGTGTGGGGTTCATACGGATTTCGAGGTTGGGTTTGCAGCACTATTGACGTAATGTGAATAATACGATACAATCATAGCAGGAGGTTATCAAAATGCCTAGAGGTCGAGGTGGTTGGAGACACGGACAGGGGCCCAAGCGTCGTTGGGGCCGCCGGATGCGGATTGTCGAGCCCATGTTGTTGTTATTGTTGGCTCAGGAACCTTCCCATGGATACAAACTGGCGGAGCGCCTATCGACCGAGTTTGGGATCGCCGGATTACCTCCACAGACAGTGTATCGTGCACTTCAGAATATGGAAGATCAGGGATGGATTGAGCCCGATTGGGATATGGATAGCGCTCAGGGGCCGCCGCGTAAGGTTTTCGAAATCACGGACGAGGGGCGGGAAGCCCTGGCCGATTGGTCCGTAGAGATTGAGGAACTGCGGAGTATGTTGGGCGCATTCTTGGATGCTCATCGGGATCTGTAGGCGATTCTTTCCCTTGTCGCGCGCAATCTAAAGCGTCAGCTTTCGTTTCTACTACGTTCATATACAGGAGGTTATAGTCGATGAAAATCGCGGTCAGTGCAATCGAGCCAACGGCGGATTCTCAAGTTGATTCTCGGTTTGGACGATGCAATTATTATGTCTTTGTAGACACGGAATCCGGGGCCGTTGAGGCTCAGGAGAACCAGGCCACAATGAGCGGCAGTGGGGCCGGGATTCAAGCGGCTCAATATGTGGTTGAGCAGGGAGCCGATGCCATTATCTCCGGTCACCTCGGCCCTAATGCTTATCAGGTGCTCGACGCTGCCGGCGTGCAGCTTTACCGGGCTTCTGGTATGTCGGTTCAGGAAGCCGTAGATGCCTTAGAGGCCGGAACCCTTGCCGAGATGGGGGATGCCACCGGCCCCGCTCATATGGGAATGGGCCGCGGCTCAGGTAGGTCGACAGTTGGTTTGGATCGGCAAGCGGTGGCCCCGTCTGCAATGGGAAGTGCGGCCCCTTCAACCGTGGGGTCGGATACGACCCCGGGTGAAGAAGAAACCCCTGAGGAAGAGTTAGCTGCGCTCAAGGCAGAAGTCAGTGAGCTGCGTGAAGCCGTGGCCTCTCTATTGGATAAAGTTGATCGACTCACCGGTTAGATTTGGGCGCTACGTCAAAGGGGTAGGTTGGTGTCAGGAGAGGAGGGTGATCTGATGACCCAAAGTGACATTGAACGGGTGCAAGAGGGCGCGGTTGAGGTGCTCGAACCCGATGAGATCATCGATGTTAGATCGCGGTCGGTATCCACGACCCGCCCGGTCGATAAAGTGCGGACAACGGAGATTGTGGCCAAAGGCCTCGATCTTTTGACGAGTTTAGGCCGTTTAGCGCTCCGGTTTTTGCAGGAGTCCAGTACCCCTGTAGGGGTGCTTTCATCCTCGGGTTCTACATCCTCGGAGGCAGTGTCTGGTCGCGGGGACATAGACCGTCGGGGATCGTCCAGACAAGATGGTCGACGACGGCGCAGGCATCGGGGCGGCGCGTAAGCCGGATAGGTTCAGAGGAGGTCTCACGATGGGAAGATTTGGACGAGGTGGCAGCGGGGGACAAGGTGGCGGTGGGCGTGGTCGCGGTGGCGGTAACCAACCGGGTTCGGGTCCCGGCGGTATGTGCGTCTGCCCGAATTGCGATTATAGTAAACCCCATCAGGTCGGCGAGCCGTGCTATCGCTTGACGTGTCCGAAGTGCGGTACGACTTTGATCAAGAAGTAGACTCTTTGTATGTGGATTATGGATCTGATCATCAATGACTAAAGCTTTTCTGCGTTTGCATGGGTATCACAGAAAAGTTTAGTGTTTTATGTCCGGATCTGTAACTCCGGGGCTCTCCGGAAGGAGGGCCCCGGCGCGTTGTCGGGTCAGTTCGTAGGTGACTTTATCATCGGTTTCTCATCAATTGTTTGCATCACGAAGCCGATATACTATGGAAAACAGGAGGCGTTTATTATGCGGATTGTGATTGCTGCTCAGGATGAGCACGGGCTGGATGGTCTCGTCGCTCATCACTTCGGGCGATGTCCTTTTTATGCTCTGGTCGATGTCAAGGGTCACGCCGTCGTCGACGTCAACGTGCTGGCAAATCCCTATTTCAACAAGCACCAGCCGGGTAGGGTACCCTATTTTATTCAGCAACAAGGTGCCCAGGTGATGGTGGCTGGGGGTATGGGGCGTCGGGCGATCGATCTCTTTGATCAGATGAAGATTGACGCCTACTCGGGCGCGGTAGGGACCATACGTCGGGCAGTTGAGATGGTTGTGGGCGGTCAATTGACCCAAGCGACGCCATGTCGGGAGGACAGCGGGGGAGAAGGTACCCATACGCACGCTCACGTGGAAGAGGGAGAGACGCGGGGTGAGATTCGTCGGTTGCGTGAGGAGGTAGCATCCCTGCGCGAGCAAGTTGCATCTGCCGGTTCCCGGTTGGATGACGTGGAACACTCTGAAAGTTGAGAGGGCGGATGATGATTACATTGACCTGGGTGGTTGACGACACGGCTCAACCTCCGCTGCGCTCGGAACACGGCTTTGCGATGTGGATCGAGACGGAAGGCGGGCATGTGTTGTTCGATACGGGCGGGAGTGGGGAGGTTTTGCTCCACAATTTGCAGGCGCTGGAACTCGACCCTTCCGATCTAGACGCCGTCGTTTTAAGTCACGGGCACGATGATCACACCGGAGGGCTAGGGGCGCTCCTCCCGCTTCTGCCGGCGTCGACACCGGTCTACGCTCATCCAAGCATCTTTAGCGTGCGATACAGTGAGGACGCGAAGGGGTTGGTCCGTCGGGGGCCTGCCATTGAGCGCGCTGCCCTAGCGGATGCGGTCGATTTACGTCTCGACGATGGATCCGTGGAAGTCGTCGACCGTATCTGGACCACGGGAGAAATTGAGCTTAGGCCGAAGCCGGAGGGGCGAAGCTTTCGTCATCACGTGCTTCGGAACGGCAAGCCGATCGCGGACCCCTATGAAGACGACCTGTCTTTAGCCCTGGACCTCGGGGAGGAGCGTGGGTTTGTCGTTTGTGGGTGCTGCCACGCCGGTCTGCTCAATACACTCCAGAAAGTGCGGACCCGGCTTTTTCCGTCCATTGTTGGCATCGCAGGAGGGGTCCATATGGTCAACGCTGATTCGGCGACCCGCAAACAAACCCTCCATTGTCTCAGAGATATGCATGCTCTCCAGGTTGTGTGGTTAGGTCATTGTTCCGGTGAATCCTTTATGGAGGATGTGGCAGAAACGTTCGATTCCTCCATCGTTCGAGAGGGTGGGGCCGGGCACTCCGTGACAATCAAAATAGAGTAGGGGCTATATCATGCATATTGCTATTGCAAGCGGTAAAGGGGGTACGGGAAAGACGACGGTAGCGGTGAATCTCGCCCTATCGATCGCTACGTCCTCCCGTCTTGGGCAACCTGTTCCCGTGCAGTTTTTAGATTGCGATGTCGAGGAGCCGAACGCTGCCATTTTTCTCAAGCCCGCCCTCGAGCACGAAGAGGAGGTGGGGCTCTTGACGCCTGAGGTCGATCTCGAGCGTTGTACTTACTGCGGCACGTGTGGTGAGGTCTGCGCGTATCATGCGATCGCCGTGTTGGGTAAGCAGGTGTTGGTCTTTCCACAGTTGTGCCACGGATGCGGTAGTTGTACGACGAACTGCCCGGAGGGGGCGATTCGCGAGGTTCTCAATCCGACGGGCATTATAAGTTGGGGGACTATCCCTGGAACGCCTATCCTGTTCGGGCAGGGCGAACTCAATGTGGGAGAGGCGATGGCAACGCCAATTATCCGCCAGTTGAAACAGCGGGTTCTCAACGACGAGGATCAGGGGGTGGTGATCCTGGATGCGCCACCGGGTAACGCATGCCCGGTGGTGGAGACTTTGCGGGGAGCCGATTTTGCGTTGTTGGTCACGGAACCCACACCTTTTGGTCTCCACGACCTCCGCATTGCCGTCGAGCTTGCGACTGAGGAGCTCAATCTGCCGGTAGGGGTTGTCGTTAACCGTGATGGGATCGGTGATGCGGGTGTTGATCGATTTTGTGAAGAGGAGGACATTCCTATCCTTATGCGAATTCCCATGGATCGGCGCATTGCCGAGGCCTACGCGGACGGCATTTCTCTGATGGAAGCTTTGCCCGACTATCGAGACTCCTTTATCGAGCTTTATCGTCGGATTAATCGGATGGTGGCGGAGGGGATGGCTGATGGCTGACAATCCTGCTCAACTCGTTGTACTCAGTGGGAAAGGCGGCACCGGTAAAACGAGCGTTACGGCGGCGCTGGCGCATTTGGCTAGTCGTGAGATGTCAACGGTGCTGGCAGACGCCGATGTGGATGCATCCAATTTAGAATTGGTGCTGCAATCCAGAGAGTGTGAACGTCATGACTTTGCGAGTGGGTTGCTCGCAGCCATCGACTCAGCGCTCTGCATCGGATGTGGTGAGTGTGAGACTGCTTGCCGGTTTGACGCGATCATTCCCGGTGCTTCCTATCACGTTGATGCCATCGCTTGTGAAGGCTGCGCCGCGTGCAGTTATCGGTGTCCGGTTGGGGCGATCACGATGGAGGAGCCCGTCACCGGTCAATGGTTTCTATCCGATACCCCCTTTGGCCCACTTTACCACGCGCATCTTTTTGCGGGTGGAGAAAATTCGGGTAAGTTGGTGACGTTGGTTAAGCAACAGGCGCGTTTACGGGCCTTGGATGACAACCGCCCGTTGGTTCTCGTGGACGGGCCGCCCGGGATCGGATGCCCGGTTATCTCTGCTTCCTCTGGAGCGAGCTTGGCGCTGTTGGTTGTCGAGCCGACCTATTCCGGGGTTCATGATTTAACCCGGATCCTGCAGTTGGCCCGGCACTTTGACGTTCCGGCGATGGTTGTGATCAATAAAGCTGATCTGAGCAAGGCGCGGACGGAGGAGATTGAGCGGTTCTGTGAGGAAGAGGATATCACGATTGCGGCCCGGTTGCCGTTTGATACGGTGGTCACGGAGGCGATGGTGCAGGGATATCCGGTCACAGCTTACAAGGACGGCCTGGTGACCCGAGCGTTGATCCAAACCTGGCAAGGGATCAAAGTGCGCTTGGGGTTTGCTTGAGGACCCGGATATCGTTCCTGAAAACGAA
>CAYMAQ010000002.1:55038-66458 GCA_964388385.1 uncultured Anaerolineales bacterium | reverse complement strand
CCTTCCGGAAGGCGAAGGCTCTGTTGGATGCCGGGGCGATTGGGGAGTTGACGCGATTGGAGGCGTTTACCTCGAACCTCTACGATTGGGGCACTCACTGGTTCGACATGCTCTTCTTCTACAATGACGATATTCCGGTCGATTGGGTTGTGGGGCAGATCGACGCCCGGGGCAGCCATCGGATCTTCGGGGCGATGGTTGAAGGGCAGGGCTTGAGCTTGTTCAAGTATCGAAACGGGGTGATGGGCTTGATGGTCACCGGTGCGCGCGGCTTCTACGAGCAGGATGAGCCGTTGCGGAGCGTGCATTGCGAAAACCGTCTGATCGGTACCACGGGCACTCTCGAAGTCGGCGCGAGCGGTGGTCCGGACCTGCGGATGCGCAATGCGGAGACGGGGGGGCATTGGGAGGCGATCGAGGTCGAGGGTGGGATGCACGGTTCGGATCTTCACACCCTTGCGATCCTGGATTTGATCGACGCCTTGAAGGAAGGGCGCGAGCCGGAGTTGGCCGCGCGCAAAGCGCTTCAGACGACGGCGTTGATCTTCGGGACCTACGAGTCCAGCCGGCGGCGTGCGCGGGTTGACCTGCCGCTGGACATTGAGGATTCACCTTTCCGCACAATGTTGGATCGAGGCGATGTAGCTCAGTGGACGGAGGGTGAGATTGAGGCGAACGGGATCAAGCTACACTACGTGCGGACGGGGGATAGGACAAAACCAACCCTCATCCTGAGCCACGGCTTCACCGATAACGGACTCTGCTGGGCTCCGGTGGCCCGGGAATTGGAATCCGATTACGACGTCATCATGTACGATGCGCGGGGGCACGGGCTTTCTGATGCGCCCGAGTCCGGGTATACGACTGAGGATCGGGCCGACGACCTCGCCGGACTGGTCATGGCCCTGGATCTCGAGAAGCCCTCGGTGCTGGGTCACTCGATGGGTGGATCGACGGCAGCCGCTGCAGGGGCGAAGTACCCGGACCTCTTCGGCAAACTGCTCCTGGAGGATCCGGGCTGGTGGGAACCGGACAGCGAGCGGGTTGAGATGTCCGATGAGGAGCGCCTGGCATGGGTCGAACGGCGCCGGGCGGAGATGGTCGCGCGCAAGCAGATGTCGAAAGCGGCGCTGATGGCGCTGTGCCGGGAGAACTCGCCTACGTGGAGTGAGGCCGAGGTCGGGCCGTGGGCGATCGCGAAGCAGCAGCTCAGCCCGAACATCGTCAACGTTGTGGGGGGCAAGCCCCGCTCCTGGCGTGAGGACGTGAAACGGTTGGAGTCTCCGACGCTGATGATTATCGCCGATAACGAGAAAGGGGGGATTGTGACCCCGGAGATGGCAGAGGAGGCCCAGGCGCTGAACGATCTCGTGGAGGTGGTCAAGATCGAGGCCGGGCACTCCGTGCGCCGCGAGGCCTTCGACATCTATATGGAGGCGGTGAGAGACTTCCTGGCTTCGTGAGGGTAGGAGGTTCCCGCCTATCAAGATGGATGTCACGCACGCTGAGCAGAAAGGATGGTGCGTATGTTGAAGAGAGTGTTGATCGGTTGTGGTTCGCTGACGTGGCCCCGCGAGATGGATCGGGAGGACGTGTTTGCTGAGATCGCGGAGGCTGGATATGACGGCGTACCCGTGGGGTTAGGACTTGGTACCCCGGAGCAAGTGCTCGCGTTGATTTCGACGGTGGGGCTCCTGCCGGCGCCCGGTTATCTGGCGGGGGATTTCTGGCGACCTGAGGACGAGGCGGCGATTCTTGACAAGGCCGCAGCCCAGGCCAAGTTTATGCAGGAGATGCGCTGCACCGAGATTTTCCTGGGACCGGGTGGGTTTGAGGACTATATCACCGAACGGGGCCTGAGCCGGCGCCAGATCGCGGGTCACGTCAAGCCCGAGGATATGATGACCGACGAGGAGTTCGAGCGGTTTGCCAAGACGGTCAACCGGGTGGGCGAGGTCACGCTGGAGTACGGGGTTCGCAGCTGCTTTCACAACCACGTGGGCAGCGTGATCGAGACCCGGGACGAGATCGACCGCCTCTTCGAGATGGTCGATCGGGATGTCGTCTTCCAGGGCCCGGATATCGGGCACCTGGTCTGGGCCGGTGCCGACCCGATTCAGTTCTGTAAGGACTATGCGGAGGATATCCAATCGATGCACATCAAGGATATCGACCCGGATGTCCTGCTACAAGGTGTGGACGCGTCATGGGATTACGGCCAATTTGCGGATCACGGCATCTTCGCGGAGTTGGGTGAGGGATGTGTCGACTTCCTGGCGATTTTCGAGATCCTCAAGGACGTCGGATATGATGGTTGGATTATTGTGGAAACGGACCGGACGCAGAAGTCCACGGCGCTGGAGAGCGCGACGATAAGCCGTGAGTATCTGCGCAGTCTGGGCATGTAACCGAGTGATCAATAGGCGATAGAAGCCCCTTTACGGAGGAAAAATGGCAGACACTATGAATGTTAAGGTGGGATTCGTTCCCTCCTATCGTTTTCGATACACACCATGGGTGGAGAAGATGCGCGAGGAGAGCCTCGAGGCCTTCGCCCAGGTGGATGGGTTGGATATCCTGGTGCCGCAACCGGCGCCGGACGGTCAGATGATCGACGCTCAGCGGGGTCTGACGCCGCACGGCACGGTCGCTACGCTCGACGAGGCGGAGGCGGTGGCCGAATATTTCCGTCGGGAGAAGGTTGACGGATTGATTCTCTGTCCGCTAGACTTCGGTGACGAGCGGTCGGCTGTTAAAGTGGCGGAATTGCTCGACGTGCCGGTGCTGCTCTATGCAACCAAGGAGCCGCCGGGCCGCGACGACCTGGGCATGACGCGGATCTCCGACTCGTACTGCGGCAATCTCTCGATGGCCTCAGGCCTCACCCGTCGCAACATCCCTTTCCGGTATGCGGGGCTTTTCTTTCCCGACGAGCCGGCCTTTGTCGATGAGGTGCGAGATTTTGTCCGAGCGGTCGCTATTGTGAAGGGGATGAAGGGGGCGCGAATCGGTCAGATCGGCGTGCGCCCGGCGCCTTTTGAGACCGTGGCTTACGATGAAACGGCGATGATCCGGAAGTTCGGACAGATGGTCATTCCTATCAACCTTTCGGACATCACCGATAAAGCGAGAAGCTACGCGGATGACGATCCCCAGGTCCAAGCGCGGATTGGCGAGTTTCGGGATGACTACGCCGAAATCACCGTCTCGGATCGGTATCTCCTGAACGCGTCTAAACTCGAGCTGGCGATGGCCGAATTCTGGCAATCGTCGCGGCTTTCGGCGATGACGATGCAGTGTTGGCCCTCGGTTCAGCGGTTGATGGGCATCTCCGTCTGTACGACGTACGGGCGGCTCACCGGTAAGGGGATGCTGACCGCGTGTGAGGCCGACGTTCTCGGTGCGCTCTCTATGTTGATCTGTCACCGCGCGGCTATGGGTGAGACAGTGCCGCACTTTGTGGATTGGACCATCCGGCACCGTGAGGAACCCAACCAGCTGCTGGCGTGGCACTGCGGCAACGCCCCGGCCTGCCTGGCAAGAAACCCGGGCGAGCGGGCGCTCCGCTCCCGCAAGGATATGACGGGCACAGCGGATCTTCCGGAGGACGACGTGCAGGCCGGTTTGAGCCAGTTCCAGCTCGAACCGGGGACGGTGACCTTCTGCCGGCTCGTGGAGTACGAGGGCCACTGGAAGATGCTGATCACCACCGGTGAGATCGTCCCGAGCGAGGAGACGCTGGCGGGGACGTGGTCGTGGGTCGAGGTTGAGGATCACGATCGTCTCTACCGCACGCTGGTTGAAGAGGGGTTTATTCACCACGCGAGCATGATCCATGGGGACTATGTCCGTGCGATGCTGCAAGCCTGTCAGTTCCTGGATATCGAGCCGGTGGTGGTGTGACGTCCGTTCGAGAGTTGATCGGGCTGCCCCCGATAATCCGAAACCCGTGGTCTGACGGAACGTGCTATTAGCGCGGTGACAGCCAAGAGGAGGCTGACAATGAACATCGTCTTTATTGTAATTGATACGCTGCGATATGACGCGATACGGGCGCACGGTGAGCAGGATTGGAGTGTCTGCACTAACATCGAGACGCCGAATATGGACCGGCTGGCGGCCCGGTCGATCGTTTTCGACCGGGCGTACGCGGCAAGCTATCCGACGATTCCGCACCGCACCGATCTGATGACCGGCGAGTATGCGTGGCCCTATCAGGGCCCCTTTCATCCGTGGATGCCCCTACGGTTCGACGTTCCGGCATTGCCTCGGCTCTTGGCTCAGGCCGGTTATGCGACACAGCTGATTCACGATACGCCGCATCTGGTCAACGGGGGGCACGCGTTTGACTGGCCTTTCGCCGGATGGGCCTTCGTCCGGGGTGCGGAGGTTGATCGCCCGTGGGTCGACGACAAGGGGCTGGCGCCGCTTCCAAACTGGGGACGGGATCCAATCTTCGACTATATCGATGACGACGAGGCTATGCAGGGCGGGATTCGACGCCTGCTGACGACCTACAGCCGGGCTCACCGCGACCGAACCGAGCCCGAGGACTGGAGTGTCGCCCGGCTCTTCCTCAAGGGGGCCCAGTTCCTGCGGGACAACGCCTCACGTGGAGAGACGCGGGAAGGGAGCTTCTTCCTGTGGCTCGACTGCTTCGACCCCCACGAGCCGTGGGATGCTCCGCCGGAATTCGTCAAACGTTACGTGGACGATCCGGATCACGATGGGCGGATCGATCCCCGGGCCTTTACGGGACTTGCACGCTCTGCCGGGACGTCCCCGGAGGATTTCCCGCCGGGCGTCTTCAAACGCCAGAACGCGCTCTACGCCGCGAAGGTCACACTGGTCGACCGTTGGCTGGGTGAGGTGCTCGATGCCCTGGAGGAGACGGGGCTGGATGAGCGTACGGCCGTTGTGCTCACGGCCGATCACGGCACCAACCTGGGTGAGCGCGGCAGCTTCGGCAAGACGTGGACGGTGAACGAGCAGGAAGCCCACGTGCCGCTTATGATCCATTGGCCCCACGGCCCCACGAATCGGGTAGACGCGATGGTGCAGCCTCAGGATATCGCGGCAACGCTGCTCCATATGGCGGGCGTGACGCCGCCGCCTTCGTGGGTCGGGCACGACCTGCGTCCCATTGCGGATGGTTCGCGGCTCGCACCTCGGGCACTGGCCCTGGCGGGTCAGTCGGTCAACGATTGGGCGGACGACCCGACGGCGGTGCTTTTCACGGTCTTTACCAAAGAATGGTATATGAACGTGACCGCCGCCCCTGAAGCTTGCCGGCTTTATGCCTACGGATCGGTGGAGGACGTGGCGTCCGACCGCCCGAAGGTCGTCACGGAGCTTCGAGAGCTTGCCTTGAATGAGATGGCAGATCGGGGCACGGATCCGAAACTGGTCGCGTGGGTGCGCAGCGAGGGCACGGACCGCTTTCCAGCGGAGAGCTGCACCTGGCCTGGCGCTCAGAAGTGGATCACCTACTGGCTGCGCGTCCACGAGGACCTTTAAGGCTCGCCCTCAAAGCCCGGTGCACTGATGGCCCCGGATGAGGGAAAGGGACGCGGGGGGAAAGGAAAGTACTTTCCACTTCCCTCGTAAAGATGACGAAGTTGATATCATGAGGAGTGGACTGATGAATTTTGATTGGACGTTTCCGTATGCATCGCAGCGGATGCCTGTACTCTCCGAGAACGTCGTTGCGACGTCCCAGCCTCTGGCTGCGCAGGCCGGGCTACGGATGCTGGCGAAAGGGGGCAACGCCGTCGACGCTGCGCTGGCGACCGCCATCACGCTGACCGTCGTCGAGCCCACGAGCAACGGGATCGGCAGTGATGCCTTCGCCATTGTGTGGGACGGGGCGGGACTGACGGGCCTCAACGCCTCGGGGCGCTCGCCCAAAGCGCTCTCGCCCGACCGTTTCGAGGGCATGGACGCGATGCCGATGCTCGGGTGGGATCCGGTGACGGTGCCCGGCGCGGTGAGCGCGTGGGCGGCCCTGTCGCGGCGGTTTGGGGCGCTGCCCTTCGCGACGCTCTTCGAGCCGGCCGTTCGCTACGCGCGGGAGGGATATCTCGTCTCGCCGATCACCGCGCGGGCCTGGCGATCCGCCGAGAAGCGTTACAGCGATTTTCCATCGTTTGGCGAGACCTTTCTGCCGAATGGGCGCGCTCCCCGGCCCGGCGAGCTTTTTCGCTGCCCCGATCAGGCGCAGACGCTGGCGCGGATCGCCGAGACCGAGGGCGAGGCCTTTTATCGTGGCGATCTGGCCGAACGCATCGCGGCGTACGCCGCGGAGACCGGGGGCCTGATGACGACCGAGGACTTGGCCGAACACGAGGCGGAATGGGTGGCGCCGATGGGTCAGGACTATCGCGGGCAGACCCTCCACGAGATCCCACCGAATGGGCAGGGATTGGCGGCCCTGGTGGCCCTGGGAATGCTGCAGCATCACGACATCGCCGGCCTTCCCGTCGATTCGGTGGACAGCGTTCACCTGCAGGTGGAGGCAATGAAGCTGGCGTTCGCCGAGGCCTACCGTCACATTGCCGACCCGGCATGGATGGAGGTTCCCCCCGAGGCCCTGCTGGACGCAGGGTTTCTCGCCGAGCGGGCCGGGACGATCGACATGACTGAGGCGCACTTCCCCGAGTCGGCCCTCCCCACGGATCACGGTACTGTCTATCTCACGGCAGCCGACGCCGACGGGATGATGGTCTCTTTCATCCAGTCCAATTACCTGGGTTTCGGCTCCGGGATTGTGATCCCGGGCACCGGCATCTCGCTCCAGGATCGGGGTGCCTGTTTCCGCGTCGAGGAAGGGCATCCCAACCGCGTGGAGGGCGGCAAACGGCCGTTCCATACGATCATTCCCGGCTTTGTGACCCGTCATGGAGATCCGGTGATGAGTTTCGGGGTGATGGGAGGCCCTATGCAGCCGCAGGGTCATTTGCAGATGATGGTCCGTATCTACGACTACGGTCAGAACCCCCAGGCTGCCTCTGATGCGCCGCGCTGGTTCGTGGACGAAGCGTTTAACCTCTTCCTCGAGCCGGGATTCGCGCCTGAGGTGGTAACGTCGCTTCGTGATCGAGGGCATCACGTGACGCCTAACTGCGCACCGGGCCGCTTTGGCGGAGCCCAGCTCATCGCGCGCCTGGAAGGTGGATACTGTGCCGGAACGGACTGGCGCAAGGATGGGCAGGCGGTCGGGTTCTGAACCTGGCTGAGGAGTCGGAGAATTAAGTTTGTAGTCAGGAACGTGATTCATCCATATCAATAAGGAGTCTATGATGGCACTACGTGCGTGGTTATGTGAGGCAGAGACGCGGCTTTATCCGGGGACGGCACCCGGTTCGGCCCAGCGAATTCGGATAGACGCCGCCCGTAATGAGTCCTTCAGTTTCCAGGTTGGGCTGCGCTTGGAGGATGAGGACCGACAGGATATTCAGGTCCGGGCGTCCGGACCGCAGGGATGGGATATTCGAGTGCGGCGGGAGGGGTTGGTTCCAGTGCGACATCTGAATCCCCCCATCACCGAGGATACCGCCGGTGTAGACCGCATCCCGGGCTTTGTGCCGGATCCTCTTTTCGACGAAGATGGGATGTTTCTGCCGGAGGCGGAGACCCGCGCCTTCTGGATGACGGTCAAACCCGGTGAGAACGCCGCACCCGGTGAGTATGAGATTCAGGTTGAGGTCAGTGGTGCGCACGGACATGCGATATCGCTTCATGCCGGTGTCCGTCTCTACGACGTCATGCTGGAGCCGAGACACGACTTCCACGTAACACAGTGGTTCTACTCTGATGCATTGATCGACTGGTACGAGACGGACCTTTTCAACTCGCGCTATTGGGAGATCCTGCCCCGGTACATCCGGGACGTCGTTGCGCATGGGCAGGACACGCTCTACGTGCCCATCTTCACGCCGCCGTTGGACGGGATCAAGCGTCCCACCCAGCTCTTGAGTGTGTATCGCGTGGAGGGTGACACCTATCGCTTCAACTGGCGCGACGTCAAGCATTACATTGAGACGGCGAGAGCGTCCGGGATCACGCATTTCGAATGGTGCCATCTCTTCAGCCAGTGGGGTGCCAAATATGCACTACGCATCTATGAAGGACAGGGGAAAGATGAGCGCTTGCTGTGGCCCGCGGAGACCCCTGCGACGTCGAAGGCCTATCGGAGCTTCCTGTCACAGTTCCTGCCGGCGCTCCACCGTTTCCTGGAGGTCGAGGATCTCCTGGACCGCTCCTTCTTCCACGTCTCCGACGAACCGCACGAGGAACACCTGGAGAACTATCAAGCCGCTCGGTCGATGTTAGAGGATCTTGCGCCCTGGATCACGGTGATGGACGCCCTGAGCGACATCTCCTTCGCCAAAGAGGGGCTGATCGATATGCCGGTTCCCAGCATCACGACGGCTCTCGATTTTCTCGAAGCGGGGATCCCCAGCTGGTGCTATTACTGCTGTGGGCCCCGGGGACGCTATCTCAACCGGCTGCTCGACACCCCGCTCTCCAAGATTGCCATGCACGGGTTTCTCTTCTATCGTTGGCCCTTCAAGGGGTTCCTACACTGGGGATATAATTATTGGTATCGCTCGCAAACCCGGATTCTGATCGATCCCTACACCGTCCAGGATGCTGAGGCTTGGTACCGGGGTTGGGCTTACGGTGATCCCTTCGAAGTCTATCCCGGTCCAGAGGGGCCTGTCGATTCGATCCGGTGGGAGATCTTCGGTCAGAGCCTGCAGGATTACGCGCTGCTACAGACCCTGGATCTCCCTCGCGACCACCCGACGCTGGCACCGATCCGCAGTTTCGAGGATTTCCCCAAGGCGGGGAGCTGGCGGACGCGATTGCGAGCTCATCTCCTGGCGGAGGCCGAGGGGTAGGAAGCATACTGGATGGTGTAAGCCACAGTCCCCGGCACTGTCGCCCTTTGAGAGTGCCGGGGACTGTTACCAGAGCGGTTTCCCGTCCGAAGAGAAACTTGTATAATCGTTTGGAATCGCCGGCTTCCAGGAGATGATAAGAGACGCTATGACCGAATCCTCATCTGTGCGCGCAAAGGTCGCTCGCCCGGCCTGGATCGAAGGGATGGTGCGGGCCGTGCCCATTGTGCTGGGATATATCCCCATCGGATTTGCCTATGGGGTGCTCGCCCAGCAGGCGGACCTGTCGGTGGCGAACACTCTGTTGATGTCGGTGATGGTCTACGCTGGGTCGTCTCAACTCATCGCCGTGGGGCTCTTTGCCCAGGGGGTTCCGGCGCTGTCGATTATCATCACCACGTTCGTCGTCAACCTCCGCCACATGCTCTTTTCAGCGGCCCTCTCCCCCTATCTCAAGCGGTGGAGCAAAGGCGCGTTAGCAGCGTTTGCGTATGAGTTGACGGACGAGACTTTTGCGCTCCACAGTGTGATGTTTCCCCGCGAGGTTCCGCGTGGAGAAACATCACGCTCGAAACCCACCGTCTTTGCTATCAATGTGACAGCGCAGCTCTCCTGGATCCTGGGTACGGGATTGGGCATCGTTGCGGGCCGATACGTGACGGACGTGCGGCCCCTGGCTCTCGATTTCACGCTTCCGGCGATGTTTATCGCGCTGCTGGTCGTTCAGCTCCGGGGTCGCGTGGACGTTGTCGTCGCGCTCTGTGGTGGGGTTGGGGCGGTGGGGTTAACGCTGGTCGGTCTCGATCGCTGGAGTGTGATTTTGTCCACTGTGATCGCGGCAACGCTCGGCGTCATGCTCGAGCGCGGTTTCAAGGCGACCGCGCCGACCGACGAGGGATCCCAATCGTCCATAGAGGCTGTGCTGTGATGGATTCCCAGGCTGTGTTTCTGACGATGGTCGGTATGCTGGCGGTGACCTACCTGCCCAGGGTGCTGCCCCTGTGGTTCTTTGCCTCGCGGCCCCTACCGCCGGTCGTCGTCTCGTGGCTCCGCTACGTGCCGGTGGCGGTGCTGGCTGCGATGCTGTTGCCCTCCCTGGTGGTCGCCGAGGGGCAACTGAGCCTTGAGGTTCAGAATCTCTATCTCTGGGCAGCGCTACCGACGTTCCTCGTCGCCTGGAAGACCCGGAGTCTATTCGGTTCGGTCATTGTGGGGATGTTAGTTGTCGCGGGTATTCGTTATCTCCAGGGCGGATAGCCCCGGTGGAGAGCGTGAGGAGGATGCAATCCTTCACGAATATCACAGCAGACAACCTCGACGACAGAGGAGGACGCATGATGGGTAGAGAGGGGGACGTATGAGGGAGATGTATGCGCATCCGTGAGATTCGTGCTGTAGGGCTGCGGGGGAAGACCCCTGAGGGCGGTTGGAGCGAGGAACTGGACGCGCGGGATTGTATTCATACTCTCCTGGCAGTCCTGACCGATGAGGAAGTGATCGGTTTCGGCAGTGTCTACACTAACGATGGGTTGGTCAAGAGCGCACTCGGGGTGCTCGAGCCTCTCTACCGGCGCGAGAACGCCCTGGAGCCCGAACGGGTCACCGAGAAGCTCCGCCAGCATACGTTCTGGATGGGCCGTGGGGGTACGATCACCCACACGATCAGCGGGATCGATATCGCGCTATGGGATATTCTTGGGAAGGTCACCGGTCAGCCGGTGGGACGTTTGCTCGGCGGACGGTACCGCGATCGTGTGAAACCGTATGCCTCCTTACTGATGGCAGAACCCGGTCCCCTGGCGGATCAACTTCTCAGGTACAGGGCGAAAGGCTTTCGCGCGTTCAAGATTGGATGGGGACCTTTCGGACGCGAGAGCCGGATTATGGATGAGACGATCATCCGCACCGCCCGCGACACGGTGGGCGCCGGATCGCTCCTGATGGTCGATGCCGGCGGCAGCGATGCCTTCTGGCCCCACGGCTATAAATGGGCGCTACGTACGGCGGAGATGCTAGCTGCGTACGACGTGCGTTGGTTCGAGGAACCCCTGAAGCCGGACGACGTCGATGCGTACGCGCTGTTGCGCCGTCACGCGCCGCTGCCGATCGCCGGTGGTGAGGTACTGACCCGGAGGCAGTCATTCCTGCCGTGGCTTAAAGCCGGTGCCTTCGACGTCGTGCAACCGGACGTCACCAAGGTCGGAGGTATCACTGAATCCCGGCGGATTGCGTGGTTGGCACAGAGTTTCGGCGCGCGGATGATTCCGCACGGATGGAATACCGCGTTGGGATTGGGTGCGGACCTGCAGTTGGCCTCCGCACTTCCCGAGACCGATCTGGTCGAATATATAGCCGGCTCCCCTTACGTGGACGATCTCAAAGACGGGGTGTGGGCGTTGGATCACGACGGCATGCTGTCGATTCCCGAGACGCCCGGCCTGGGCGTGAGCCTCGATATGGACGCCGTGGCCCGATACAGCGGCGGTGCGGCGTGGCTGAACACCTGACGGCCCGGGT
>CAYMAQ010000002.1:0-54938 GCA_964388385.1 uncultured Anaerolineales bacterium | reverse complement strand
GCCGTGGCCCGATACAGCGGCGGTGCGGCGTGGCTGAACACCTGACGGCCCGGGTCTTCGGATTTTGCGGCCCGGGTTGATTGGGTGGTGTGAACGTTGGCGGATTCTGATAGGCAATTTTGCATAAGGAGTAGAGATTATGACATCGAGCAAGCCCAATATCCTGTTGATCACGAGTGATCAGCATCACTGGCGTGCGATGGGGTACAACAATCCGGAGGTCAAGACACCCAACCTCGACCGTATCGCCCGGGAGGGGACGATCTTCGATCGCGCGTACTGCCCGAACCCGACGTGCACGCCGACCCGAGCCTCGATCATCACGGGTACCTATCCCAGCCAGCACGGCGCGTACTCACTTGGCACGAAACTACTTGAGGACCGGCATACGGTGGGTGAGGATTTCATTCACGCCGGGTACCGTACGGCTTTGATCGGTAAGGCGCACTTTCAGCCCCTGCACGGCACCGAGGCTTACCCATCGTTGGAGGCTTATCCGGTGCTTCAGGATCTGGATTTCTGGCAGGGGTTTCACGGCCCGTTCTATGGGTTTGAGTGGGTCGAGTTGGCCCGTAACCATACCGATGAGGCTCACGTCGGTCAACACTACGCCCTGTGGCTGGAAGAAAAGGGGTGCGAGAACTGGCGCGATTATTTCCGCACGCCGACGGGTAACACTGACGATCTCTACCGCAGCTGGCCGATCCCCGAGGATTACCACTATGACGCGTGGATCGCCGATCGAACGAACGCGCGGTTGGAGAACTACGCGGCGGGCGATGAGAATTTCTTCCTGTGGGCCAGCTTTTTCGATCCACATCCCAAGTACCTGGTACCCGAACCCTGGGACACAATGTACGATCCAGATGAGGTGACCGTCCCGGAGAAGACGCCGGAGGAACACGCATCGAACCCACCGCACTTTCAGATGACCCAGGAACCGAGCCCGGACTTCTCCGCGTGGCGAGAGCCTGAAGGCAACGCGATGCATGGGTTCCACTCCCACCTCCACGATAAGGAGGAATTGGCCAAGGACATTGCCATTTACTACGGCATGATCAGTCTGATGGATAAGTACATCGGCAAGATCCTGGATAAGCTGGACGAACTGGGCCTGGCGGATAACACAATCGTCATCTTTACCACCGATCACGGACATCTGTACGGTCACCATGGCCTGACCGCCAAGGGCGCTTTTCACTATGAGGATCTGGTCAAGGTTCCGATGGTCGCGCGTTGGCCCGGAGAGATCCCGTCGGGGCACCGGAGCGAGGCGATGCAGACCCTGGTGGACTTCGCGCCGACGGCGCTCTCAGCCTGCGATATCGAGGTGCCACGTTCGATGACCGGGGTCGATCAATTGGACGTCTGGCGCGGGGAAGCGGAAAATGCGCGAGATCACGTGTTGGTCGAAAACCGGCACCAGCCGACGACGCTGCATCTCAAGACTTACGTCGATACGCGGTACAAAATCACCGTCTATTATGGGCGCGACTACGGGGAACTCTTCGATCTGGAGGAGGATCCTGGCGAGATTCACAATTTATGGGACGATCCGGCACACGCGCGCCTCAAAGCTGAACTGGTGATGAAGTTGCTGCAGGCGGAACTGGGGAAGGAGCCGCTGCCGATGCCGCGCATCGCGGGGGCTTGACCGCAGATTCAGCGCGGCTGCTCTGACCGGTGATATTGACGTTCTTGCGGGGCTGAATTCGAGCCCGGCTTCGAAACCTCAACGTTGACCATATCGTACCATGCGAACCGCGTCAGCCATGGGACGCGTGCAAACAGCCACTGATCCAAACGGTGGAGGGCATCGTGAACGCGCCGGAAGAGGCGTTCGCCGTTAGGCAGCACGCGGAATACGTAGCTGAGAGGCGTGAAGAGGAAGAAAAATCTCACGTGAGGTCGATCGAATGTGCTCATAAACCGGCGGAGTTCTGCACAGGTGAGCGGGTGTTCATCCCGGGTGCGGAACGTCGGCGTGAGTTTCCGTGCCGACCAGAAGAGCGGATGCGCTGCCATCGGTTCTGCCAGCGTCGCGCGCCCGCCCTCGTCCAGCAACCGTTGGATTTCCCGGGCTGAGATGTCCACGTCAAGGTGGTGAAGGACTGCTTTTCCATAGATGTGGTGGAAGCTGTCAGATCGGAACGGCAGCCGTTCGGCATTCGCCTGGATGAAGGCCGCCGTGGCGTCCGTCGCGTGTTGTCGAACTCGCTTTCGGGCCCGGCACAACTGCGCGTGGGAGAGGTCGACGCTGACAACGGTCATTCCGCGCTCGGCAAGCCGCTGGGTCTCTTTACCCTCACCGCAGCCCATATCGAGCACGTCGGCTGCGTTCGAAAGATTGAGGAAACTGAAGCCGTCTGCCACTACGGCATCAAAAGTGGGCGGTGCATAGAGCAGACGATCGAGGGAGAAGCGGCGCTGTGCCTCCTCCTCGTGCCACCGCCTCTCCTTGGCGATGACGTCCTCGCGGTTCGATTGAGCAGCGGGTTCGTGCGGCATCGTCTCCTATCTTTCCCCGGATCGATCGGGAAATCTGACGCTATGGTACGTGTTTCCACCTCATGGTCAAGTGTTGTCAGACGATATGTTCCTTATCCAGGCTCCCGCACTTCTGTACCCATTCTTTACCATTGGCTTTACCTTTCCCGACTTGATGTTCGGATGCCCTTATCCCGCCCGTTCGAATTGGCCTGCCGTCGCGACGTGAGCACTTACACTGGGGGAGCGGTGGGGAGGGTGATCGCAGCTGCAGTCAAGGTGGTGCCGGTCGTTTGACAGCAGGGCAGATTGAGCCATAGTAATAGTGGCAGGTTCAAGGGTCGTGGTGTTGTGACTTGGCGGGTGAGTGCGTACTGGACTTCGGAGCGGAGACAAAGGAAGATATCGGATGCCATTTGGTACGATTCAACAGACAATCACCCTTCTGGAGGAGGCCCTTTTAGGGTTGGGTGTGAAGATTCCCCTGATTGCCTTGGAGGAGATCGGTATCATTGTCCACGAGGCTATGACCGTACAGGCGCGCAGTTTTCACACGCCGGCTCATATCTTCGAGCTGGCGGATGCCTCCAATCCGGTTCAGGCTTTGGCTGCGCTCTTTCACGACGTGGTTTACTATCAGGTCGATGCGGGATTCACGCCGGAAATCGCTGCTGTGCTTATGCCATACCTTGAGATTGACGGAGAACAGATCCGACTCAAGTCAATTCAAGGGGGGGACAGCACGGCGTTCCAGATCACCCTGGATCTTTTCGACTTCGAGCCCGGGCAGATGCTTCCTCCCCAGCAGGGTCAGAACGAGTTCCTCAGCGCGCTGTTGATGAACTGCCAGCTTGTGAGTCGTGTGCCGGCAAGCGATCTGGCAAAAGCCACGGCATGTATCGAGGCGACGATTCCCTTTCGCGGCGACAACGAACGCGGCGAGAGCCCGGCTGACCTGCTGGAACAGCGTCTCTTCGCCCTCAACCGCCGGCTCGATCTGGGGATGAAAAGAAGTGAGATCTATGATGCGGTGCGCTGGGCGGTGGCGTTCTCCAACCGTGACGTGGATAATTTTTCAGAACGAGATACCGGTTCGTTCCTCGATAACACCTGGAAGCTGCTGCCGGAGACGAACCCCTCTTTGCGGATGAGGGGGATTTATACGATCGTCAGCTACCGGAGGGCCCTGGAGAAGATGGAGGCCTTTCTCCGCCAGCTCGATCCAGAGACCATTTTCAATGAGTATCGGGGCGAGCCGCCTCCCGGGGAGTACCAGCGGATGGTGGCATTGGCGCACCGTAATGTCTCTACGGCACGTCGATATCTCGGTATCAAGCTGATGGCAGCCGCGCTCTTGGAGGCACTGGGTGTCATTACAGGCGGGGATGCACCCGTCGCTCTGTTTATGGGTGCGATTGATGGGGGGGAAGACGCGCGCCGCCTGGAGGATTATCTCCCCCAGGTCCGGCCGAACGCGACGGTGGATGAGCTATCTACGCTCTTCGGGCTTCTGGCCTTTGGACGTGCCAGCTCGTCGAGTTTCGATCTGCAAAATTCACCCCTGGCGCTTTTTCTTTATAAGAGCTTGGGATGGGATCGCATTCAATATCTTTTGGGACACGCAAGGCGGATGTTTCACGGGAACGTCAGTGCGACAGAGTTCCTGTCGGAGCTTCCGCCGGATATGTTGATCTCGGTGGCGCGGGCGTGTGCTGCGATGGCAAGCACCCGCCGGGAGGCCTTGCTGGCGTATGCTCAATTTGTGGCCCAGACTCGCGCAGGATAACGAGTGAATCCAGGCATTGATTGTAAGATCTATAGATAGGTCGGACGTTCCAGGAGGTTGACCCGTGCTGCAATCCAACTATGATGCGGTGACGCACTTTGAGACACTCTATCGGCGAGCCGATGCAGCGTTTGCCTTTGAAGCCAAAACCCGAGAGGGATGGTTGGCGTGGCAGTCCGCGTTTCGTCCCCGCCTCCGTGAGGCTCTGGGATTGGACGTCATCGGTGCCAATTTAGCGGGATATCATCCCGAAGCTGAGCAAGTGGGGCGCGAGGATATGGGCGATTACATCCGCGAGTCCTGGCGATTATGGGTCGAACCCACCGTGCCGCTGCCTTTTTATCTGTTACGGCCCAAATCTCCGACTACGTCGGGTGACCTGCCTCTGGTACTGACCCCCCACGGTCACGGGCGTCCCACTATGTACGTCGGGATCAGCCGGACGGCAGAGGAGCGGGAGAAGATTGAGGTGGGGGAACGGGATATCGCCGTGCAAGCGGTCCGGCGCGGCTATCTGGCACTGGCCCCGACGACCCGCGGCTTCGGCGACACGCGCACCGCCGAGGACAAGGAGGCCGATCGGGTTCACTCCTGTCGCACGCAGCTGATGCACGATCTTCTGGTGGGCCGGACGCCCATCGGCGATCGGGTGTGGGATATCTCCCGGCTTATCGATTGGGCGTTGACCTCGCTCAACGCAGATGCGGACCGTATCGCGATCACGGGCAACTCAGGGGGCGGTACGATCTCGCTTTTTGCCGCGGCGTGCGATACACGGATCAACGTGGCGGTGCCCAGCAGCTATTTCTGTACGTTTACGGGCAGCATCGGGTCGATTTATCACTGTGGATGTAATTATGTGCCCGGCATCTTGCGCCTCGGAGAGATGTACGACGTTGCGGGATTGATCGCGCCGCGTCACTTCTGTGCGATTGCCGGCAAAGATGACACGATCTTTCCGATTGAGCACGTGCGTAAGGCCTTCTCACACCTGAAGCGGGTCTATGAAGCAGCGGGCGTGCCCGACCGCTGCGAGCTCTATGTGGGAGATGGCGGACACCGCTACTACAAAGACGGGGCATGGCCATTTGTTCAGCGCTATTTCGACGAGTCGGTATTGTAGCGCATCGCGGATGACCCGGAGATATTCCCCCGGATTCTTCACTGACGTTAGGAGGCGTGTAAACGATGTATGAGCCAAAACCGCCAAGCCCGGCCTATGGTCATCTGGTCGATCGACTCAATCGTTTTCCCCAGGGCGCGCCGCCCTCAGAGAGCCTGTACCGGATCTTGAGCGTCCTCTTCAGCGAGGAGGAGGCCGAGTTGGTCTCCAAGCTCCCGATCAAGCCCTTTACTGCGAAGAAGGCTGCGCGAGCCTGGCAGGTGACGCTGGATGAGGCAAGAGGCACGCTTGAGACCCTGGCGAGCCGGGCCATCCTCCTGGATATGAAGCGTGACGGTGAAACGACCTACGTCCTTCCGCCTCCTATGGCGGGCTTCTTTGAATTTTCGATGATGCGCACCCGGGATGACGTCGATCAGACGCTCCTGGCGGAACTCTACGAGCAGTATTGTACCGTCGAGGGCGAGTTTATGGAGTCGTTGGTGGCGACGGGTGAGACCCAATTGGGGCGCATCTTCGTCAACGAGCCTGTGCTGCAGCCCGAGGCTCACGTGCTCGATCACGAACGTGCCAGTCACGTGATCCGTTCGGCCTCCCACATCGGCATCAGCCGGTGTTACTGCCGGTTTAAGAAGGAGGAGGTCGGGGACGTCTGTGATGCTCCCCAGGACATCTGTATGACCTTCGGCGGCACCGCCGGATCTTTGATCAAGCATGGATTTGCGCGGGAGGTCGATGTCGCCGAGGGGCTCGATCTGCTGGATCTGGCTCATGCGCATAACCTCGTTCAGTTTGGCGAGAACGTGCGCGAAGGGGTCAACTTCATCTGCAACTGCTGCGGATGCTGCTGTGAGGCGTTGACCGCAGCGCGACGCTTTGCTTATACGCGCCCGATTCACACCACGAACTTTCTGCCTGAGGTGGAGGTCGAGAGCTGTACGGGCTGTGGGCAGTGTGTGAGCGTCTGCCCCATCGAGGCGATGGGGCTGGTCTCTGCTCACAATCCGGACAATCCTCGGCAGCGAATAGCCCGGGTCGATCCCGAGATCTGTTTGGGCTGCGGAGTCTGCGCCCGCGTGTGCCCCACCAGCAGCATCTCTATGGAGCCTCGTGAGGAGCGGGTGATTACGCCATTCAATTCCGTGCACCGTATTGCGATGATGGCGCTGGAGCGCGGTGCACTGCAGGATTTGATCTTCGACCAACGGATTTTGTGGAGCCACCGGGCGATGGCGACGCTGCTAGGGGTGATCCTTAAACTACCGCCGGTCAAGCGGACCCTGGCCCAAGAGCAGGTGAAATCCCGTTATCTGGATGCGCTGATCCGGCGCTTTTACGGTAGCCTCTGACTGGACTGCTGGAGACTGATTGCTGGTTCAATGATATTCGAATCCAAGGAGAGATGACGATGCCAGAACGACCCCATATTGTGATCTTCAATCCCGACCAATGGCGCGGTGACGTGATGGGCCATATGGGAGATCCGGCGGCGGTGACTCCCAATCTCGACCGGCTCGTGGAGACCGATGCGGTTTCGTTTCGCAACGCTGCGTGTCAGAACACGGTCTGTACCCCCAGCCGCTGCAGCTTTATGACTGGTTGGTATCCCCACGTCCGCGGACACCGCACGATGCACTATATGCTCCGCGACCGCGAGGGCGAGACCAATCTGTTACGCGTATTGAAGGAGAACGGCTACTTCGTCTGGTGGGGCGGGAAAAACGACCTGGTTCCCGGGCAGTACGGATACGACGAGCACTGCGATATCAAGTACGACCCCGAGCGGGAGCCCAAAGCCCTCTGGATGATCGACCAACAGGAGACATGGCGCAAAGCGCCGGGAAGCGACAGCTATTACTCGTTCTACGTGGGCGAGTTGGACACCGGGGATGAGGAGATCTACTACGACAGCGACTGGGCTAACGTCCTTGGGGCGGTTGATTTCATCAAGAACGCGCCGGAGGACCAACCGCTCTGCATTTTTCTCCCGCTGACCTATCCTCATCCGCCGTACGCCGTGGAGGAGCCCTGGTATAGCCTCATCGACCGCGATAAGATTCCCCCCCGTGCCCCGACCCCGGAATCGTGGGAGGATAAGTCCTCGCTGCTTGGGGCGATCTACGAGACGCAGAACCTCGAGGGATGGACGGAGGAACGTTGGCGCGAGCTGCGTGCGGTCTACTATGGGATGTGTGCCCGGTTGGACCATCAGTTCGGTCTGGTGGTGGACGCCTTGAAGGAGATGGGATTCTACGACGATACCGCGCTCTTTCTCTTTGCCGATCACGGGGATTACACCGGGGATTACGGCATCGTGGAGAAGACCCAGAACACGTTCGAGGACAGTCTGTCGCGGGTGCCTTTGATCGTTAAGCCGCCGAGCGATGTACCCGTCGAGCCGCGGGTCAGCGATGCGCTGGTCGAGTTGATCGATTTTCCGGCGACCGTCTACGATATGGCAGGCATTGAACCGGGATATTGGCACTTCGGTCGGAGCCTGCGCGGCGTCCTGGCGGGTGAAACCGACGAGCATCGGGACGCAATTTTCTGCGAGGGTGGGCGTCTTCAGGGTGAAAAACAGGCGATGGAGCTGAACTCCCTGGATCGTTACGAGGATCCCTCGGTGAGCCTCTACTGGCCCAGGATCAAACATCAGGTCACCGACGTGGAGCCGTGGCACACCAAGGCCACGATGTGCCGGACCCACGATTACAAGTACATCAAGCGTCTTTATGAGAGGGACGAGTTATACGACCTGCGCAACGATCCCCAGGAGACTCAGAATCTGATCGACGATTCGGACTATGCCGAGGTGTTGAACCAGCTCAAGGAACGGATGTTGACGTGGTATATGCGAACCGCGGACGTCGTACCTTTCGAGACGGACCGGCGGTGGTAGGATGATCCAGGCCTGGAGTCATCTTGTATGTCACCGAGAAGAACCTCAACCATGTCGATAGATTCTTCCGCAAAGCACCTTGAGCGTCCGAACATCCTTTTTATCACCACCGACGAACAGCGCTTCGACTGCCTTGGATGCTCCGGGAATCCGATCATCCGGACCCCGAACCTGGACAGCCTGGCAGAGACGGGGGTGCGGTTCGATCGCGGATACGTTCAGAATCCGATGTGTATGCCCTCCCGGATGGCGATCATGACCGGTCGCTACTGCTCGGAACACGGGGTCAATATCAACTGTACCGGCCTCCCGGAACACGAGCAGACGCGTACATTTATGCGCTGCCTGCAGGACGCGGGTTATACGACGGCTGCGGTTGGGAAGATGCATATGATGCCAAAGTGGGGCCCCTTCGGTTTTACCTATCTGGATCTGGTCGAGGGCAAGGCCGATGCAAACAACCAGTACATCGACTATCTGAAGGCCAAGGGGTTGAACGGGCAGCAGCACGAGGCCAAGGGGGAGGTTCTGCCGTTTGGAACGTACACCCATGCGCTGCCGGCCGAGGACACCATCGATGCGTTTGTCGGACGACGTGCGGCCGCCTGGCTGAAGTCACGGGACGTCGACGATGGCCCGTTTTTCCTGTGGGTCTCCTTTTCCAATCCGCATTTTCCCTTCGACCCACCGGAGCCCTATGACACGATGTACGACCCCGAAGAGGTCCCCCTTCCGGTGTGGCGTGAGGGTGAGATGGCGCAGAAGCCTCCCCAGCGACAGCTTCAGCGCGAACGGGGTTACGATGAGGCTACCGAGGCGCAACTGCGCAAGATTGTCGCTAATTATTATGGCAACGTCACATGGGTCGACGATCAGGTGGGAACGATCCTCGAATTGCTCGACGAGAAGGGGTGGACGGAGGACACGCTCATCGCATTCACCAGCGACCATGGCGATCACCTGGGCGATCATAAGCTGCTGCACAAGAGTGGGGTGACCTTTTACGATGTCAGCGTGCGGGTTCCCTATCTGATCCGGTATCCGCGACTTTTCCCCGAGGGTGTGGTCTGTGAGGCGATGGTCGAAACCATCGACCTGGCGGCTACGTTCCTGGACGTGGCGGGTATCGAAGCCCCCAGGACGATGCAGGGGCGCAGCCTGGTCGGTTTGGCCGAGGGTCAACTCTCCGATTGGCGGGATGATGCTTTCTGCGAGATCGATCTGCGCCTCAATCCCCGGATGCACGGACCGAAAGATCCGGATTCGCGCGATTACGTCGCGATGATCTGTACCCGGGACTGGAAGTACGTTCACTTCCCAACTCTGGGTATCGGGGAGCTCTACGACCTCGAGAGGGATCCCCACGAACTTGAAAATCTCTTCTACGATCCTGCTTACGCCGAAAAGGTCGCCGAGATGCGGCTGCGGCTGCTGGATCGGATGATGATGAATCAGCGGCCCTTTATCGGAGCGCGCACCGAGACCTTCCGGGCGCATTATGACGCCGATCATCGTCCACCGGACCCAATCCCCGGGGTGACCTATGCGCCGCCCGCAGGCGGTCGGGAGGACACCTGAGATGCGGGTGAGTCTCGGCGCGCCGGGCGCGATGGATATAAGGATTTACAGCTGTCTGGATGGGGCTGCCGAGGCCTCCGGCACTGTGTTGGTGATCGACGTCTACCGGGCCTTCACCTGTCAGGCGTTAGCCTTTGCGAACGGTGCGCGCAAGGTCCTGCTTACCGACGATCCGGAGGAGGCGCTCCGCTGGAAGGCTGAAGGGCGGGGTGATCTGACGATGGGGGAAGTCAGTCATCAAGGGACATACGAGGAGACGGGCTTTGATTTTGACAATTCACCTCGGAACTTCTATCATCACGACGTATCGGGGAAGACGCTGATTCAGCGCACGAGCTCGGGTGTCGCCGGGATTCACGCTGCAGCGCCCCGGGCGACTGCCCTCTACGCCGTCTCATTCATGGTGGCCGAGGCGACGGTGCGGGCCGTAAGACGCCGACATCCCGACCGGGTGTCTCTATTGGCAATGGGCGCGTGGGGTTATCGCACCGACGAGGATGAACTCTGCGCGATTTACCTGCGCAGCCGGTTGCAGGGGCGGCAGCCCGATCTGGATGCGATTCGATCGCTCATCCGCGCCGGGAATTCTTACCCATGGTATGAGGACTATCCCGACGACGGATACCCAAGCGATGCGGAGATCGCGCTGCAATTCGATCTCTGTGATTTTGCGATCAAGGTTGAAGAGGAAGCTGGGATCTTAGTGTCCAGGCCCGTTCACCCGGAATTGGGCTCGAATTAACCCCTTCCCTCAAACATTCACTATCTACTATGGATCTGATCATGAATGCCTAAAGCGTTTCCGGGTTGCCATGGGCATCACGGAAAAGTTTAGTGATTCGTGTCCGGATCTGTAAAGGAGCAGAGCGATGATATTGGACGGACATATACACATCAATGAAGGCACTCCGGAACCGGCAGAACTTAAGCGAAGTATGAATAAGGCCAACATTCAGGGCGGCGTGTTGCTTTCCCTGCGCCCCGCTTCTTTCAACGGCGCGATGGAGACTCCCTCTCCGCAAGCCCGTTTGGATAATCTCTTTGCCTGGGCCGAGGCCGGGGAGAAATTCTACCCCTTCTTCTGGATCGATCCGACGGAGACCGACGCCGTACGTCAGGTCGAGACCGCGGTCGAGCGGGGAGTTGTAGGCTTCAAGGTGATCTGCGATCATTTTATGCCAGGCGATCCCAGGGCCATGCGCACCTATCGCGCGATTGCCGAGGCAGATAAGCCGATCCTGTTTCATTCCGGTATTCTCTTTGACACGAAGCCGTCCGGTCAGTTCACACGCCCGGTCAATTTTGAAGCCCTGATCAACGTAGATGGATTGCGATTTGCCCTGGCGCACATCTCCTGGCCCTGGATTGACGAGTGTATCGCCGTGTACGGGAAATACCGGGCGGCTCATCGTCGGAAGCCCGACCTCAGTGTCGAGATGTTCATCGACACGACGCCGGGAACCCCCGAGATCTATCGCGAGGACGCGCTGACAAAGCTTATCGCGTATAACGCGCAAAAGGACGTCTTCTTTGGGAGCGATAACCGCGTCAATCCTTACCGCACCGAGTATGCCGCGGATTGGGCCGAACGGGATGCCGAAATTCTGGGCAAGCTTGACGTCGAGCCCGATGTGATCGACGACATCTTCTTCCGGAACCTCGAGCGATTCTTGGGCGTTGGGGAGGACGCTTAAATTGATGACAATCTCGATGCGGACTGCGCTGCACACGCTGCACCATCATACCGGCGTGGTGATTCCCGCCTATTTACCTCCGGGCATTGATGTGAGGCAGGGCGAGGGCTTGCTGCGCGACACCGTCAGTGCTGCCTGTGCGGAGGTTGCGGACCCGAGCGCTGTATGTCTCAGTGTCGACGGCGCGAAATACGGCGAGACGGTCGCCACGTCCATAGCCCGTGACCTGGGGGCCACCCTTGTGGTGGCCCCCGAGAACCGCGGGAAACTGCAGGCCGCGATGATGGGCGTTAACCGCCTGTTGTCGAATCCAGATATCCGTTACGTGGCGGTCATCGATCAGGATGGCGATCACTTCCCTAACGAGTTGGTCAATTTCGTACGTGCGGCTCTGCACCTGGCCCAAAGCTCGGGGGATGAGCGCGCGATCATTCTGGGGCAGCGTCATTCGCTGCACCGTCCGTTGGGATGGCTGCGGGGCGAGCTGGAGATCCTGGCGGACCGCGTATTGTTGAGCGCGTTACGCTACCATGCCGCGGTCAGTGGCACCCCGCTCGCACTCGAATATGCGGAGACGGTAGGTGAGGTTCCGGACTTTCATTCAGGCTACAAGCTTTTCAGCCGGGGGGTCGCAGGGGCAGTCTTCGGCACACCCCCGGCGCTTTGTGGCCTCGCTGCGGACGCTGCCTACCGCCACGCCTGCGAAGCGGTGATGACCGTGCGCGCTTACCTTTATGGAGCCAGGCTGGGACTGGTGAATCGCAGTACCTTCAACCAGCAGCCGGTCTCCACCTTTGAACTCTTCGATCGCCATCAACTCACGATCGATATGATCGCCTGGCCGTGCAAGCGTCTGGAGATTCCCTCTATCTTCGTGCGTCAATGGTTGGCCAACGTGGCCCCGAGCCTGACGCTCGATACGCTGGTGCCGGAGGGGCGGGAGATCCTCGCTCATGTCGTCGCGGGGGTGTCGGCGACTCTGGCTGCGGATTCAGACGGGCAGGAGATGCAGACTTCGATGGGGTCAGGGAGCCGCACAGTGCCGCTCTTTTTATGACGTTTGAGGGTCAATCGATATGGGGGGCGACCCACCTGCATATCCGGTCCAGTAGACGCCGATCTGCCTCTGAGAAGGGGGCCAGATCGTGGGAGTCGATGTCCAATTCGCCGACCAGCTCACCTTCTTTGAAGATAGGCACCACGATCTCCGATCTTACGTCAGGGCTGCAAGCGAGATAATTGGTCTCCTGCGTGACATCCTGGATGACGAACGTCTCGTGTGTGCTTGCGGCCTGTCCACAGATCCCCTGTCCGAACTTTATCCGAACGTGTTCGGTCGGCTCTCCGGCATAGGGACCCAGGACGAGCTCCTCCTCTGCCTCTGAATCGACGAGGTAGAATCCAACCCAATCATAGTGGGGGACTGAGGTTTTGAGTTCCTTGCAGATGGCTTGAAGCCGGGCCTCGTAGCCTCTTGGGCTCTCGAGAATCGCCCGAATGCGCTGTTGGAGCGCTTGTCGGTCGTAGGATGTGTTCATCGGTTATGACCTCCATCGAACAGGATAGGTGACTTGGCTGTAGCGCAGCGGCGGAAAGGGAAAGCCCACACTATGACCTGCGTGTGGACTTTGACAAGACTTTTTTGAGGGACGAGTCTGTATTAGGACCCGACCACTACTCATAGGGGACGAAGAAGTCCTTCTCGACACCGCAATCGGGGCAGACCCAATCATCCGGTAGATCCTCAAATGCTGTACCGGCGGGGATACCGCCGACAGGATCGCCAATTTCCGGATCGTAGATATAACCGCAGATGGTGCACTCGTATTTTTGCATAGCGAGCCTCCTCTTGGCCTGGCTATTGTTCAAAAGACGCTGTGTTGGGACGAACTATCCGTGCGTTCACCGATACTCGATTATTAACTCGGCTGGGATTATAGAATAGCTCAAAGACCTGTCAAGCGGATGGATGCGGCTTTCTATCCGTCTCCACGTTCGTCTCTACGATTCGCAGATACCACCGGCCCGTTTTAGCGGCGATATAGTCGCGTCTCCGTTCGGCGAACGCCTCGTCGAGGGCGGAGAGCGGCACGACTTGTGCACCCAGCCACACGGGCGGATCGATCGCTCGGACCTTGGGCAGGGCGACCAGGTCGTAATCGTCGGGGTCGCGGACGAAGTCGGTCGATTGATCCAGAAGCGCCAGCCAACGGTGAACCGACGGGATTCCACATTTGCGCAGCCGTTTGAGCAGGGCAGCATCCGTACCCTCAAAATCGGCGAGGGTGATAACCTCATAGTCGAGCGCCTCGCGCAGGGCGCGGGCCATCACCGCATACCAGCCGACCTCCTGAACCGAACACCAGCAGCGATTGTCCAGCATCATAAACATATCGCCCAGCCACCGGGCGATGTCGACATCGTCGACGACGAGCCTCGCGTTCCATACCTGCAGGTGATCGAGCAGCGTGCGGCCTTCATCAGTGGTGAAGATGTGCAGATCCAGGATCCCATCCCGTAGGAAATAATCCAGGCGGTCCGCGCAGAGTTGGGGGAGCGGCTGCTCCAAGAGGGGGTAGTGCTGGGGTTCGGAAACCCGCCGCCAATCGAGCCCGTGCTTTCGCAGAATGTCCGGGATTTCAGATTTGCGAAAAATCTCCTCGCTTTGATCCTCGTGGTAGGTATGTGCCTGATTGGGAAAGACGAAATCGATGACGTGTGAGAATGCGGTGTGGGGTACATCGTGGATCAGGCCGGCGGCCTGTTCCTCTGTATCCGCTCCCAGATGGCGCAGCAGCGCGGCGACACCCACCGAGTGATCCCACCGGGTCGTGTTCCGTTCCGGTCGGATAAACGCGGTGATCCCGCCCTGATAGACCTCTCGGAGCCGCTGCACGGCGTCGGCGTGCAATAATTCGGTCAGCAGAGGTTCGGTGAAGCAGACCTCGCCGTAGACCGGATCGACCCCACTCCACCGAGATCTATGATCGCTCATCGTCGTTACTGCTGTTCAAAGGTCATCTGCAGCCCGTCATCGTCGAAAATGTAATGGGCCGAGATGACGGGTCCGGGGGCCAGGACCCTTGGGATAAGGTCGTACAAGTCCTCGACGAGGCGGAGACTCTGGATATCTCGCGCCGGAACCCACGTCGGCGTTCCCTCGTCCGAGATATGGACCTCATAGGTCGGTGCCTCTCCCACAAAGACGAAGAGGATCACACCGGGCGGCTCCGGCATT
Organism: uncultured Anaerolineales bacterium; assembly: GCA_964388385.1. GTDB lineage: Bacteria > Chloroflexota > Anaerolineae > B4-G1 > SLSP01 > PWVB01. Next base: position 40,133 of record CAYMAQ010000002.1, on the reverse strand, counting down.
GAGATATGAACGATGCCCCGAAGCCGCAGATCCCGGACGTCCAGCCCGGTTTCCTCCCGCGTTTCACGTCGGGCCGACTGCAGGGGGGATTCCCAGGCCTCGATGTGTCCACCCAGACCGTTATACATTCCGGCCCACAGCTTTTTATCAGCCGCGCCCTTGAGGAGCAAAAGGTCGTCCCCGCGCGTGAGAAAGACCAGCGTCCGAGGGATGACCGTGTACCTGGTATCTGCTCTGCGTTGATCCTCAGGCTGCATAGGCATTGCCTCCGTAGATGAGCATCACTGTATGGACGGCCTCCAGCGTCAGCCAGCGGCTGGGCTGCTGGATTCTCTCAACCGTAAGCTCCGGTGTCATCGCTTGTTTGGGCCAACGCCCGTTTTCGTCCTGAAAGGCAAGGAGGTCCTCCAGCAGCTCACCAACCCGGGGGTGCGTCCTGGCCCGGGTTTGCGCCAGGGTATGGCTGAGTTCAACGGTGTCGGTGTGATCGTGCCTGGGAAAGTGGATGCCATGGGTGATCCGTTCCCCGCGATGTAGGAGCGCAGCATGCTGGGTGAGTAGTTGTCTTATCCGATCGATCGCGACTCGCTCCTCCGCGGTCCGTTCCATCTCCGGTCGCAGCACAAGGGCCTTCAATACTTTGACCAATCCGTCCTGGCAGAGGTTGTCCGCCAATGGGCAGGTCAGATTATCCGGATTGTGCAGGATGCTGTCAATCAAAACTTGCCACGACGATCGGGTTCGAGTGTCCGTACTGTAGCCAAAATGGGTGAGGATTTCAAGCGCCATCCCGGTGTAACATAGCCAGGGCGCCCCCCGGCTTCTTTCGGGCATAAATCGTCCTTCTGCCGTGCGGCCCCTCTGTAACAAGTTCTCGCAGACCGGCTCAACCTTAGGGAACCGGGGGGCACCGAGTTGATAGAGCAGGTAGAGTGTACCGAAATTGCCCATCGATCCGCCGTAATAGGGGTTTGCGATACGTCCCCAGTAGTTTGTACGGTCCCAGTGATCGATCAGGGTTTGTACCGGCTGCCAGGTGAGAATCCGATTCTGCTCTGTCTCTAATCTGGAGGGTGGGGTTTCAAAGATGAGCTTCAGGGTCAGATAGCGGGCCGAGGGATTGGACGGATCCAAGAGCCACGGCACCGGGTCGCGGTTGACGACGTCAAGCCAATGCATCGGTCTAGAAGGGTGACTGCTTCTCTCTGATTCGAGCAGGGAAGAGGCAGTGACACTTCATCTAGAGTTTGTATCCGATAGCGCGGAGAAAGTTCTTGCGCCAGGCAATCCCTTCCTCATCCTCAATCCCCTGAGTCTTCACGCCATCGATGACGCCCAGGATTCCGCGTCCCTTGTCTGTCTCGCCGATAATCACCTCGACGGGATTGGCGGTTGCGCAAAAAATCCGGGCCACCTCAGGTACCTGCTTCACGGCGTTGAGGACGTTGATGGGGAAATATCCCTCACCCAGAAAGATGATGAAACTATGTCCGGCACTCAGGGCCATGGCGTTCGTCTTTGCCAGCTCGATCATTGCGTCATCGGTCCCACTCCATCGGACAAGCGCCTTGCCTGAGGCTTCGCAGAATGCCAGCCCAAACTCGATGCCCGGTACCGCCGTCACGAGCGCCTCGTGCACGTCCTCGACGGTCTTGATAAAGTGGGACTGCCCCAATATGAAATTAATGGATTCGGGTTTCTCGATGGTGACTGTTTTGAACTCTAATGCCATTGTGGATACCTCCTTGATCTGGATGGTATGATCACTGATATCAGGATTCGGGCTTGGTGACGTCAAATCCGGCATCCTGGAATCTCCGACGCAGATCAGAGAGCGCTTCCTCCACGGCCCGATTCGCGGCTTCCTCGGACGGCGCTGACGCCGCTGTGATTACTTTTAAGCCCTCTTGCGACGCAGCCGGAAACGGCTTCGCGAGGGATTTTACGTAGACGTTGGGATGACAATTTGCGACGCTTTGAAGGGGGCCGGCGATATCGGCCTCATCGTCACAATGAACGATAAGCGCACGTTCCGCCCAAGTATCGAGCGTGAAGTGACGTTGGATATCCGGTAACACGGATTCCGCGAACATAGCCTCCAGCTCCTTTGGGACCCCCGGCAGGACATAAAGGTGAACATCGTCGTGGGTGATCCGTATCCCAGGGGCCGTGCCCACAGGATTGTAGAGGGGGGTCGCATCCCGGGGTAACATCGCCATCTTGGTCCGAGCGGCCTCCGGTCCGCGGTTTTTGAGGTGTCCTCGGTCCAGCAGACGGTCGTAGTGGCGTTCGACCATCCTCCGGGCCTCCTCGTTCTCCTCCAGGGGGCGGTTCAGGGCCTTCGCGATGGCGGAAAGGGTCAGATCATCCTCTGTAGGACCCAGTCCACCACTGCTCACGACGATCGACGGCGATCGCGACCAGAGGGCGTGTATCGTGTCGACGATGCGGTGGGGCTCGTCGCGTACGATCACCGCGGGACCTACGGTAAATCCCAGTTGGGTTAACTGTCGACCCAGCATATAGAGATTTAAATCTCGGACTGTGCCGTTCAATAACTCGTTGCCGATTGCGATCAAGGCAGCTGTGTGTGCCAACGCCCCCCCTTTCTGATATGCTCACAAAGCCAAGGACCGGACACTCGATGTCCGGCCCATAGATTCCTGCTCAAACCATGCCTGGCTTCCTGGGTCAACAAGGGAAGCAACGCTGTACCGTGCGTGTTCGTACGCAGACCTCGATCGCTTACGCGTTATTCAGGGTCTCCCTCACAGCCTCACGCAACTGGGTGGTACTGAATGGCTTGGTGATGTAAACCTGAACCTTGGCGATATGCTCTCCCAAGACACGATCGATCGGTGCGTTCTGGGCTGTGATCACAATGACGGGGATGTTTTTTAAGACCCGATCCTCCTTCATCGCCTGATAGACTGCCCAACCACTCAGGTCGGGCAACATCAGATCAAGGAGGACCAAGTCGGGACGTTCTTCGTGAATCATCCGCAGGCCACTTTCCCCATCCAGGGCGCCCCGTATCTCGTAAAGCTCATCGTCAAGCACGATTTTAACGAGCTGGATCATATCCGGATCATCTTCGATGTAGATGAGTTGGTGCTTTTCAGCTCGACCCATGAGCTCCTTTTCTCGTTCACGGATAGAATGCCATCATAGGGCACTCGGACCCCGCAACTCGGAATCGATGACGGATCAAAAAGTCTATGAACTCGTCAGGCGATCGATGACGTCAGTGGATTGGCTGATCGCGTGTGTGGGTGGGAAAAGCTGTAATCAGACCTCGATCCCCAGGACCTTGTTGACGCTGGTCAACAGTTCCTGTGGACCAAAGGGCTTCGTAACGTAGTCATCGACTTTTGCGATATGTAGCCCCAGGACCTTGTCAATGCTTTGAGCCTTGGCAGTTACCACGATCACAGGGATATCATTCAGCTCTTCGTCCGCTTTCATCTGCTGATAGACTTCCCAACCGTCCATATCCGGCATCATAAGGTCTAGCAAGACGAGATCTGGCTTTTCTCTACGCACGACACCCAGTCCCTCGCGTCCACCGACTGCGCCGATGAGCTTGAAATTCTTCCGGCCTAGAATGAGCTTGATGAGCTCGATCATCTCTGGCTCGTCTTCTATGCACACGACTTTAATGGGTTCATCCGTACTGAGCATGAGATGCCTCCTAATTGTGTGTTACATAATTAAATCTTAGCACAATTCGAATTGCTGTCAATTGATAACTTAGATTGCCATAAGTATCGATGCTGCAATATAGGTGCCCGAGAGGAGGGCGGGAGTTTGGACCTGAAATCGACACTCAAGCCCGCGCAGTTTGACGGATGGGAGGCCGATGACACCATCGTTATTCCACTCAAAGAAAGCGACTTTTTGCGTTTGAGGTATTATACGAGAGGTCTTTGAAAAGTTCAAATGGGGAGAACGGATGAAATTTTATCGTCGGTGGTTACAGCTCGCTCTCGCTTTGGGGAGCGCTTTGAGTTTGGGGCTTCTCTGGTCGGTTACCATTGGGGGCACTGAGACAAATCCATCCCCGTTATCCGATGATGCTGCGGGACGGGGCGTTCCTCCCCCTAGAGCTGTCGTGGAGCCTGCCCTGGGACGGCTTCTCGTGGAAGAAGACGATGACCCCCTGCGGGTGATTGTGACGCTGCATCCGCGTCCCGGTGGGAACGGAGAGATTCGGACGTTGACCGGCGATCCCGGAGATACTTATGCCTGGATCGTGGAACAGCGCACCGAGCTCTTTCAACGACGGGAAGGGATCGCGGCTCTGCTGGATGAGGCCGCAAGAAGAGGTGCCCTGATGGAGGAGCGCCGGTTATGGATTGTGCAATCTCTCGCGATTCACGGATCACCCGCGCTTATCCGGCAGCTGATGGGTGCTCCGGGCGTTTCAAGTGTTCGGCTGGATCATTATCGTTCGTATGTCGACCCGGTGACGACATCGTTGGGACTCGTGAGCGTCGCTTCGACACCCTCTTCCTGGGGTGTGGGTAAAATCCGGGCGCCGGAGGTGTGGCGGACGTTGGGTATCTCCGGCACCGGGGCGGTCGTTGCGATTATGGATACCGGCGTGGAGTACCGCCACCCGGCTTTAGCCACGCAGTACCGTGGACGTCTTGGGGACGACCGCTTCTCGCATTTGATCGCCTGGTACGATCCCGTGAACGGGGGCCATTACCCTTACGACGATCACGGACACGGCACGCACGTCACCGGCTCAGCCGTGGGACAGGCGTCCATCGGAGTGGCTCCGGGATCGCAGTGGATAGGGGTGAAGGTGCTCAACGGAGCCGGTTCCGGATACGACTCCTGGATCCTCGAAGGGTTTCAGTGGCTGCTAGCCCCCGGCGGCGATCCCAGCCTGGTACCGGACGTGGTCAATGCCTCCTGGAGCTCTCAAAACTCCCTCTCGACGCTCTTTGAGGAAAGCATCCATACGCTACACGATGCGGGGATCTTTCCGGTGTTTGCCTCGGGTAACAACGGACCGGTTCCGGAGAGTGTCGGATCTCCGGCAAGCAACCGGGGCGTTTTTTCGGTCGGGGCAAGCGATCCCGACGATGCGGTGACTTACTTCTCCGGTCGGGGGCCCTCTCCCTGGGGTGAGATCAAACCCCAGGTGGTCGCACCCGGCGTCAACATCCTCTCTTCCATACCGGGGGGGATCTATGTGGAGGGGAACGGGACCTCGATGGCGGCCCCTCACGCCGCCGGCTTGGGTGCCCTGTTGCGTGCTGTCAGTCCGACGATCTCGGTGCGCGCGATGGTCCGAACCCTCACGGAGACCGCGATGCCCTTAACCCATACGGTGCCCAATCACGACTCAGGTTGGGGGCGGATCGATGCCTATGCTGCTGTGTTAGCCGTCAGTCATCCTTCCTTGCTCACAGGTACTGTGACCCGGCATGGGGGTGGGGCGCTCGCAGGGGTCGAGGTGGAGGCCATTCCGGTCGATACATCCCTGGTTCCCGGAAGACCCAACCGTACGACCACCGGTGACGATGGGGATTATCGCATGGCCTTGGTGCCCGGTCTCTATGCGGTGACGGCACGGAGCTTTGGGTATATAACCCAACGTGCGGAACGCATCCCCGTCCTTACCGATACCGTGCAACGGATCGATTTCCAATTGACGGCGCGACCGACCGGGACGCTGAACGCTCAGGTTTTGGTCTCCGGAACGTCCCTTCCTCCGACCTTGCCGCTTCAGGCACGAGTGTTGGCGACGCCCCTCTCGGTAACGGTGGGACCCGGAGGTCTTTTCACGTTCTCGGCACCCGAGGGCGTGTATGGGATTGAACTCAGGGGCAACGGATACCGGGTGGCTACAGCCACGGTGGCGATCACGGTTGGGGATACCACCGAGTTATCGATGGTTGTGGAACCCGCGCCGCAACTAATCCTGGTGGATGAGGGAACCGCGTATTACGGGAGCGAGATTGCCCTATGGCGGGGGGCCCTGGATGCACTGCGCTACGCTTACGATCTCTATGAGGTCAAGCCAGGACACACGCCGGTCAGCCGGACGCTGCTGGCATACGACGTGGTGTTGTGGTCCTCTCCTTACGGATCCCCCGGTCTTGTGGCTGCCGGTGCGGCGTTGAAGGGTTATCTCGACGAGGGAGGGAAGCTCCTTCTAAGCGGGCAGGATGTGGCTTACTACGATGGCGGCGGTTCTATTTTGGGTCCCGGCGTTAAGCCTTATCTCTACGACCTCATGGGTATCCTCTATAGTTCTGAGCGTATGCAGTCCGAGGTTCTGGGAGCGGGTATTTTCGCGGGTCTACAGGCTCCGATTCAAGGGTCCGGTGGGGCTGACAATCAGATCGCACCGGATACGATCCGGTTTCCCCACCTGAGCCCGGCATCCCGGATATGGCGGTATGGGGATGGGTCGGCGGCCGGCGCGGCTACCTCGATCTGCGTGCCCTTTCGGTCACTCTTTTTCGGATTTGGATACGAGGCGATTGCGGACGAGGTCGACCGGCTTACAGTCATGGATCGGAGCTTGACCTGGCTGATGGAGCCACCTTTGACCGCCGGACTTTCGCTGGCGCCGGGTGGAGACCCGATCCAGATCGGTCGATCGGGTGAGCGGGTGACCCATACGCTCTGGATGCGGCATCTCGGCATCGCCGGCCCGACCGATACACTTACGCTCTCAGTCGGCGGCAGTGCCTGGCCCGCCACGCTCTCACCGACTCACGCGACGCTCTCACCATGTGGCTCGCTCAGAGCGCATCTGGTCGTCACAATTCCAACGGAGACCGGTGTCGATGTGCGTGGGGTGACCACGGCGGTGGTACGCTCTGCGCTAGCGCCCGCCGGAGAGGTCGTGACGCTTACCAGTAAAACTCCGGCACCCATTCTCCTGGTCGATGACGATCGCTGGTACCCGATGGAAGATCATTACACCCGGGCATTGAGCGTCGCCGGGTTTCCCTATGACATCCTGGATACAAAGCACAACCTGGGTGGCGTTCGCGGGGCGAGCTCTCCCTTGACGGAGACTCTGATGCGCTATCCCTTTGTGATCTGGTTCACGGGTTATGATTGGTTTGCCCCGGTACGGGATGAAGAGGCCTCGCGTCTGCTGTTCTACGTCGATCAGGGAGGGCGTCTGATGCTCACCTCTCAGAGCTTCTTGATGACTCACAGCGACGATACGCTGGCGGATCTGCTGGGCGTTCGTCTCGGTAACTGGGTCTACGAACCCACAGAGGCCGCCGGCGTGACCGACCATCCGGCAGGCGGAGGGTGGGGGCCGGTCGAACTGGACTATCCTTATCAGAACTGGTCGTACACGGTAGAGCCCAAACCGGAAGCCCAGCCCATCATCCGCGGGCAGTTGGGTCAGCCTATCGCCATTGCCGCGCGGACCCCGGACCATGAACCTGTGCCGCAGTCGCTATTCTACGCGTTTCCACTGGAGACTTTGCCCGATGAAACGCGGGTCGAGGTCATTGAACGAGGGGTGGGGTGGCTCTCGCCGCTGGGAGAGAGTGGATGGTCGATCGCGCCTGGGGATGCCGGGCCCGGTGATGTCTTGACGTTTACTTTGGAGCTCCGCAACCACGGACCGATACCGCTCGACGTAAGGATGACCCACACGCTGCCCTCCGGTTTAACGGCGATCCTTCCGGTGGAAGGAGGTTTGCAGTATGATGCAATGACTCAACACGTCACGTGGCGGGGTCCTGTGGCGTCCGGCGGGCGTGTTCCCCTGACGTGGCGAGCGCATTGGGTGGATGGGTGGGCCGACGGCTTAACCGCCACGGTCGAATTGGCGGTGCCGGCGTGGAAACTGGCGTTCGAGCGCGAAACCCTATGCTGCAGCCCGAGCGCCGACCTGAGTGCCAGCCATTGGCTGACACCGCGGGGCGACCTGCGGGTGGGGGCACCGGTCACGCTGGCCTTCAACCTGGTCAACCCGTCGCCCTACGATCTGGATGCGGGTCAAGTCTCTCTCTGGGTGATGGAGGGCGGAGCGCCGATCACCGCGAACGCGCCATTGACGCACGGATGGACCCTCTCATGGTGGCAGGGATCCCTGCCCGCAGAGACGAGCCGCACGTTGACTCTGCCGATTCAAGGCTGGGACTGGGCCCAACCTTTCCGCGTCGATGCATTAATGCAGGATGACGAAGGACGTCGTTGGGAATCCAGTGACTGGTTGACCCTGGCTCCGCAGACGTGTTACCTTCCCCTGATTTTCAAGATGTATCGGTGATAGGGAATGCGCGTTTGTCTCGCAGCCTTTCCCATCAATCCAATTGCCGGATGACCAGGACGACCTTACCCTGAACCTGCACGTCATCAGCGGGCACATAGATGGGTTTCATCGTGGGGTTGGCCGGCTGTAGCTTGACGGTTTTTCCCTCGTAGTAGACTTTTTTGAGGGTGGTTTCGCCGTTGCTCTTGAGCCATACCGCCGCCATTTGGCCGTTCTCGACGCGATCTCGGTGTTTGAGAATCACGGTATCACCATCGTTGATGAGCGCGTCGATCATCGAGTTGCCCTGAACCTCGAGTGCGAAGAGGTCGTCAGTATCTCGACCGAAGAGCGCCTGGTTAATCTCTATGGTCTCCGAACCGGACATCGGATCGACCGGTATGGGTTCACCCGCGGCGATGTAGCCGAGAAACGGGACTGAGATGCCGTCCTGGCTGCCGGCGAAGGGAGGCTTCTCCTCCAGGGGCACGTTCAGCCGAATGGCCCTGGAGCTGGAGGATTCGCGGGTGATAAAGCCGCGCTCCTCGAGCCGGTTCAGGTAATACGAGACGAGTGAGGTTGAGGAGACGTCGATAGCGTCTCCGATCTCTCGAATAGTCGGAGGATACCCTTTGTCCGCGATGTATTCCTTGATGAAGTCAAGCGATTTCTGCTGCCGCTCCGGTAACTGCGTGTTCACCTTTACCTCCTTGTAGTTCTGGCTATAGTGTTTCTATAGGTGCTTTGGTCGCTTGGATATCTACGAAAGCGCCCACGGGATCGTGATGGGATCTGTAGAAGCTATCCCAAGTATCCCAAATAACCCAATTTCATTATAGTCGCACATTTGTTCTATGTCAAGGGTTTGGACGGGGAAATTTGGAAAATCCCGTCCCATTGTGGATTCATGCCTATTATGGTGTAGAATGAGGATGGGTAGCCCGGATAAGTTGATCTGCAGAGGAGGACAGCGATGAACAGCTGCATCAAGCAGGTCGTCAAACGCGACGGCACGGTCGTGCCGTTCAACTGCGAGCGCATCACCCATGCCATCTATCGCGCAGCGGTCGCCGTGGGAGGGCGAAATCGCGATATTGCCGAGGAACTCACCGACGAGGTTGTGGGCGTCCTGGAACGGACGTGCGGAGACACTAAGATCCCGACCGTTGAAGAGATCCAGGATATCGTGGAGAAGGTTCTCATCGAGCGAGGGCACGCTCGCACAGCGAAGGCTTATATCCTTTACCGGCAGGATCGTGCACGGCGCCGCGAACGGCGACAGAAGGGGAAATCTCAGCGCGATCCGGAGAATATCCCCTATCGCAAACTTTGGGAGATCTTGAACTGGGCTGTCGATCATGATGTTCATAACGTCTATCGGCTCAACGAACGGATCGCCCGCGGGGGCTTCGCCGACATCGTTCGTGAGTCCGATGAAGCCTACGAGCGGGACGTCCACGATGCGGCCCTGAAGGTCCTGGATCAACGCGAACAGATTCGCGTTGTCATCGTTGCCGGGCCCTCGTCATCTGGAAAGACGACCACGACCGTTAAATTAGCCGAACACCTGGAGCGGGGTGGTGTCGATCTGGTCTCTCTGAATGTGGACAACTATTTCTTCGATCTCGAGATGCACCCCAAAGACGAGTACGGCGATTATGACTTTGAGACGCCCCAGGCCCTGGATATCGATCTCATCAATAAGCATTTGGCCCAGCTCGTCGCGGGTGAAGAGGTGTGGATTCCCTATTATGATTTCAAGACGGGCAAACGCCAACCGGAGGCAATCCAGATGCAGGTCGACCCCGGCGCGGTGATTCTCATTGACAGTCTTCACGGGTTATATGAAGATATGACCCAATCGATTCCCGAACCCCAGAAGTTCAAGGTCTATATTGAAACCCTCCTGCAGATGAAGGGTCCGGACAACAAGTATATCCGTTTTACAGACCTACGACTGATGCGGCGAATGGTACGCGATGCCCGGGACCGCGCCTACGATCCACGGCAAACGCTGGAGCACTGGCACTACGTGCGCAGCAGTGAGCTGCGATATATTATCCCCTATGTTCATACCGCAGACTATGTGATCAACGGGGCGACGCCCTATGAGCTTCCGGTTTTGCGCCCCAGGCTTTTCGCGTATTTTGCGGAGTGGGTGAGGGACTATGCCGACGCTCCCAATCGGATGGATGCGTTCATCCGTGCCGAGCGCGTCCACCATCTGTTACAATCGGTGATTCCGGTGGAAGATGATTCTGTGATTCCACCCACCTCGCACATTCGAGAGTTTATCGGTGGATCTGCTTACGAGCTGCACTGATCTGTCGTTTCTGGAGGCTGCCCTATGACCCAAAGAGCAGACATCCTCGTGGTGGACGATAACCCTGTCAACCTGCGGCTGCTCTCCCAGATGCTCACGGCTCATGATTATCAAGTACGGACGGTCGTGAGCGGCAAAGATGCCCTGGCTGTCGTTCGCTCGGCGCCTCCAGATCTGATTCTGCTCGACGTCATGATGCCGGACCTCAACGGGTATGAGGTCTGCTCGCGGTTGAAGACCGACGAAGCTACGGCTGATATCCCCGTGATTTTTATCAGTGCGCTGGGGGATGCGCAGGACAAGGTTCGAGCCTTTAAAGCCGGTGGGGTGGACTACGTGACCAAACCCCTTCAGGTTGAGGAGATCCTGGCCCGTCTGGAGACGCATCTCTCGATAAAAAGACTCCAGCGGAAGCTTCAAGCTGCCAACCGGGAGCTCTCCAAGCGATTGGCGGAACTGGACGAGGCCAATGCCAAGCTCCAGGCGCAGAACGAGGCGTTGATTGCCTACGACCGATCGGTCTCCCACGATCTAAAAAATCCGATAGGCTTTATCGCCACCACTGCGGAGCTGCTGGTCGAGTCCTTCGACCGCCTGGACGAGGGACAACTCCGTCCGCTTCTCCGCAACATCGCTCGCCGCGCGTATAAGGCCAACAGCATTGTCGAGAGCCTCCTGCTTTTGGCACAGCCGGATGCTGTGACGTGCAGGCCTCTGGATATGGATGAGATCGTGGCGACCGCCGTCGATGGGCTTCACACGATGATCCAGGAGTATGGCGCCGATATCCGAATCCCGGCTACTTTTCCCGATGCGCTTGGGCAGACGGCCTTGGTTGAAAGGGTCTGGGACAATTACATCAGCAACGCCATCAAATATGGGGGGAACCCTCCGTGTGTGATTCTAGGCGGGGAGAGGTTGGATAACGGATGGGTGCGATTCTGGGTGGAGGATAACGGTGCCGGGGTCAAGCCCGAGGATAGGGCGCGGATATTTGACGCTTTCACCCGGTACTCGGACGGGCGCGTCGAAGGCCACGGCCTGGGACTTTCCATCGTGAAGCGGATTGTACAGAAAATGGGGGGGGAGGTCGGGGTTGAGGATGCGCATCGGTCGGATAAGCAAGAGGGTACGGAGCGTTGGGGGAGTCGTTTTAGTTTTACACTTCCCGGTCCAAGCCTTGACCGACAGTGTGAACTCGTAGGTTCGTGAGAGGCGCGCTACGGGTAAAAAGTTTGACAAAACCTTTCCCCGTGTTAGTATTGCCGCACGCCCACCGCATCAAGCGGTGGGCGTTATCGGGTCGGTATCCTGGTAACGAAGACAGGGAGACTAGCAATGGGGCACGATGAGATTCCAGTCATTATACTGTGCGGCGGTAAGGGCACGCGTATGGGGCAGCGCACTGTTCCCAAGCCCTTGGTTGAGGTTGGAGACCGCCCCATTCTCTGGCACGTGATGAAGATTTATGCAGCTCAGGGGTTCAGGCGTTTTATCCTGGCTCTGGGTTACGGTGGACCGCAGATCAAGCGCTATTTCCTGGAATACGATTGGCAGGATCGCGATTTTACCCTTGCGTTGGGGGATGGCGAGCCCAAGTTTCACACTCCCAATGACGTGGCGGGATGGACCATCACGTTTGCGGAGACCGGATTAGAAGTGATGAAAGGGGCGCGGGTTCGCAAAGCCGCCAAGTATGCGGACTCACCTCGATTCTTTGTGACGTACGCCGATGGCGTGGCCGATATCGATCTCCACGCTTTGCTCGCCTATCACGAGCAGCATGGTCTCACGGCGACGGTGACCGGTGTTCGGGCGTTTTCCAGGTTCGGGGTGATTGAAACGGATCCCCAGGCGCGGGTGACCGGATTTCGGGAAAAGCCCCTGGTTGAGTCCCTGATCAACGGCGGGTTTATGATCTTTGAGCGCCGCATCCTGGATTACCTCGAGGGTGGCGACGATATTGTCCTGGAGCAGGAGCCCTTCCACCGGTTAGCTGCCGAACGGCAATTGGCCGTCTATGAGCATCAGGGATTCTGGCGGGCGATGGACACCTTTAAAGAGGCTCAGGAGTTGAATACACTCTGGGATGAGGGCGCGCCTTGGAAGATCTGGACCCCCTAACCTTCCGGTCATATTCTTCTGGACACAGTCTGTTGGATATAGTTTCTTGGATGGATGGAGGTATCGGTGAGTGAATCCGATTTCTGGCGCGAGCGTCCCGTGCTCGTGACCGGGTGTACGGGTCTGTTAGGCTCCTGGCTTACCGAAGCGCTGGTTGCTGCCGGCGCGGAGGTCGTGGGGCTGATCCGCGATGACGTGCCCCAATCTCAACTGGTGCGCTCCGGGACGATCCATCAGATTCGGGTCGTGCGTGGCGACGTCACGGATTACGCGACAATGGAGCGAGCGCTCAATGAGTACGAAATTGATGCGGTTTTCCATCTGGCTGCTCAGACGATCGTGAGCATTGCCAATCGGGCGCCGCTTTCCACCTTTGAGGCGAATATCAGGGGCACCTGGGTGGTCCTGGAAGCGGTGCGCCGCTCACCCAGCGTGCACCGGATCGTCGTTGCCTCCAGTGATAAGGCCTATGGGACGGCACCGGTCCTCCCTTACACCGAAGCTATGCCGCTCCATGGTCGCCATCCCTACGATGTCTCAAAGAGTGCGGCTGATCTTATCGCTCAGACCTATGCCTGCACCTATGGGGTGCCGGTCGCCGTCACCCGCTGTGCGAATCTCTACGGCGGAGGGGATCTCAATTGGAACCGGCTGATTCCAGGGACGATCCGCAGTGCGCTCCAGGGTGAACCGCCTATCATCCGGTCGGATGGGACCTTTATTCGGGACTATCTATACGTTCGGGACGCCGTTGCGGCGTATCTTACTCTGGCGCAGGCGCTCGACCGCTCGGAAATCCACGGAGAAGCGTTCAACTGCGGCACTGACGAGCCAATGAGCGTACTGGAGATGACCCGGCTGATCCTATCGTTGTCGCCCCATCCCGACCTCCAGCCGGTGGTCCTGGATAGGGTCAGAAACGAGATTAAGGACCAATACCTGGACTGCAGTAAAATCCGGGAGATGGTTGAATGGCGCCCGGCTACGACGCGCATCGAGGCGCTGCGTGAGACGGTCGCGTGGTACGCTGGCTATCTCGAGGCGCGTTGAGCTGCCGGAACGGATTGCCATGGATAGGATAGACATTCCCTCTTCTGTTCTTCTGACCGGGGCGACCGGATTCATCGGCTCGGCTCTGGTGAGGACATTGCTCGAAGAAGGGACAAAGGTCCACGCATTGGCCCTGCCCGGAGATCAGCAGCGGGATTTCATTTTTGTGGATGACGTCTGTTGTGGGTTGATCGCGGCTGCAACCGCGCCGGATATCGAGGGGCGAGTCTTGGATCTGGGAACAGGCACTCTCCGAACAGTCCGGGAGGTTGTGGAACGTCTGTGGGCGTTGGCGAGTGCCAAAGGAGCTGTGCGCGTTGGCGCCGTGCCATATCGCCCCGGCGAGGTTCCGGCAATACCGGCGAATGTCACCCGGACGTACCGGTTGACGAGTTGGCGCGCGCAGGTCTCATTGGAGGCTGGGCTGCGCCGGACGATGGATGCCATTCGGTCGGCGACTTGCGAGGGCGCGTTTCCTGTCGAGAGAGGGTGAGGTCAATCATGAAGGATGAGCAGAAAATCGCGCGTCTGCGCGAGGAGATCCTGGAAAAGATTGCGGAGTATTACCATCTGGTGCACGAACCGCGTCCATTTGTTCCAGGGGAGACCTTTGTGAACTATGGAGGCCGGGTCTTCGATGAGCGGGAGATGCAAGAAGCCACCGACGCGATATTGGAGTTCTGGCTCACGGACGGCCCCCGAGTGGAAGCGTTCACCCAGCACCTGGCTGCTTATGTCGGGGTCGATCACGTGTTGGCCGTGAACTCCGGCTCGTCAGGCAATCTTGTGGCGATGTCGACCCTGCGCTCGCATCAAATCGAACGTCCGCTTCAGGACGGTGACGAAGTCATCACCCCCGCCGCGACCTTTCCTACAACTGTGGCCCCGATTGTCCAGAATCAGCTGATTCCGGTCTTTGTAGACTGTCAGGTCGGGACCTACAATATCGACACTGATCTTTTAGAGGCCGCGCTCTCGGATCGCACGCGGGCGGTCTTTGTCCCTCACATCCTCGGCAATCCTGTGGAGATGGATAAGGTCACAGCATTTGCCGAGGCGCACGATCTTTACGTGGTCGAGGATGTGTGTGACGCCCTGGGCAGCACGTTCGACGGGCGGCAGTGCGGTACCTATGGAGATCTGGCTACCTTCAGTTTCTATCCTGCGCACCATATCACCACCGGAGAGGGGGGAGCCGTCGCCACCTCTGACGTGCAACTCAACCACGTCGCACATTCGATCCGGGACTGGGGGCGTGACTGCTGGTGCAACCATGAAAGCGGCCACAACGGCGCCTGCGGGCATCGCTTCGACTGGGAGATCCCAGGACTTAACGAATCGTACGATCATCGTTACTATTTCACCGAAGTCGGATATAACCTCAAGATGACGGAGGTTCAGGCCGCGATCGGGCTACCGCAGTTGGGGAAGCTGCCGGATTTTATCGAGACGCGCAAACGGAATTTTCGTATCCTCTATGAGGGGTTGAAACCTTACGAGGAGTATCTGATTCTGCCGAGGTGGAGCGCCAAGGCTGACCCGGCCTGGTTTGCATTTACGCTGGCTGTGCGTGAGGGTGCCCCGTTCACCCGACAGGCTCTTAACCGCCATCTTCGGGATCACAAAGTGGAGACCCGGTATCTTTTTGCAGGCAATATCCTGGAACAGCCGGGATACCACAATATTCCTCATCGCATTGCGACCTCGCTCAGTGAGACGAATCGCGTCCTGAGGCGTGCTTTCTTCGTGGGGCTCTATCCGGGGATGGACCGCGCGCGTTTGGCCTATATGCTTCAAATTTTCGAGGATTTTTTCGAGTCTTATACTTAGCCCCGTCGGGAGTCCGGAGGGTGCAGGGTTTGCCGATGGTGGATCACAAGGGTGGGTGCACGAAAGCGAGCGTATGAAATTATCAATTATTATCTGTGCCTATAATGAAGAAGCGACCATTTTACAGGTGCTGGCGCGTGTGCACCGCGTTGATTTGCTCGACGGCTGGGAGCGTGAAGTCATTGTGGTGGATAACGCGTCCACCGACAGCACCCCGGCGCTGCTTCGAGCGATTGACTACGAGGATACCCAGGTTATCTTCCAGCCCAGGAACATGGGGAAAGGTACCTCCATCCGGACCGCAATTCCTCACTGTACGGGGGATTACGTTTTTATCCAGGACGCGGATCTCGAATACGATCCCGGGGACTATCCGAGGTTTCTCGCCCGGGCCGAGGAGGATCGACCGGCTGCGATTTTCGGCTCGCGAACCCTGGGTGGGCGGGCGATCTACGAATATGCCGCCAACTATTGGGGCGTACGCTTTTTGACCTGGCTGACCAATCTCCTCTACGGGGCCGACCTCACCGATGTCGCGACCGCATCCAAGATGGTACGCGCCGATGCATTGAACAAGCTCAAACTCACGGGACGGGGATTCGACCTTGATTTCGAACTGCCGGACAAGTTGTTGAGAGCGGGCTACGACATCGTGGAGATTCCCATTCACTACCAACCCCGGACCCTTGAGGAAGGAAAGAAAATAAGGCCCTGGGATGGTCTCTGGGCCTTGCGTGTGATCATACGGGATCGATTGATCCCGCTCGATGCGGTGGTCAGATCATGAGGTGTGGTTGTCCTCATCCCATCGTGCGAAAGGAGAGTTGATGAATATCGTTGTGACCGGTTCTATTGCGTTTGATTATCTGATGCGGTTCCCCGGGGATTTTCTCGAGCACGTGAAACCCGATCGGCTTCAGAAGTTGAGCCTGAGTTTTTTGGTCGATGAGATGATCCGGCAGCGGGGCGGTTGCGCGCCGAATATTGCCTTTACCCTCGCGCTTCTCAACGAGCGTCCGCTGATTATGGGGACGGCTGGATTGGATTTCGGCGATTACCGCCTGTGGCTTGAGGATCATGGGGTGGACACCTCCGCGATCAAGATTATCCCCGATGTCTTTACCGCTTCTTTCTTTGCCACAACCGATCAAAATCAGAACCAAATTGCGAGCTTCTACGCCGGGGCGATGGCCCATGCGCATACGCTCTCGTTCCGCAATCTCGCGGATCCTGTGGACCTGACGATTATCTCGCCAAACGATCCGCGTGCGATGGACGTCTACGTCGATGAGTGCAAGGCACTCGGAATTCCGTACATTTACGATCCCAGCCAGCAGGTCGTCCGCTCCAGCCCCGAATCCCTGCGCGAGGGCGTGACGGGGGCGGACATTCTGGTGGTGAATGATTATGAGTATGAGTTACTCAAGGATCGCGCCGATATGACGGATCGGGATATTCGGGATGGGGTTCGGCGTGCGGTCATTGTGACGATGGGCGATGAGGGGGCGATGATCTGGGCCGATGATAAGATCCAGGTCCCTGCGGTAACACCCCGGCGCATTCTCGACCCCACGGGTGTCGGTGACGCATTCCGCTCCGGTCTCATCAAGGGGCTGGCGCTGAACCTTCCCTGGGACGCGTGCGGGCGCATGGGTACGCTGGCGGCGACGTATGTGCTGGAGACCAAGGGCCCGCAGGCGCACAGTTACACACTGCCCGAGTTCGTGGCTCGCTATACCTCGATCTTCGGCGAGGATGAGGTGACGGAGGCTCTGAGTAAGGATGGAAGCTCTGCATAGGGATCGGTAGGTTTCAGGGTCCCGGAGTCCGGGCCCTCTGATTTTTTCGAAAGTGCGACATAAAAATTCAATCACACGACACGTTAAGGAGTAGTGACAATGAACTATCATGTTAAAGATCTTGATCTGGCACCCTCGGGGCGCCTTCGGATGGAATGGGCCGAGCGGGAGATGCCCGTGCTCCAACAGATTCGCGAGCGCTTTGAACAAGAGAAACCGCTCAGCGGTATGCGGATGTCGGCCTGTCTGCACGTCACGACGGAGACGGGCAATCTGGCGCGCACACTGGTTGCCGGTGGCGCTGATCTTGTGTTGGTCGCGAGCAATCCGCTGAGCACGCAGGATGATGTGGCCGCGGCGCTGGTGAGCTATCACGAGATTCCCGTCTATGCAATCAAGGGCGAGGACAACGAGACGTATTACGAACATATTCACGCGGCATTGGATCATAAGCCCCACTTGACCATGGACGATGGTGCGGATCTGGTCAGCACGCTCCATAAGGATCGCCGCGAGGTGCTGGGCAACCTCGTGGGAGGGACTGAGGAGACGACCACGGGTGTGATCCGTCTTCGGGCGATGGCGAAAGAGGGCGCGCTTGAGTATCCGATCGTCGCCGTCAATGATGCGATGACCAAGCACCTCTTCGATAACCGTTACGGCACCGGTCAGTCGACGCTGGACGGGATTATCCGGGCCACCAACGTGCTGATTGCGGGGAAGAACGTGGTCGTTGGAGGGTACGGTTGGTGCAGTCGTGGGATCGCTATGCGGGCCAAGGGCCTCGGCGCCAACGTGATCGTGACCGAGATCGATCCTTTGAAAGCCTTGGAAGCAGTGATGGACGGCTTCCGGGTGATGCCGATGATCGAGGCTGCCCCGATCGGGGATATTTTCGTCACTTCGACGGGTGATATCAACGTGATCGACCGCCACCACTTTGAAGCGATGAAGGACGCGGCTATCGTCTGCAATTCCGGGCATTTCAACGTTGAGTTGAACCTGGACGCCCTTCGTGAGATGGCTGTGCAGGAACCACGCCTGCTTCGCCCCTTTGTCAAAGAGTATATTCTCCCCGATGGGCGTCGTATCAACGTGTTGGCCGACGGGCGATTGGTCAACCTGGGCGCCGCTGAGGGACATCCCAGCGCTGTGATGGATATGTCCTTTGCCAATCAAGCGCTAAGTGCCGAGTATCTGATCGGACAAAGCGAGGAACTGGAAAACACCGTCTACGCTGTACCCGCTGAGATCGATGAGCAGATCGCACTGCTCAAGCTTCAGGCGATGGGGGTGGAGATCGATGAGCTGACGGAGGAGCAAGAGGCTTATCTCAATTCCTGGCGGGCGGGGACCTAGGCTTGATCGTTGTTTGTGCCCTGAACTAACCAGGGGACCGGTGGGATGGGCAGCCCGGATGTTAGCAAGCCCCTGGCCTCAGTTGCTGCAGGCCGGGGGCTTTTGCGATACCTATACGCTATATGCAGGATGAGGAGGTAACTATGGTCGATGAAGCGACTACGTGGGGGGCGTTGCTCAACCGACGTCGTGATGCGTCCTTTATCGGACGCGAGCAGGCACGTGCCGATTTCCGGCTCAATATGGTCTATGAGGTGCCTCCGACCCTGCTTTTCTTCGTTTCCGGGCCGGAGGGCATCGGAAAGAGCGCGCTGCTCGCCCGGTATCGGACTCTGGCCGAGGAGTACGGGTTTCTGATCGGCCGGGTCGATGGCGCTCAAGCACGGGCCGATCCTGAAGGGGCGGCGCTCTCGGCCATGGCGGCGATCTCAAGCCAGTTTGCCGATCAGGGGACCCCATTGACAACCTTCCACGAGCAATACACGGACTATCTCGATGCCTTGGGTGCTATCGCGGAAGATCCCCAGGCGCCCGCTGCGCCCCTGGATTGGTTCGAAGGCGTGAGTGCAGAGGGCGAATGGCACCAGCGTTTTTGGACGCCCTACCTGGCAACGCGATTCTCTGCTCGGCTTCTGCCGGTACTGCGGGAGCCTGTTCAGTCCTTAACCTCTGTTTTCGTCAGCGACCTCAACGCGTGGGCCTCGATTCGCAACCTCGTGCTCTTCTTCGACGATTGGCAGGCACTTGCCCCTATGCTGGAACCATGGTTGATCGATCTCCTGCAGGCCGGAGAGCTTCACATCAACGTCTGGCTGGTCATCGCGGACGTGGAACCCCCGGGTGAGCCTTGGCAGGGCCTGTCCCAGGTGATGCTGGTTCAACCTCTTCCACCGTTGAGCGAGAGGGACGTCTTGGCTTACGGGCGGATTCATCCCATCCGGGGCTGGGACCACCCTACCGAGGCATATGCGATCACCCGGGGGGTACCTCTGCTGTTGAAGCTTTTGATGGAAGCAGATTCTATCCCCTCCCACGACCATAGCGTCCCTGGAGAGGGTATCTCCGCCGTCGATGCGTATCTAGCATCCCTCGATGGGATGCGGCGGGAGGCGGTCCTGCGCAGCGCAGCAGCCCGTCGCCTCTCGCCCCAGGTGATGACCACGCTGTTAGGGGACGATGGGGAGGCAGCCTTTGATTGGTTGACGCGCTCGCCGATTGTCGTCGCGCAGGGCGACACCTGGGTTTACCATGCGCGCCTGCGTGATCGGGTGCGGACCTGGGCTCAGCGCGCGCATCCCGAAGGATGGATGGCTGCGCACGGGCGACTAAGCGCCTACTACCGGAATCTGGACGAGGATGCGTTTGCGCGCGGTCGCGGCAAGATCGCCCGGGAGCGGATACGAAGACGAGAACTGCTCTACCATCGGCTGATCGCCGGGGGGGACGAAGGTCGAAATGAGGCCCAGCAGGCGTTTCTAGACGCACTTCGGGCTGATTATCGATGGGCCGCCGAGGTCGTGGCGATCTGGCAGGCGGCTGCCGAGACGCCGGGCGCCCCGGATGCCGTGATTGTGTGGGCATCCCGTCTGAGTCAGGGCTGGGCCGCCCTGCGGGCCCGGGATTGGACGTCTGCCTTGACCTTCTGTGATACGATTTTGGACAGCGAGGCGTTGGATGAATCTCTGCAACCGGCGTATCGAAGGCTGCGGAATTGGATCGCCGGTCAACTCGGCCTCCCTCTCGATGAGCAGGAGAAGGTAGGGGAGCAGGACGTGGATACGGACGTCGTGGACGTGAAGTCTGAGCCAGCAGCGCTCGAGCCAGGACCCCAGAGGGCCGGCGTCGCGACCGCTTTGGCATCGTCAGCCGGGGTGGTATCGTCCCCACCGTCATCGACAACAGATGCTGAATCGATGAAAGAGCCCGTGGAGGCGCCATCAACCGCGTCCACGTCAGAGAAGCCGATCCCGCCCTCCTCCGAGGCTATTCCCGAAAGCGATGACGTGCTCACCGCCGGCAAGTCCGAGGTATCCGTACCTCCGGAGCCTGCGGTCGATGAAGACGCGGCGCCCGAGCCCCCCGCCGATCAGATGGCGGCTAAGGCCGAGGCGACCCTCGAGCGTGCGAATGCTCTTTTCAAAGAAGGCGATTATCTCGGTGCGATCCAGATTTACAGCCGTGCCATCGATCAGGATCCAAACAAGGTCTCAGCCTATTTTAATCGCGGCCTGACGCATCTTAAGCTTAACGACCTCAGAGCCGCCCTTGATGATTTTAACAAGGTCCTTTCCCTGGATCCGGGCAATCCCTCGGCGCACTACCAGCGGGGGATGATTCACGTCCGCCGGGAGGATCTGACTGCGGCCATTGAGGATTTTAATGGGGCGCTCTCCGCTATGCCGGAAAGCGCGGCACTCTACGCCCAGCGTGCCAGCGCTTATTATCAGCTTCAGGCATATCAACGGGCGGTGGATGATTACACCCAGGCACTGACCCTCAGGCCGGAGGATGTGACGTTCCTGCTCAACCGAGGTCTGACCTACGTAGCTCTGGAGGAGGTCGAGCAGGCGCTTGATGACTACGATCGCGCCGTCGAGCAGGCCCCAGACAATGCGCTGGCTTACTACTATCGCGGGCAGGCTTACATACAGCAGGATGCGGAGCGACAGGCCCTGGAGGACTTCGAAGAGGCCCTGCGGCTCGATCCAGAGAACGCGGAGATCCATACGGGGCTGGGGATGGTTCATGCGCGTATGCTCAATTTTGGTCGGGCCCTGGACGCCTACGAGCGTGCGATGGCGCTGGACCCGGAGAACGCACGCACCTACTACAACGCCGCGTGTGCTGCAGCGTTGAGCGAGAGGGAGGATCAGGCCCTGGCCTGGTTGGAGAGAGCGATCGCATTGCGCTCGCGGTATCGGATCATGGCCCGGCAGGATCCCGATTTTTCGTTTGTTCGGGATCATCCGGCCTTCCAACGGCTGACTTCAGAATAGGGGGCAGGATCTGAGTTTCTGTTTCGACGGTTGAGGTGGCTTGCCGGCCAGGCGGCGTGGGCTTGACTGCGCTGTTCGTCAACCTGCCGTCGAGCCGGCAAGCATACCGGGCTGATGTCTCTGTCTTCGCGACCTCCTCAGGGTCCGATCTCTCGTATTGTAAGTCCCTTCCGAATGCAGGCTTCTACTCAAAATGGGCAATTACCCTATAATAATCAGACAAAACTGTCTTTACGATCTCGCGGATGGGCTGAATCCAGGTTTCAAAGCCGAATGCCCAGGCTGAGGAGGAAGGGTGGATACCGAGCGTCAGATTCTGATCCGGGGTGGGCGTGTTGTGACCGCCGAGGACACTGTGCGGGCCGATTTGCTGATTCGGGGTGCGTATGTCGCGGCGATGGGGCTAGATTTGCCCGCGACCTCGGATACGGACGTCGTAGAGGCGGATGGACTGTGGGTGCTGCCGGGGGTCATCGACGCTCACACGCATATTCAACTTGATACCGGTGCGTACCGGACCGATGATTCGTGGGACACCGGCAGCCGGGCTGCCGCCCTGGGCGGGGTCACCACCGTGATCGATTTCGCCACCCAGTTCGAGGGTCAATCCTTCGAGAGTGCCTTGGAAGCTAGACTGCAAGAGGCTGCGCCGTCGTGGGTCGATTATGCGTTTCACATGATGGTGACCGATGTGCCCGCCGGCGAGGAGGACCGCCTCAGCGCGCTTCCTGCGTTGGGGGTTCAGAGCATCAAGCTTTACACGACCTATCGCCCGTTCTACTATATGGACGATGCCGCGTTGCTTCGCCTCCTGCGCGCAGCGCAGAAGTATGGGCTGCTCACCCTCGTTCATTGCGAGAACGACGCGATTGTGACGGCAAAGACCGAGGCCTTGGTTGCGGCTGGGAATACCGGTTGGCGTTTTCACGGAGACGCGCGCCCCGGCCTCGCCGAGGAAGAAGCGGCAGCCCGGGTTCTATTCCTGGCGCGTGAGGTCGGCGCTCCCGTGGTTATCGTCCACAATTCGACGGCGAGGACATCGAGTCTGGTGGTCGAGGCTCGCGCCCAAGGGCAGTTGGCTTATGCGGAGACGGCGCCGCAGTACCTCCTCCTTGATGATTCCCGGTATGCAGGCGAGGAGCCGTGGCGTTATATTCTGCAGCCTCCGTTGCGTTCAAAGACTGAGTGCGAGGCGTTGTGGGCGCTCCTGGCGGCGGGTGCTGTGGACATGGTCATCACCGATCACTGTGACTATACCCGGGCCCAGAAGCTGGAGAGCGACACGTTCACCAAGACCCCCGGTGGGTTGCCGGGCCTGGAGACACTCCTGCCCCTGATGGCCACGTACGGAGTGGCGAAGGGGCGGCTCGATTGGCCGGATCTCGTGCGCCTCCTGTCTCGCAATCCCGCTCAGCTCTATGGGCTCTGGCCCCGCAAGGGTGTGCTGCGGCCCGGTGCCGATGCGGACGTGGTGCTCTACGATCCTGAACCCGAAACCATCATGACGGATGAAGCGATTCATATGCGGGCCGGGTATACACCCTTTCAGGGGATGCGGGTCCAGGGGAGGGTCGTGTCCACATTACGCCGAGGTGCTTTTCTCGTCCGCGATGGCGCCCTGGTCGATCCGGGTGACCGCGGCGTTTTCCTGAGGCGATCGGGCGGCGGCTCTCTCCGCCGATGAGTGCTCACAGATAGGCCGTTGACAATGGATGGGCTCTGGCTTCTCGTTGGATTGATCATTGGATTTCTCGCGGCGCGGCTGCTGCTACGCGGCTCAGGGCGCCGTGAAACGGCGCGGCGCGATGATTCGGCGCGGCGCGAGGAATCGGCGCTCCGCACCGAGATCGCACAACGTTATGAGGCGCAGATGGATGCCGAGCGGGCCCGGATTGCACGGGCATACGAGGGCCGGATTCAAAGGCTTCGGGAGGACCGCCAGGAGGCGATCGCACAGGCACGGCGGCACAGCACCCAACGCAGCCGGGCTGTTCTCAAGGGCAAAATGGCCGAACAGATGGCGCCCCTCCTGCCCGGATTCCCCTATTGGCCGGCGGATGCCCGGTTCCTGGGCGATCCGATTGATTATATGGTCTTCGATGGCTACAGTGCGTGTAAGGACAACCATGAATCCGGGGACGATCTCGAAGTGGTTATCCTTGATATCAAGCAGGGGAAGTCGGTGCTGACCCGGGAACAGCGACAGATCGCCCGGGCGGTTGAGGAAGGTCGGGTGAGGTTTGAGGTTGTGAGAGTTTTTGCGGACGGTAGGGTGCGCTCCCAGGCCTGGCGTCCGCACCAGGGTCCCGACGGTGTGGGTTAGGGGAGGCTTGGATGAGGACGATCATTCCGGATCTCAAACGTTGGCGGCAAGATGAGACGTTATCGATCGCGCTGTCGACAATTGTGGAGACACACGGTTCGGGCCTCTGGCCTCCGGGGACGCGGATGGCCCTGGCAGAGGACGGGGAGATCGCCGGTTCTGTGAGCGGTGGGTGTGTCGATGGGGATGTGATCGCGGAGATGGAGGGGGTTCTCTGTCACGACGTTGATATTCGCCGGCCCGCGTTCGGTATCAGTGATCACGAGGCCTGGGAGGCGGGGCTTTCCTGTGGGGGGACGTTGGCGCTCCTGGTGGAACGTTGGTCTCCCTTACACGATGTCTTCCTCGCGGAGATCGAGGCCGGACGCCCTGTGGGATTCGCCTCGCGCATTGACCGGCCCGCCCATTTATTGCGCAAGGCCGACGACACGACGCTGGGGTCTTTCGGTGACCCAGCGTGGGACGTCCAGATTCTGAAGGACATCGCCGGTGCCTGGCCCGGCCCTTACGCCTCAAAGTATCGATATACCTGGGGGGAAGTTTTTGTCGAGGTCGTAGCCCCTCCGCTGAAGCTTGTGATCTTCGGCGCGACCGACATCGCTCGCGCTCTGGTCGCATTGGCGCGCCCCCTGGGTTTTGACGTTGTGGTCAGTGATGCCCGTCGTGCGTTTCTCAACGAAGTGCGATTTCCAGAGGTCGAACGGCGCGTGGATTGGCCTCAGCGGTCCGTGACGCCGGACATTTTAGGGCCGGGTTGTGCGGTTGTCGTGCTGTTTCACGATGAGAAATTTGACATCCCGAGTCTGTCGCTGGCGCTGCGCAGTGACGCGTTTTACGTCGGGCTACTGGGAAGCCGGAAGACGCAGAGGGCACGACGTGCCGCTCTAAGGGCTGTGGGTTTTGGGACGCAGACTCTCGATCGTATTCATGGTCCGGTGGGTTTGGACATCGGCGGGCGATCACCGCAGATGATCGCCCTGTCGATTCTCTCCGAGATTGTGGCAGTGCGCCACGGTCGCACGGGTGCGGCGATGCGTTTTCGAGATTGAGAGGAAACTTTAATGTATCCTTGTACTAATTGTGTTAGAATAGAGTTTGTGAGAGTGTCTGACGACCCTGGGTGTCTGGAAAGGCAGCGCATAAGCTATGGGGGATAAGCCCAGCTGGGAGCCCGATATCATACCTGCCGATGTGTTTCACGATGACGAGGGTTGGGCGAATATCAATCGCGTGCCGTATGATCGGATTTCCAAGGTGGTCTACAAACGGGCGATGAATATCAAAAACGTCGCGTACGAACCGGCTTCTCCGGCACCGGAGATGCCGGAACCCTGGCAGGGCCACGGAACGACCGTGATACGCTGGCTCTTCAGCGAGGATCCGGGCACAGAAGAGGGCTTGCTTCGGGATGCACGTTTCGCCTTTTTGCAGGACGTGACGCTCGAAGGGGGAGCTTCTACCGGGCAGCGTGAGATGCCCGAGCACGCGCTGGTCATCACGACGATCTCGGGCGAGGGTATGCTTTATCACCGCCCTACGGACGGGAGTCCGGTTGTGGCGCGCCCGTTACGCGCCGGTGATGCGGTGCTTGTCTATCAGCACGAGCTATTCAACCTCGCTAATGAGGCTGAAGCTCCGTTTCGTGTGGTGATGCTCGGATTGCGTCGGGAGGCGAAGGGATGATGGGAGTGGTATGGCAAGGCGGGTAATCGTTGTGGGGGCAGGGGCAGCCGGTCTTATGGCGGCTGGACGCGCCGCGGAGTGTGGGGCAGATGTCCTGCTGTTGGAAAAGACCTCCGAGGCCGGCAAGAAAATATTGGTGACCGGGAAGGGACGGTGTAACTTGACCAACACCGCCCCGCTGCGGCAGTTTATCCGGTACTATGGGCCGAACGGCCAATTCTTGCGGAACGCGTTTCATCGATTTTTCAGGCCCGAGTTGATTGATCTCCTTGCCCGGTATGGTGTCGAGACCAAGGAGGAGCGGGGGGGGCGGGTCTTTCCGGTCTCCGATGACGCGACCGATGTGCGGAATGCGCTTCTGCGCTACGCTGAAGGGAAGGGCGCCGAAGTGCGATATCGCGCCGAGGTCAACCGGGTGTTGACCGAGGGCGGAAGCGCAAGCGGGGTCTTGCTCTGGGATAGCGGCACCCTCTCTGCCGATGTTGTGATCCTGGCGACCGGTGGGGCTTCCTGGCATGAGACCGGATCGACAGGGGAGGGGTACGCGATGGCGAAGACGCTCGGTCACACCATCGTACCGCTACGCCCCGCGCTGGTGCCCTTGACCGTCGAAGAGCGGTCAATCGCGGAGGCTCTGCAGGGAGTCAGTCTTCGTCACGCCCGTTGTACATTTTACCAGAAGACAGAGGATGGAGAGAAACCCCTGCGGATTCCCTATCCTATGCCGGAGGTTGGGGAAATGCTCTTCACGCACTTTGGGGTCTCCGGTCCGCTGATCCTGACGGCGTCGACGTTCGTGGTTGAGGCTTTGCGTGAGGGTCACACGATCGAGCTTTCCATCGATCTCAAGCCGAATATGAAAGAGGAGGAGGTTCGCCAACTGCTGCAGCGCGAGTTTGAGCGACACGCCCGGGGGCGTCTCCGAACCCGACTCAAGGGATCGATGCCCAGCAAGTTGGCTACTGTGATCGCCGAGTTGAGCGATATTGATGCGGACGGTTTTCTCGCCGCAATTCGTGCGGAGGATCGGGATCGACTGGCTCATTTGATCAAGGATTTCCGCTGGACGATTAGCGGATCTCTTCAGCTCGCCTTGGGCATGGTCACAGCCGGTGGGGTCTCGCTCAAAGAGGTCGATCCGGTCAGTTTTGAGTCGCACGTCGTGAAAGACCTTCACATCGTCGGTGAGCTGCTCGACCTGGCGGCCGATACAGGAGGTTTCAATCTCCAGGCTGCGTTCAGCGCGGGGTACCTCGCGGGTGAGCACGCGGCCCGGGCGTGACCGCTATGCGGTATCGAACGGAGGGTCTGCGTCGCATCGAGGTGAGACGATCGCGTCTATCCGGGAGGGCATGCGCGTGAATGCACGATCGACACATCCTTATATCGCGATTGAAGGCGTCATCGGGGTGGGGAAAACGACCCTGGCGCGCCGTTTGCAACCTCGCCTGGACGGGGAGACCATGCTGGAGGCGTTCGATGAGAACCCGTTTCTTTCGGATTTCTATGCCGACCGCGCCCAATACGCCTTTCAAACCCAGCTCTTTTTTCTATTGAGTCGCTATCGTCAGCAGCAGCGTGTACCGGATTTCCTGGATAAGCAGGCGCTGCTCTCGGACTATTTCTTTGAGAAGGATAAGCTCTTCGCCCATCTGAACATCACGACGCCGGATGAGTTGGCGATGTACGATCGCCTTTATGAAGCGCTCTCCGAGAAAGTCAGGAAACCGGATCTGGTTGTCTATCTTCGCGCCGATGTCAACACCCTTATGGCCCGCATTGCGATGCGCGATCGGACCTATGAGCGGGAGATGGACCGGGGCTATATCGCCGCCCTTCGCCAGGGGTATGAGCGTTTATTCAGCGACTACGATGCAACGCCCCTTCTGGTGATCGAATCGGACGACCTGGACTTCGTCCGTTTTCCCCAGGACCTCGACGATATCGAGCAGCGTATTCGTTCCGCGTTGGCCGGAGTCCGCCAACCGATGTTGCCGGAGATATCCATCCCCGTACAGCCGCGGCCTGCCTGGACGCTGGCGCCGGAGATCAAGCCGGAGCCTCGCACGGAAGCCAACTGGCAGGCATTGGGCGATTTTCTTGCGCTGGCTGAATCCGTGGGCCGGGTGGGAGGGGCGCTGTCGGCACAAGCTCCCGTCGGTACCGACGGCACACCCCCGGTGATCGAGGCAGCGATCCGGGATGCGTACCAGGCGCTGATGATCCTGGCGCAGCGCACCGGTGTCCAGCTCGATCTTTGAGCCGAGATTTGACTGCAGAAACTCTTTAGCTATTCATGACCCGATTCATAACCTGGCGGCGACATCCTATCCAGAAGTTTGTGGATAGAGCATGGGAGGCTTTGTGACCAAGTACTTTATTGCGGTAGCGGGTAACATTGGCGTGGGTAAGTCCACGCTGACCTCGCTTCTGAGTCAACGTCTGCGTTGGGAGCCGTTTTTAGAAGGGGTGAGTGAAAACCCATATCTGGCTGACTTTTACGAGGATATGGCAGCGTGGAGCTTTCACTCTCAGATCTTCTTCCTGGCAAGCCGTTTTCGGAATCACCGTCAGTTACTGGATCGCCCTCACTCGGTCATCCAGGATCGTACCGTGTACGAAGATGCGGAAATTTTCGCCCGGAACCTCTATCTCCAGGGCTTGATGGGGGAACGGGATTACGAGACCTATAAGGACCTTTATCAAGCCGTGACCTCGATTCTGCCACCGCCGAATCTGGTCATCTATCTTCGGGCTTCTGTCTCCACGCTGCAGGCGCGGATTGAGCGGCGCGGGCGGACATTTGAACGTCGAATCAGCGGTGACTATCTCTCGCAGCTTAACGGTCTGTATGAGGATTGGTTTGATCACTTCTCTCTCTGTCCGGTCCTGGCGATTCCCGCGGACCGGTTGGATTTTGTGGCGAATCACGGTCATCTCGATCTGATTATCGAGCGCATTCTCGAGCGGTTGCGTGGCAAAGAAGTTGTAACTTTTGATCTGGAGGACTGACCCCTGATGGAGCCTGAGAGTGTATCACGCAGTCATTTTATCCTGGAGGCCGCACGGACCATCGGTGCCAAACTCAGCACGGATGAGGTGCTCCAGCGCTTGATGAACCTTACGCGTCAATACTTCAAGCCGGATGCCGTCTCGGTGGCTTCGGTCGAACCGGATGGGTCTACAGTCTTCCGGGCGGCCTCAGGCGAGCAAGCCAATCAGGTCATTGGACTGCAGATGCCGCCGGGGGTGGGGGTAGTCGGATGGGTCGCGGAGCACGGCGAGCGGCTTTGGATCCCGGACACCTATGCGGATCAGCGATTTTATTCTGGGATCGATGAGCGGACCCGGTTTCACACGGAATCCATTCTTGCGGTACCGGTCAAAATGGAGGAGATGACGCTTGCGGTCGTCGAGCTTATCAATCCGCCGCCCACTATTGATCTGGCGGAGAGCGAGGAGGTCCTCAGGGCACTCTCGGCACTGGCAGCCCCAGCGATTCAAAACGCGCGACTCTTCGAGCAGGTCGAGCGGGCAGAGGCGCGATATGAGACGCTCTTTGAGCGCAATCTCGATCCGATCGTGATTCTCGGCTCGGATGGACATGTATTACAGATCAATCGCGCTGCGCAGCGGCTGCTAAATTTCTCCGAGTCTGGAACCTCTACAGATGTGCTGGAACAACTGGGCATACAGTCCGACCGATTTGACAGCCTCAAGGCTCGCGTGCATAAACAGCGGTCTGAGACGTGGGAATACAGTCTGGATGGGATGGATCCACGGGTTGTCGAGGTGGAATTTTTCCATCTCCCAGACTACGGCACGAGCGGGGCGTATCAATGGACTGCCCACGACGTGACCGATCGTGTTGAGCTCGAGGAGACCCGCCAACAGCTTTCTCATATGCTCGTCCACGATTTGCGGGCGCCTCTCAGCAGTATCGTGAGCAGTGTCGATCTGGTTCTCGTCGCGTGGCGGGAGAAGGATATGACGCTTCCGGTCGAACAGATTCTGGGCATCTCGCTCAGGAGCGCGCATCGGCTGGAGAAGCTGATCAACGATATCCTGGATACCGCGAAGTTGCGAGCGGGTGAACAGGCTCTCGCGATCTCAGAGATCGAGATTCCCTCTCTGGTGCGGGACGCAGTCGAAGCCGTTTCGGCCTCCGCTCAGCGCCGAGATCAGGGCCTTCAGATGCGTGTCAATCCGGATATCCCTGTGATTGAAGGAGACCGCGACCTGCTTCTCCGGGTCCTGACCAATCTTCTGGATAACGCGGTCAAATACACGCAAAAGGGCGGCGAGATCGAAGTGGACGTCCGGGACGATCCGGATTCTGTTACGTTTACCGTCGTCGATAACGGTCCGGGCATCCCTCCAGAGGATCACGAGCGCATCTTTGATCCTTACGTGCGGGGTCGATCTCAGAAGATCCATGGTGCGGGGATCGGACTGGCGTTCTGTAGACTGGCGGTGGAGGCCCATGGCGGCGCGATCACACTCGCGAGCCAGGTCGGAGAGGGGTCCGCGTTTAGTTTTACGATTCCGCGGGATCTCCCGGAAGCTGTGATCAACCCTTAGGAGTGTGCGGAATGACGGAACGCCTTTACTATTTTGATTCGCAGTTGCGTGAATTTGAGGCTCGCATCCTGGCGCGGAAGCCGATCGAGCGTGAGGAGGGTGAGATCCAGCAGGCGGTTCGATTGGATCGGACCGCTTTCTATCCCACTTCCGGGGGGCAGCCTTACGATACGGGGACGTTGGACGGCAAACCGGTCGTGGACGTTTGGGAGGACGAGAACGGCGATATCTGGCACCATGTCCTCGAAGGTTTTGAGGACGATGCCGAGGTTGTCCTGGGGTCCGTTGACTGGCCCCGGCGGTTTGATCATATGCAACAGCATTCGGGTCAGCACCTGCTCTCTGCGGTTTTTGAGACGCAACTGAGTGCTAAGACCGTCGGCTTCCATCTAAGCGGCGAGGAGAGTACGCTGGATCTCGACGTTTCGGACCTGACGTGGGGATCGGTGTTCCGCGTGGAAGAGAGGGTCAATCGTATAGTTTGGGCCGACCACCCTGTTGAGACGCGGATGATCGCCCAATCTGAGTTGGATGCGGTCGATTTACGCAAGCCGCCGACCGTCACGGGCACGATCCGCGTCATTATTATGGGTCCCTACGACGCTTCAGCGTGCGGGGGCACCCACGTAGCCCGCACCGGGGAGATCGGCCTGGTCAAGGTGGTGAACTTCGCGAATTACAAGGGAGGCTCTCGGGTCACCTTCCTGTGTGGCGGAAGGGCGTTGCATCACTATCAAGAGCTGCTCAGACTTGCCGAGACTTCGAGCCGACACCTCTCGGTGGGCGTCCCGGCACTGCCGGAGGCTGTCGATCGATTGTCGGACGAACTCAAGTCGACCCAACGCGAATTGCGGGAGTTCAAAACGGCTTGGTCGGCCTTGAAAGCCGACCAACTCTGGTCCGAGTCTGAGGTTATTGATGGGGTCCACGTGGTGATTGACCAGTGGGCGGATCGGGATTTCGATGAGATACGGGCGACGGCGCTGCGCCTTCGCGAACGAAGCAAGACGGTGGCTTTGCTGGCGGCGACGGGTGAAGGGGTGCGTCTGATCTGCGCCCGCAGTGAAGATCTGCCGGAGATCAATGCCGTCGACGTACTGCACCGGGCTTTGGAGCCCCTGGAGGGTCGGGGAGGAGGATCACCGGCCCTTGCGCAGGGGGGCGCGGCACCTCACGATGCGGAAGCCGTATTGGATGCGATGCGACAAAGTTTTTCGATGGGAGGTCAATGCATATGAAGGAAATTTCCCCGGGGATATTCCTCGAAACGGCCTATCCCCCTTACAATCTGGTGCTGATCGATACGAGCCAAGGTGCGATTGCTATCGATATCCCTCCTCGCCCGGTTCACGCAGTGAACTGGTTGGAGCAGGCTCGATCTGCTTTAGGAGAGATTCGATACGCCATTATGACGGATGCAAGCCCTGAGCGTCAGATGGCGACTGCTTTCTGGGACGTGCCCATTATTGCAACGGAGACGACTCTGAGATTGATGGAAGTCTATGATGAAGATCGTGAGCGCCGGGCCTTTGTGGAAGACCTTGCGGCACGGTATGAGGATGAGTTGAACCTTATTGAGAATGTCGCGCCCCGGAAGCCGACGATGGCGTTCGATGAGGCGCTCAGGCTCTATGTCGATGATAGTTACGTGGAACTCTCGGCCATTGAGGGGGGAGCAGCCCCCGGCAGCCTGTGGGTCTTCGTGCCCGATCGGGATTTATTGATCACGGGTGACATCGTTGCCGTTGAAGATCCTCCGCCGCTGGACCTGACCCCGGACTCCAAGGCATGGCTGAACACCCTGGGCGTTATCGCGCACCGGCGCAGTGTGGAGCAGATTATCCCCGGTCGGGGACCGGCACCCATCACTCAGGAGGAGATCGAGCCGCACCGCGAGCTTCTGCGCGTTCTGCGTCGATCGGCTCGTAAGCTGGCCCATGGCACCTCTGAACTGGATCTGGCGGAGACCGCCCAGGATCTGGGGCAGACTTTCTTCGGGGCGCAGGGACAGGTTGCGGTCAAACGCCTGCAGGCCGGATTGGAGCATCTGGTCGCTGAGGTTAAGAGGGAGGAATCCACAGGGCCCGAAGACTCGGGGGGCAACGAGGGCTGAGAGGATGTGTCTCAGATCTTCGATCTGCGGGCGCGCTTATCCTTTTATGGATCTGGTCATTCATACCTATAGCTTTTCTGTGTTTCCATAGGCATCACGGAAACGTTTAGCGTTTCAGGTCCGGATCTGTAGACCCGTTACCCCCCTGATAGGATTATAAGCAGATGCTCGAACGCGGCGTGCGCTGCACGTTCGTTGTTATCGAGACGATCACCTTCAAAGACGTGACGCCAGCACCAGCGTTCGTCCGGCGTCGCCAGGCCGATGTAATAGAGTCCAATGGGTTTCTCTGCCGTCGCACCTGTCGGTCCGGCGATGCCGGAGGTGCTTAAGGTAACCTCTGCGCCGGTGAGCCGGCACGCACCGGCGGCCATCTCCATCGCGACCTGTGCACTGACCGCTCCCCATCGTTTCAAGCTCTCGCTCTGTACGTTGAGGGCTGTCTCTTTGACGTGATTGGCATAGGCGATGACCCCTCCCAGGAAGTAGCGAGAGCATCCCGGAATGCGGGTGATCTGATGGCCCATCAGGCCCCCGGTTGCGGATTCTGCGACCGCCAGATGCCAACCCCGGTTTAACAAGTGTTTGCTTATTCGTTCGATCAGCATATATCTGCGTGCTCCTCACATTTCTCAGTGGGTTGATAGTTCGCTCCGGACCATGGAGAGCAAAGAATCGGCGCGGAGAGACGCCAGGTTGTGGCAGATACCTCCCAGGTGGTCGGCCAACTCCTGCGCCAATCCCCGATCGTAATCTGCGCTCTCCATATTCACCACGATGGATTTAATCGCTTCCTCTTTGATCTGCTCTGCAACGTGGTGGGCCTCTTCCTGGGGTGGGTTGTTGCCCATGGAGACGTTGCCGGCGCCATCGGTCAGGATGACCATCATCGGCATCAGCTCGGGGTAGCGCCGCATCTCCCGCTGGATGGTCTGCAACGCCAACCAGAGGCCGGCAGCCAACGGGGTTTTTCCGCCGACGGGCAGATTGACCAGCTGCTTCTTGGCCAATTCGACGCTATTCGTCGGGGGCAGGACGAGGGTGGCCCGGTCCTTCTGGAAGACGATCATGCCGACGCGGTCGCGTCTCTGATAGGCATCGGTGAGCAGAGAAAGGATGGCGCCTTTGGTCGCTTCCATCCGTTCGGAGACGGCCATAGACCACGAGGCATCGACCATGAAGAGGATGAGGTTCGCCGCCCGGCGAACACGCACCTTCTTCTGATAATCCTGGGGGCGCAGATGGAGGGCCGGTCCCTCGGCCGACTTCGCTTCTCGTCTCTGTTGATAGGGCGCTGCGGCCCGCAGGGTCGCGTCGAAGGCGAGATCCGAGGCATCCTGCGGAGAGGATTGTGACCTCACATACCGCCCACGCTTGCGGGTCGTCCGGGTTCGGCTGCGACGTCCGCCGGTGGCGCGCGTCTTGCGATCCTGAGGCGTCTCTAACCGCCGAATCTCAAAGTCCGCGCCCGGATCGATGAACTTTCCACCTTCCCACCAGTTGCCATCGGAAGCCCATTTGGGTACATCCTGTTGATAAGGCTGCATTTGAGGGGAGGACGATTCCTCGGCTTCCTCGTCACTCGCCTCAACCTCTACGCTTTTTTTGGGCCGTCCTGCCCGGAGACTTCGGCCTCATAGGTGAGGTCATCTGTCTTAGGGGTGGCCTGTTTTGCTTTCTCCCTGGCGTTGACGACACGGCGATTCAGTTCCTCGAGGGATGTCTGGACCTCATCGAACGGACGGCGTTTCAGGCGATGGGGAAGGGCCAACTCAGCCGCGAGCAGGATATCACGGTCGGTGACGTAGCGCCGGCTCTCCCAAGCGGCGTGTGCGGTTGCCGTCTTGAGAATAACCAGATCGCCCCGGTGACCGTCGACGCCCAACTCGCCCATCATCCCGGCGATGGTTGCCATATCCTCTCGGGTATAGGCCACCTCGGGTAACAGGCGGCGCGCTTCCTCGATGCGCTTCGCCCGCTTTGTCTCCTGGGTCTGCCACTGTTCATAGAAATCGTGCGCATCCTGTTCGAACGCCAGGTTGCGCTCCATAATCGCCATCCGCGCCTGGGCGTCGTGAATCCCGCGCACGTCGACGCAGAGTGCGAAACGATCCAACAGCTGCGGCCTCAGATCCCCCTCCTCAGGATTCATCGTGCCCACCAGGATAAACCGGGCGGGATGCTGAAAGGAGATGCCCTCTCGTTCTACCGTGTTGACGCCCATCGCAGCTGCGTCCAAGAGGACGTCAACGATGTGATCGTCCAGCAGGTTGACCTCATCGACGTAGAGGATACCGCGATTGGCTGCAGCCAGGACACCGGGCTCAAAGCGGCGCTCTCCTTTTTGGATAGCCCGTTCGATATCCAGCGTTCCGACCACACGATCTTCGGTGGCGCCGACCGGCAGCTCAACGAATGGTACTTGTCGCTCGACCCAAGGAAGAGGGTCACCTTCGGCAGCCCGCGTGCGACAGTTCGTGCACCAGCTTGCAGGTTGGTCTGGATCACAGTTGAAGGCCCCGCCGGCGACCGTCTTGATGTCGGGTAAGAGCGCTGCCAATCCCCGTGCGGCTGTTGATTTGGCGGTGCCGCGCTCGCCGCGGATGAGGACGCCGCCGATTCGAAAGTTAATCGCGTTCAAAATCAAGGCGCGCTTCATACGCTCTTGATTGACGATTGCTGTAAATGGAAAGACTAACCGTCCATTGTCGCTCACAAATCCTCCTTCGCGCACTTGGACTCATAAAACAATCACGATGATTATACCGTGAAAGAGGGCGTAAAGTAAGGTTAGAGTTTGGTACTGGATTTTACCGCGCGGTCTGTTATTCTATAAAGACTGAAGCTCACGCTTTGCGATACGATTGTCCGGTCTTATGATTCCACACCTCTTTGCTGATCGGGGATAAGGTCTGCGACGAATCGTTTCCCGGGCTTTTTTGCCTCCGCCTGCGCGATGTGTAAAAGCGTCCTCTGACCAGATTTCGGGAGCGTGAGCCGGGTGGTGTTATTCGGATATGGATTTAACGATACGTTAACCGGACGTTTAAGTCTGGATAATATTAGCTTAACACCGGTCATATATATTTATGATCGGGGGGTGGGGCAAGATAGGATCAATAGGGCCTGCCCGGTTTAGACCAAGTCTGTGTTTGATCTGGGGGGGTCGCCAGATTTTGGTTGGATCGGTTTTTTTAGCAGGTTCTATTTGATCCCTATCTCGCCAGCCGACCCCGCTCTGCGTGAAAGTCCGTCCGCATGCCGCTGATCCAACGCTTTGTTTGCCCGTCATCTTTTGCTGGCGGGATGAACCGGGGGAGCGTTAAGGGACAGGGATGCGGGCTTTTTATGTGAGAGAGGTGAAATCCGCGAATGGGTACAGTCGATGACCGAGATCTTCCTGTCGATCTGCGAATTCAGGGATTTTCTGACGTTGTGGATATTTTCAAAGGGGTGATTCACCGGCGACTTTCAGCTTTGTATGACTCCGCTCGAGAGCTTCTGTTTGATGACACGTCTCGTATGGTCTTTTTCAGCGATTGTCACCGCGGAGACCGTGGTCGAAACGATGCCTTTGCGGTCAACGAGCCTTTGTTCATCCAGGCTTTGACCCATTACTTCAATTTGGGGTTCACGTATTTTGAGGTGGGGGATGGCGATGAGCTATGGCAAAATCGCAAGCTCAGCAAGGTCGTGCGTTCGCATCGACCTATTTTTGACCTTCTTCATCGGTTTGAGGCCCAAAATCGGCTGCATCTTATCCTGGGTAATCACGACGTTGCCGAGAACCCATGCAGAGCCATCGATAAGGACGGTATGGCTCTGGAACATGGATTAATCCTGCGCCATCGACGGACCCACCAGAAGCTCTTTGTGCTTCACGGGCATCAGGCCGATTTCAAGAGCGATATCCTCTCACCCGTCAGCCGTGCATTTGTGCGACACGTTTGGCGATACGTTCAACAGTGGCCCGTGACGGAATGGTTTAAGGACGTCATTCCCGGCGCGGATTATGGAGGCATCGAGCGCCGTTTGATGGCCTGGATGCGTCCGCGTGATTCGGCTTTGATCTGTGGTCATACCCACCGTTCCGTGATGGCCAAGCCCGGAGAATTGCCGTATTTCAACACCGGCAGTTGGCTCGAGCCCGGCGTTGCAACGGGTCTCGAGATTCAGGACGGCATGATTCAGCTCGTGCGATGGGTGGCGAACCCGATCACCCACGATATCAGACGGGAGCTTGTGACCACGCCGCGCCGGCTTCGCCTCTTTGCCTGATGCTGATCCTGTCGGCCACGCGTGTCTGAAAAGAGAGCGTTTGTGTCTGCTATGGGGTAAAGATGCGCCTCAATTGTGAGTTTTCACAGCGCCCGGGTCATCAGATACACTTGATGATCCGGGCGTTTTGGCGTGTGTGAGTCCATTTGAACTCTTGGATCAAGTGGAGTAGACTAACGGTAAGTATGGGCCCTCGTGTCGATGCCGCTGTAGGGTTCGAGATGAAGGTTTGTTTATCCACTAGAGATTGATTGGACGGAGGTTAAGCTATGAAGCAGCCGGTACTGGGTGTCATTATGGGAAATCGGGGCTTTTTCCCCGACGTGTTATGCGAAGAGGGCCGTGAGGCGATCCTCAAGGCCTTGGATGAGGAGGGTATCCGCCCCGTGATGCTGTCGGCGGAGGATTCCACGTTTGGCAGTGTGGCGACGTTGGAAGATGCGCGGAAGTGTGCCGATCTCTTCCGCGAACATCGCGAGGAAATTGACGGCGTCCTTATCACCCTGCCAAACTTTGGCGAGGAGGGCCCCATCGCCAACACGCTGCGTTGGGCCGAACTGGACGTCCCGGTGTTGGTTCAGGCGTTTCCCGATGAGGTCGGACAGATGACAATCGCTCGCCGCCGCGATGCTTTCTGCGGCAAGATGTCCACCTGCAATAATCTGAAGCAGTTCGGCATCAACTATTCCCTGACGACTTTGCACACGGTCGATCCGGAGGATGCAAGCTTCCGGCAGGATCTGCGCTCATTCGTGGGAACCTGTCGGGTGGTGAAGGGTCTGAAACACGCCCGCGTGGGGATGATCGGTGCGCGTCCCGCAGCGTTCAATACGGTGCGCTTCAGCGAGAAGCTCTTTGAGCGGGCCGGGATCTCCGTGGACACGATCGACCTCTCGGAGGTTTTCGGTCGTATTGACGGACTGTCGGGGGACGATCCCGCGTTCCAGGCGAAACTAGAGGAGATCAAGGGTTATCTCAATATCAAGAATGTGCCGCAGGAGGCGCTGCGCCGGATGGCGAAATTCGGCACGGTCGTGGATCAGTGGATGGAGGATGAGGGCCTCATTGCCTCCGCCGTCCAGTGCTGGACCGCGATGGAGGAGTTCTACGGGGTCGTGCCATGCACGGTGATGAGCATCATGAGCAACAAGTTGATGCCGTCGGCCTGTGAGACGGATATCTCTGGGCTGATCGGGATGGTCGCTATGGTCCTGGCCTCGGGGAAGCCCAGCGCGCTCGCGGATTGGAACAACAACTACGGCAACGATCCCAACAAAGGTGTCCTTTTCCACTGCTCGAATCTTCCCAAGGATTTCTTCGAGGGAACCCCGGATATGGATTATCAGGAGATCATCGCTGGGACCGTGGGCAAGGAGAACACGTACGGAACGGTGGTGGGCCGCGTGAAACCCTCGCCCTTTACTTATACTCGCATCTCCACCGAGGATTGGACGGGCACGATCCGAGCGTATCTCGGCGAGGGTACGCTGACCCGAGATCCCCTGAACACCTTTGGCGGCTATGGAGTCTTTGAAATCCCCAACCTTCA
The DNA here is from genome assembly GCA_964388385.1 of uncultured Anaerolineales bacterium. Lineage (GTDB taxonomy): Bacteria > Chloroflexota > Anaerolineae > B4-G1 > SLSP01 > PWVB01. The sequence goes on along the minus strand of CAYMAQ010000002.1, from coordinate 1,880 downwards.
AGCGCTCCTGCATTACATCTGTGAGGAAGGATTTGAGCACCACGTGGCGGTTAATATGTCGCAGACTGCGGATGCCGTCTATGAGGCGCTCGGCAAATATCTGGGTTGGGACGTCTATTACCATCAAGGGTGACCTATAGGAACACGTCGCAGCTTTTGAACGCGCGACACTGAGGAGGTCACTTTTGCCTAAGACAACGTATGCGATTGGCGTGGATTTCGGCACGGAATCGGGGCGTGCCGTCCTGGTCGACGTCTCGACCGGGGACGTTATCGCGTCCGCTGTACATCCCTATGCCCATGGGGTGATTGATGAGACGTTGCCCGAGACCGACATTCGTCTCGAACCGGATTGGGCGCTGCAGGACCCTCATGACTATCTGGAGGTCTTCAAACAGACGATCCCCGCGGTCCTGGAAAAGAGCGGGGTGGAGCCCCCCGACGTCATCGGGATAGGGATTGATTTTACAGCGTGCACGATCCTACCCACGAAGGCTGATGGGACACCCCTGTGCTTTATGGATGCGTGGCGTGATCATCCCCACGCCTGGGTCAAGCTGTGGAAGCATCACGCTGCGCAACCCGAGGCCAACGCGTTGAACGCGATCGCCCGCAAGCGGGGAGAACCCTGGCTCGATCGTTACGGGGGCAAGATCAGCTCCGAATGGTTCTTTCCCAAGGTCTGGCAGATCTTGGATGAGGATCCCGCTATCTATGAGGCTGCCGAGCGGTTCATCGAAGCCGCCGATTGGGTCGTTTGGTGGCTTACGGGGAGTGAGACCCGCAATAACTGCGCGGCTGGATATAAGGCGATCTGGTCCAAGGAGAACGGATTCCCCTCCAAGGCATTCCTGAAGGCATTGGATCCGCGGTTGGAGAACGTCGTCGATGAGAAGATGAACCGGGATATCGTATTCCTGGGCGACCGAGCCGGGGGTTTGACCGAGGAAGCGGCTCGTCGGCTGGGACTCGAGCCCGGCACCTCGGTTGCCGCTGCTAACGTGGATGCGCACGTCTCGGTGCCGGCGGCGACTGTGACGGAGCCAGGGCGGATGGTGATCATCATGGGCACCTCCAATTGCCACATGGTGCTGAGCAAGGAAGAAAAGACGGTACCCGGGATGTGTGGATACGTCGAAGACGGTATTATTTCGGGGTTTTTCGGATATGAGGCCGGTCAATCCTGTGTCGGCGATCATTTCGCCTGGTTTGTGGATCACTGCGTCCCCGCGGATTATGCTGCGGAGGCTGAAGCCCGGTTTTTGAATCTGCATGCGCTGTTAGAGGCCAAGGCCGCAGCGCAGCAGCCCGGCGAACACGGACTGGTGGCGCTGGATTGGTGGAACGGCAACCGGAGCATTCTGGTCGACGTGGATTTGACCGGACTGCTGGTCGGTCAGACGTTGGCGACGAAGCCGGAGGATATCTACCGGGCCTTGATCGAAGCGACGGCCTATGGCACCCGGTTGATTATTGAGACCTTTGACAGCCATGGGGTGCCGGTTGATGAGATCGTCGCGACCGGCGGTCTTCCCGATCGCAACAAACTTCTGATGCAGATCTACGCCGATGTGACAGGGCGTGAGGTGAGAGTTGCCGCTGCCGAGCAGACGCCCGCGTTGGGCTCGGCGATGTTCGGAGCCGTCGCTGCAGGCAAAGAGAAGGGTGGTTACGATTCCATTGAGGAAGCCAGCGTTGCGATGTCGGATCTGCGTGACGAATCCTATACGCCGATCCCCGAGCATACCATGGTCTACGATCATCTCTATGCTGAATATGTCAGATTGCACGATTACTTCGGTCGGGGCGCCAACAACGTGATGAAGCGCTTAAAAGCGATCCGAGCTGAAACTTTCAAGGAGGAGGATCAGGATGCTTGA
>CAYMAQ010000001.1:0-89990 GCA_964388385.1 uncultured Anaerolineales bacterium | reverse complement strand
TGGAGAGCGCGTGAGCCGCGAGGCTCCGTGGGTTCGAATCCCACCCTCTCCGCCTGAATCTACCCAACTTAAAAGGCTCCCCGTAGGGGAGCCTTTTGGCGTAGAAGCCTACAGAGCCGGTTTGGACGACGTCAGGGAATTGCGCGGGCCATCCCGCCGTCGACCAGCAGCGTCACACCTGTGATATAAGAGGCTGCCGGTGAGAGCAGGAAAGCTGCCACCCGCCCAAACTCCTCAGGTTCGGCCATACGCCTCAAGGGCAGTTCCCCAGCAATCTCCTGGGCCTCCTCTTGCGGTGTTGTCCCATTCTTCTCGGCCCGGTTTTTGAGAAGCTGATCGACGCGTTCGGTTCGCGTCCAGCCCGGGGCGATGGCATTGACACGGATCTGATCCGGTCCCAACTCCAAGGCGAGGCTCTTGACCAGGCCGACGACCGCCAATCGAAGGCTGTTGGAAAGGATGAGGCTGTCGAGTGGATAACGTACCGAGACCGACGTGTTTGCAAGGATGCTGCCCCCTCCGTTCGCGCGCATCAGCGGTACGACCGCATAGGCCAGATTCACGGCGCTCTGCACGGTAAGCTTTGACGCGGTTTCCCAATCCTCGGGTTGCAGATCCAAGAAACCTCCAGGTGGTGGTCCTCCCGCGTTGATAAAGAGGGCGTCGATGCGCTCAAATTTCGCGACAGTGGCGTCGACCAAGGCGTCGATATCCTCCGGTGCGGCGACATCCGCGACTTGAGGTAGGACCCTAACGCCGAACCTTTCCGTTATCTGCTTGGCTGCCGCCTCGACGTCTGCCCGCGTGCGAGAGCAAAGGGCGATATCTGCGCCCTCGCGAGCCATCGCCCATGCGGTCGCGTAGCCGAGGCCCCGGCTGGATGCCGTCACGAGTGCAACCTTATTCTGCAACTGTAAATCCATCACACCCTCCTTCTACTAACGGACCTGCGCTTCAGACTGCAGGAAGCGCAGGCTGGTTTGACCGATTTCGATGTGGTCTCCATCTTGTAATTTGGCAGCCTTACGGGTCACAACATTATTCACAAAAGTACCGTTATGGCTGCCCAAGTCCTCAATCCACCATTCACCATCTCGCCAGATGATCATCGCATGGTTGGACGAGGCAAACGGGTCGTCGATGATCACATCGTTGTCGTTGGCACGGCCCAGCGCGGTTACAGAACGGAGCGCAAAGTAACGCTCGGAATCATCCTCAAATCGCAACACGGCTGCGTCTGGCTCTGTCATACGCTCAGGCTCTGAATTCGAGAAACTGCGCCAGATCACGTAGAAGGCGATGGCGAGAAACAGGTAGAGCAGTCCTGCCCCGAAAAATCGCAGGATAAGGAGAAGTTCGTTCATCACCCGGTTCACTCCCCATCAAGAGGCAGAGGCTGCGTGTCCCCCCCCTGCATCGATTGCGGGGGCTCGGACTCGGCGTAGATCAGATCTGTGCCGGAAAGAGAGATCACGTCACCGGGCCGGAGAACGATCTCCTGAATGGGAAAGCCGTTGACCCTCGTACCCCCACTGCTTCCCAGATCCCGTAGGATGTATCGATTGTACCGCTGTCTGAGCTGGGCATGGTGTCGGGATACACGCGGGTCTTCAAGGATGATGTCATTGTCGAAAGCGCGCCCCAAAGCGACGACGGACTTTTCGAGGTCGAAAATGCGGTCTCCCTCGATGATGAGGTACGCCTGCGGACGAATCCCGACCTGTTGATCGAGCACCTGTTGGAGCTTAGAAAGTTCGATGTCCTGGGTTGGATCGACGGTGGGTTCCTCAACGTTCGCGGGCTCGGCTCCCGGTAAAACGTTCTCGGCAACGTCAATCCGTACTTGATGGATCGCAACTGCATCGTCAGCGGCGAGGATGATCTTAGGCGTATTTCGTAATCGGACCTCTATTCGACTGACCAGGGTGCTGAGTGCGTCTGCCAGTCTCTCGTCGAGTGCGGGATGGCTTGCTTCGAGGGCGGCTAAATCCTCGGGATTGAGTGTGATTTGATAGGTGCCCGGAATGATTGGGGTTCCGTCGTCCATCTCGGGCTCTCCCTCTTCAAGAGCCCGTATGAGATGTCTCGCGACGTCCTCGGGTAGGAGACGTCCGGCAAAAAGCCTTACAAACGGCTCTTCGACCAATTGCTCGATCCAGCTCTCAAAATGTCTCAATCGATTCATACGTTCCTATCGTGGATACTCACTGATTATAGACCTAAAGCGTACAGAATGCAAAAACCCCTTTGTATGGTTTCGAGTTTCTATGTGCTCTATCATATCATATTGTGGGGGGATATGCGAGATTTGTGACGCGACGATGGATCTGATCATAAATGACTAAAGCGCTTCTGCGTTGCCATCGGAATCACGGAAAAGTTTAGTGATTCGCGTCCGGATCTGTATGATTTCCTGTGTCGATGGGTTGTCAAGGAGGACGCCTCAAGTATGATATCCACTATGATTCAGAAACGACGATGGGCTGCATTGATGGGGCTGCTGCTTTTCTCGATCTCGATCCTCATGCTCGCGCAATGGATGGGGCGTCACCGAACGTTAATGCGGGGTAGGACGAACGGATTTCCCGAATCGGTTGCTGATACGCCGGGAGATAAACCTTTTGGTATCTCGCGGGCGTGTGTGAATGCGCCACTTGAACGATACGATGAACCTTCGCTCGTTTGGGCACTCGACCAGGTCGTCGCGTTGGGTGCTGATTGGATCAGGCAGCCCTTTCTCTGGTCCGAGATCCAGCCGGCGCCCGATCAATGGGATTGGACGCGCTGGGACCTTATCGTTTCGGAGGCCCGAGCCCGTGATTTGCGGGTCGTTGCCATCCTCGTCGAGCCGCCCGCTTGGGCGGAGATCCCGCCGGACCCATTGGCGTTCGCGGCGTTTGCCGAAGCGGTGGCTGAACGGTACGGCGAAACGCTGACATACTACCAGATCTGGCATAACCCAAATCTCGGTGATCATTGGGATGGGCGTGCAGATCCTCATGGGTACACCGAACTTCTCAGCCGAGCCTCGGAGGCGATCCGATCCGTTGACGGCGACGCGCGGATTGTGCTGGGCAGCCTGGCACCTACCGTCGAGCGGGGCGATCGCAACTACGCAGAGGATTTGTTCCTGACGATGCTCTACGAAGCCGGGGCCCGGGATTATTTCGACGTCGTTTCTGTGCAGCCTTATGGGTTTGAGACCGGGCCCAACGATCGACGCGTCGATCCGCACGTCCTCAATTTCTCACGGGCCGTTCGAATCAGGGAGATCTTGGTCGATCTGGGGGATGCCGAGAGGGCTATCTGGGCCAGTGACTTTGGCTGGAATAGCAAACCCGATGTGTGGCCGGGTCCGGCGTCAATCTGGGGGAGCGTGGATGCGGAGACACAGGCTCGATACACGGTCGATGCGTTGGCGCGGGTCGACCGCGAATGGCCGTGGATGGGTCTGATGTGCGTCAATAACCTGCAGCCCCACGATCGGGGGGCGGACTCCACCGTACCGGATGCGGAATCGCATTGGGGCTATGCCTTGATCGGCCCGGACGGGGTGCCTCGGGAGGTTTACGCAGCTCTGCGAGATTGGTATGCGATCGATCCCACTGCCGTGACCGGTGTGTATCAGGCCGATACAGATTTGGCTCGCTTCGAGGGGGCCTGGACGTTGGGGCCCCAGGGGGCCGACATCGGACAGACGGGGGATCGGGTCGGGCTGCCATTCCTCGGCACCGGGGCTGCGATCAAAGTCCGGCGCGGCCCTTATCGCGCGTTTTTCTTCGTCGAGGTGGACGGGGAACCAAGCCCTGACTTACCCAAGGACCGGCACGGTCGCAGCTATGTGGTGCTTTATGATCCATTGGCTGCCGACGCGATCGTGCCTTTGGTCGAGGATTTGCCCTATGGCGAGCACAGCGTGACCTTGATTGCCGAGCGCGGCTGGGGCCAATGGGCCCTGGCGGATTGGCGAATCGCGTTCCAATCGGATTCCACAGGCTACACGGTCGGCCTGATCGGCCTGAGTCTTTTGGCTTTGGTGGGCGTCGGTCTGGTGATATGGGCGGGCCCACTTTCCATGGGACGGTTTCTGGCCCGGCGTATTAGGAAGGTGTGGGATCGGTTTGGTATCGTCTTGCAGGCATTGATCTCGCTGGTTGTGGCGACCGTGATGCTGTTTGGCGCCTGGCAGACGCTGCTGAATGAAACAGTCTTTCGTCGATTTGGGGAACGAGGTCATTGGGCCGCACTTCTCCTCTCGGCCGGACTTTTTTATTTTTCACCCTGGTTTCTGGTCGCCCTGGGAGCCGGTGGGCTTATGATGCTCATCGTGTTTGTCCAGCCGAGTTGGGGCCTGGCGTTGACGGCATTGACCGCTCCGCTCTATCTGCATCCACTCTCTCTGCTGGGCAAGTCTTTTTCTCTCGCCGAACTAATCCTGCTTCCTACGGTCGCCGGATGGGGCTTGATCCTATTCTTGCCATCATCGGATGGGCTTCGTCCCCGACGCTTTCGCAAGCTGAAGCGGGAATTGTTTGGACCTATCGGTGCCTGGCTGCTGATTGCAGTGCTATCGACGGTCTTTGCGGCAGAGCATGTGCGGGTGGCGCTGCGTGAGTTGAGGCTGGTTCTTATTGAACCCATCCTTTTCTATGGGATATTACGCACGCTTCCCATCACGCGGCGGGAGCGCTGGCGTGTGATCGACGCCTGGGTTCTCAGCGGGGTCGCCGTCGCTACGATCGGGCTGGTTCAGTACTTTATGCTGGGCGACGTCATCACCGCCGAGGGAGGGATCCGACGACTGCGAAGTCTCTACGGGTCGCCGAACAACGTGGGGCTCTATCTGGGGCGCTTGCTCCCCGTGCTCGTCTCGGTAGCCCTATCGACCGGTAGCCTTACGGGCGAAAACCGTTCGTGGCGTGACCACCTGGCCCTATGGGGACGGTCGACTCGGCGGGTTGCGTATGCCCTCGCGCTCTTTCCGGTAGGTCTCGCTCTGCTGCTCAGCCTCTCAAGAGGCGCTCTGATCCTCGGGGTCCCGGCTTCGCTTGTCCTGATGGGATTGCTGGCGGGCAAGCGCTGGCGTCGGTTGGCGCTTGCAATGGTGATACTCGGCGCGATTGCGCTGGTACCGCTGCTCCAGACTCCCAGATTTGCAGGGATGTTCGATCCGACGCGCGGCACGACCGGTTTCCGTTTGGCGCTGTGGCACAGCGCCAAGGGTATGATCAAGGATCACCCGCTGCTCGGCGTTGGCTTGGACAATTTCCTCTATGCCTATCGGACTCGCTACGTCCTACCGACTGCTTGGGAGGAGTTCAATCTCTCCCATCCTCACAACGTGATTATGGATTTTGGCTCGCGACTGGGATTGTTAGGGTTGGGGGCTTTCGTATGGCATCAAATTCGGTTTTGGCGTCGAGGGCTGCGCGTTTGTGCGTTAGACGACCCTGAGTATCGAGCGCTTGGGTTGGGTTTGCTCGGATCGATGGCCAATTTTTGGGCGCACGGCTTTGTTGACGCGTCCTATTTCGTGATCGATCTGGCGTTGGTTTATTTCCTGACCTCGGCAATGGTAGATTGGATGATTGACGCAGAGCTTTCAAGGACGGAGAATAGCGACGCATGGGATGTGTAACCATAAAAAGTACGGACTTTTCATATAGGCAGTGGGCCCCTCCGGGACGATTTCTTCTTATTCTGAGCCTTTGTCTTGGGCTGGTAGGCTGTGGTGGCACCGATAGGGCCGAGATCGCACCGGCATCCATGAGTGAGGGGGTTACGAATGCTGTGACGATTGTCTCTCCCACCGCAACCCCGACACCGTCAGCATTGAATCTCTCACTCGAGACGGCAAGTGCTTCCCTGCAAGTATCATCGTCGACTGCCCGTGTGGGTGATACTCTGGACGTAGCCTTGCATCTCTCCGGCGTGGAGAAACTCTATGCCGTTGAGGTCCACCTTTCGCTTGATCTCGCGGCCGTATCCGTCATAGATGCTGAGCCCGATGAGGCGGGCATTCAGATGGAACACGGGGAGCTTTTGAGCCCTGACTTTGTGATCCAGAATGTGATCTCGTCGACTTCGGGGGTGGGTAACACAGGTGTGGCGCATTATGCGGTCTCACAGATGCCGCCGAAGAAATCTATCTCAGGCACGGGCGCGTTAGTCACGATGCATATGGAGGCTGCTTCACCCGGTCAGCTCTCCATAGCTGTTGACTCTTTAATCCTGGCGACTGTATCGGGGCAGGCGATTCCTGTGGAGATGAAGGCACGGGAGGTCCGCCTGCCCATCGAGTGAGTTTTTTTTGGGATCGCGCCGGATTCACGTGCGAACGGCTCCCATCGATGCGGGAGCCGTCCATACTTCCGTTCAGTCACCGATGATTTCAATCTCTCCGATCCCGGCTTGAATACTGATCTCCAACGTGTTTTCCGACCGGTCATAGGCCTCATTCACCCAGGCTCCACCCTTGCGTGTGAGTCCGGATACATCGAGATCTCCAATGCCCTGGGTCACCGACAGATGGATTCCGATATCTTTTGGAAGGTATAGGGTTGTCTTTCCCACACCGCCCTGAATGCTTATCGATGCGTCTTGGGTCCAGGTGCTGCCCAGGTCGAACTCTACATCCCCGGCCCCGATATTGAGTTTGACACGATTGAGACCCGCGTTGTCACCAAGCGTCAAGCTCATATCGCCGGCACCGAGTTTGACGTCCAGTTCGGTCAGGGTGAGGCCCTCAAGATCGAGACTGTGCTTTCCGGCTCCCATCTCGATCCGCAGATCAAGGGGTACGTTCTCATTGAGCTGGAGATCCCACTCATTACGGACTTTGTTCGTCACAGGCAGCGCGTCTCTTTCGGCGTGGCGCACGTCCAACCGCCCTACGGCGTCCACAACGCCGTAAGTGACCTCCGGCTTCCAGTCTGCGACGTTGTACGCGAAGTCTGCGTTCAGTAAGGCCTCTGATCCTCCCTCCACTTTCAGTTTACCGGCCGACATACGAATCGTAGCGTTGACGCTATCGGCATTGCCCAACTCGACTGTGGTTGATTCTCGCTTTAGCGGTCCGACATCGGCAATTTTCAATCCGATATTCAGCGAAGTGCAGCTCAGCGTCATAAGCATTGTGCCTGCGACAATACCCAGGATCAGCTTCATCGTTTGCCTCCTCAGGCATACAGTGTCTGTTATCAAATCCCAATCCTCTATCCGTATACTCTATACGAAGAGGGCATGACGAGGTTGCGCGGCTGTTTTTGTAGATGCCTGAATCTTCCCATGGATCAGGGAGCATCGGCTGAAATCGGGTGTCGATAAACTTGTGTTATAATCTACTCTATGAATGAACACAGCCATCGCACCGTCGCCCGGGCCGCGGCTCTGGTTATGGTCGCATTTTCGGTCAGCCGCCTTCTGGGCCTGGTGCGCCAGATGGTCTTCGGGCTCTACTTCGGTACCGGTCCGGAAATGGATGCCTACGTTGCAGCCGTACGGATCCCCGATACGCTTTTCTTGGTCTTCGCAGGGGGTGCGTTGGGGTCGGCGTTTATCCCGCTCTTCACTCAACGACTGGCTCGCGATGACGCGAGAGGGGCTTGGGCTTTAGCCTCTTCCGTTATCAACATTCTCGTCGCTGTATTGTTGCTGGTAAGTTTGATGTGTATCGCATTGGCCCCGTGGTTGGTGCGTACTCTGGTGGCGCCGGCTTCGTCTTCGGAGGTCCAGGCGCGGGCGGTCGAGTTGATGCGGGTGATGTTGATTTCACCCACAGTGTTCGGCGTGAGTGGGGTCCTGATGGGGGCGTTAAACGCGCACCAGCATTTCTTGCTTCCGGCGTTGGCCCCTATCGTCTACAATCTGGGTCTGATCGGGGGCGCGGCCTGGGGGGGAATGACGGACCTGGGTGTGATGGGACCGGCTATTGGGATGGTCGTGGGTGCTACCGGTCATCTTCTGGTCCAACTTCCTGGGTTGCGGCATTTCGAGGCGCGGTATATGCCAACCCTTGGCCTGGAAGACCCGATGGTTCGTGAAGTCGGATTGCTGATCGCCCCTCGAATGCTGGGGGTGGCCGCTTTTCAGATCAACGTGATCGTGACCAGTAGTTTAGCCTCTCGATTAGGGCCGGGAGCTATATCCGCGTTGGAGTACGGATGGCGTCTGATGTTGTTGCCCCAAGGCGTCTTTGCCCAGGCCGTGGGCACGGCTGTCTTTCCTACGTTCTCCGCCCAGGCGGCGCGGGGGCAGGACAGCGAACTCCGCGGCACCCTTCTCCGTACGCTCCGGCTGCTGATGGCATTGACTGTTCCCGCGTCGATAGGGCTGGCGATATTGGGCGCCCCAATCATCGAGCTGATTTTCGAGAGGGGGGAGTTCGACGTTGTCTCTACCCGGAACGTGTCCTGGGCCCTGGGTTTCTTTGCCGTCGGCCTCGTTGGTCACTCCGCTTTGGAGATTCTAGGGCGTGCTTTTTACGCGATGCACGATACGTGGACTCCGGCCCGCGCCGCCATTGTCGCCGTGCTTCTCAATGGTGCCCTGGGGCTGTCCTTACCACCGCTGTTCGGACGAATTGGCTGGATGCCCATTGGGGGGCTGGCGTTAGCGACGGCAATTGCGGCACTCGTGCAGGCAGGATTGTTGGTTGTGCGCGCGGATCGAAGATTGGGCGGTCTCGATTTTAGAACGATTGGGCAGACCGCTTGGCGCGTTGTGGTCGCATCCGTGGGGATGGCTCTGGTTCTGCTGGTGTTTCTGCGGGGAGCTCCGACCCGGGTGTTGTACCAAGTTGTATTAGGCGTGCCGCTGGGTGTGTCGTCGTATGGCCTGATCGCGTGGCTTCTGGGTGTGCGCGAGCTGCGGGACGCAGCCCGGCTAATACTGCGGCAGGCCGTGATCTGATCTGATAGGAGGACCGATGCGACCGCTCATTACACTGACGACGGATTTTGGTGTTCGAGACGCTTACGTCGGCGCGATGAAGGGCGTCATGGTCGATATCGAACCGGATATACAGTTCGTCGATATTACCCATGGGATCCCCCCGCAGGAAGTCCGCCATGCCGCATACGTTCTGTGGAGCGCCCTGCCATATTTTCCGAAATCGGGCGTGCATCTCGTTGTCGTTGATCCGGGCGTGGGCACAACGCGAAGGGCGATTGCTTCGCAAACCCCATGGGGCTTGATGGTTGGACCTGACAACGGTGTTTTCTCCTATGTGTGGGCATCGGTCGGGGCCGATGCCATTGTTTCTCTGACGAATCCCCGCTACCATCGACACCCGGTCAGCCAGACGTTTCACGGACGGGATATCTTTGCCCCGGCCGCCGCTCATCTGGCAGCCGCGGTTCCGATTTTGAAACTCGGCCCCGCGATTGACAATCCGGTTGGTTTGCCCATACCGAGGTTAGTTTTTGAGTCCAACCGGATCGAGGGCGAGGTCATTGCGGTGGATCATTTCGGCAATGTTGTGACAAGTATTGGGCGCCTGCACGGCTCGGGCGAGGCCTTAACCCTGGATCCGGCCTTCGTCGACGTTGAGCCCTTTGTTTTCAGTGCGGCTCAGAGTCTTGTGATTGCAGACAGGAAGGTCGTCGGACCGATTCGTTCGACGTATAGTGGTGTAGCGTCCGGTAACGCCCTGGCTCTGGTCGGCAGCACGGGGATGCTGGAAATTTCTGTGAATCAAGGGCATGCGGCTTCTGATCTGGGCCTTACGGTGGGCGATTCTATTGAGATCCAACTGGATGCGTGAGATGTGCGCGGTCAAAGGCGTTGAAAGGAGATGAGCAATGGCGATTGATCTGTCGGATCATTTCGTGATCGATGGTGGTGTCCCTCTCAAGGGGGAAGTACGTCCCTCGGGCAATAAGAACGCGGCTCTGCCTGCGTTGGCGGCCTGTTTACTCACAGATGACACGATCACGCTTCGCAATATGCCCGCGATTCAGGATGTCCAGACGATGGGCACCCTTCTAGAGAAGGTTGGGGTGCATGTAGAGCAGCCCGACCCGAACACCTGGGTGCTCGCGGCAGACAGTATGAACGGAGCTATTACCGATCAGATGACTCCCGATCTATTCCGGGCGATCCGTGGATCGATTCTAATGGCGGGTCCGCTGCTGGGCCGCCGAGGGCACTTTGCCATTCCGGCACCCGGCGGCGATGTCATTGGGCGCCGTCGCGTGGATACTCATTTTCTAGCGTTCCGGGCGCTGGGCGCCACGGTCGAGATCCGAGACAACCGTTTTCACGTTGAGGCTACGAGACTCAAGGGGGCTGATATCCTGCTGGACGAGGCGAGTGTAACCGGGACGGAGAATGCCTTGATGGCGGCGGTTCTCGCGGAGGGTACGACGATTATCCGCAATGCCGCGTCTGAACCCCACGTTCAAGATCTCTCCCATCTTCTCAATGCGATGGGGGCACGCATCTCGGGGATTGGAACTAATACGCTGCGGGTCGATGGCGTCTCTGAATTACATGGTGCTGATTACGAGATCGGTAGCGATCACATTGAGGTCGGCAGCTATATTGCCCTGGCTGCCGCTACAGGAGGTGAGCTTACGATTCGCGATGCGGTGCCCGGAAACCTGCGCATGATCCTCCAGACCTTTAGACGATTAGGAATTTATGCGGAGGTACGCGGCGATGATCTCTTCGTTCCCCCGAGTCAGGATCTCGCTATCGTGCCGGATATAGGGGGAGCGATTCCTTCGATTGCGGATGCGCCGTGGCCGGCGTTCCCCCCGGACCTGATGAGTATCGCTCTGGTCGCGGCGACGCAGTGCGAGGGGGTGGTTATTTTCCATGAAAAGATGTTTGAAAGCCGCCTGTTCTTCGTCGATAAGCTCATTCCCATGGGGGCCCGGATCGTGCTCTGCGATCCGCACCGTGCGTTAGTTTATGGCCCCTCCGATCTTTCGGGGGATGTCATGGAGAGCCCCGATATTCGGGCCGGCATGGCGATGGTCATCGCTGCGTTAGCTGCTGAAGGGACCAGTGTGATCCACAATATTCGGCAGATTGATCGGGGGTACGAGCGTCTAGAAGCGAAACTGCAGCCTTTAGGAGCCCGAATTCAACGCTGCTCGCGTGAGACTTGTAAGGGACACTGAGTGACTTGGTGGTTGATCTGACGATGTGCACCAGAAAGGGGGTGATGTGTTTTGAGTGATCCCCTTCATCGCCGGTTGAGACAGCTCGGTGTCGTCAAGGGCTTTCGTGGTCTTGAAGTCCAATCCGACACGCAGCGGGTTGGGTCAGAAGCAGATCCGCGTACCACGCTCCCCGGAGAACGTGTTCAGACTCCGCATGGGCCGGTATGGGTGCTGCGAAAGGCTTATGGGGGCGATTTTCGCCATGGGCGCTACGTGCTTCGCTCTCTCCGTTCGATGCCGGAGCAAGGACTCGCATTGATCGAGTGTCCTGATCTCGGTGCTCACCCGGCTTTTATCGACACGGAGACAACCGGATTGGCCGGCGGCACCGGCACACTGGCGTTCCTGATTGGGGTAGGGGTATGGAATACTGAGGCTCTTGATCTTCACCTGATCTTTATGCGAGATCCTCAAGATGAGGTTGCGGCCCTGTACTATCTGGAGAAGGTGCTGGCTGACGCGAGCAGTCTGGTCTCTTTTAACGGACGGGCGTTCGACCTTCCTATCCTCGAGACCCGCTTTGTCCTCAACCGTATGGCTCCTGGATGTCTGAATCTTCCTCATTTGGACCTTTTGCCCCTGGCCCGACAGCTCTGGCGGGATCACCTGAGCTCTCGCCGCCTGGTGGTCCTGGAGGAAAAGATTCTGGATGTTGAACGCAGTGAGGAGGATCTCCCGTCGTCACTGATCCCGTATCTTTACCGGCAATACCTGGAGAGCGGGGATCCTGCAGAGATGGCCCGCATTTTTTATCACAATCAGATTGATGTGCTGAGCTTAGCCACACTGCTCTGGCACGCACTTCGCCTCGTGACTGAACCCGCGGCCTGTAAGCTCTCCGCCGGGGAATGGGCCGGTGTGGGGCGCATCTACGATCGTATGGGGTGGGAGGCGCGTGCGCTCGAAGCGTGGCAATTCGCGCTTTCCGGGGAGGTCGGTGAGATTGCCGATGATAGTGCCGCGCGTTTGTGGCGTGAGATCGGAGTGCGGCACAAGCGTGCTGAGGCCTGGAATGCGGCTCGGGCGATATGGGAAACGTGGACTGAACGGATCCCGTTGAGTGTTGTCCCCCTGGTGGAGCAGGCTAAATATTTCGAGTGGGTGACCAAGGATCTGACCGCTGCCTTGGACTGCACCGAACGAGCGCTGGAACGGGCAGAGGCATGGCACGCCAGTTCCAAGCGACGAACGACCTTAGAAGCGCTGAGGCATCGTGAGGCGCGACTTAGGCGGAAGCTGGTCCCCGATGGATCATAGTAGCTCTAGATGGTTGCGGATGTGTGGTCGGTCAATATGAGGAGGATGTATCATCTATGGTGAAAGTTGTACTGGCAACCCACAACCCCGGTAAGCGGACCGAGTGGCGTGCGCTGCTCGAGGGTTTGGACTTAACTCTTCTCCTGCCCCAGGAACTGGGGTTCGAGGGCGACGTGAAAGAGACCGGAGATACCTATACAGAGAACGCTCTGATCAAAGCCCGAGCCCTGTGTGCCGCTTCTGGCCTGCCTGCGCTCGCTGATGATTCAGGACTGGAGGTGGACGCGCTGAACGGCGCTCCCGGGGTGCGGTCGGCGCGTTACCGACTCGGATCCGATGAGGTCCGATATAAAGCACTGTTAACAGCCCTGAAAGGGGTTCCGGACGAGCAGAGGACGGCGCGTTTCCGTTGTGTGGCAGCGCTGGCCTTGCCCAATGGGGAAACATATACCACGGAGGGGGTCTGCGAGGGACGAATTACCCGTTGTCCCAGGGGGACCGAGGGATTTGGCTACGATCCTGTCTTCTACATTCCCTCGCTCGGTCGCACGATGGCCGAGATCTCCCTGGCGCAGAAGAATACGATCAGTCATCGGGCCCGGGCTGCGCAGGCGATGCGTCCCATTTTGGACGACGTGCTGGACGGCTGAGCGTGATTCAAATCATTTTGACTCGAGGTGTCGATACTCAGAGGTCGGGGGCGGTGGCACTCGGGATCTGTGCCTTCCTTGTTGGGTGGGCTGCCGCGGGTGGGGAAAGCGGAGCTTTCCTTGCTGTCACGCTTGCCCTGGATGCTGTCGTTTCATGGGTCGGATATGCGACCTTCGGACCCGGTTTCACCTGGCTGAGTCTACCCATCATTGGGTTATTGGGCGGGCTGGTGGGTGGCCTGGGTGCGCCGATAAGGCTTTTCTGGACGCTGTCGGTCATTATAAGCCTAACTGCGGCGGCTTTTATGAAGATCAAGGTACATCGCCTGTGGATATCCTCTCTTGCGTTGGGCTTGGTGGCGCTGGGCATTGCGCTTGGACAGCTTTCAGTATGGACTTTGTTGAGCCTTCTTGCGATACCACGTCTTTGCCAGTCAGGCCTAAGAGTGCGATCTTCTTCTCTCTGGACTGAGTGGGCAGTTGTGACGCTGGGGGCTCTGTTCGTTGGGCACTGGATTCACAGATTGATCCGGTAGGATTGTCTTTTGTGTCGTGATCGTTGTCGAGTTGGAGGGTTCATGGAATGTTCGGAGCTTGAATCGGAATTGAGGAACTATGTACCGGTGGGTGTAGGGCAGTTCTGCCCCGATCTGCCGAACACGATGATTTGGCCGCGTTATGAGGGGCGATCGGTGGGTAACCTGGCCCAGACCGTGGCCCAGGCGTTGGGATGCTCGTTGCCGGACAGTCTGCCGGGGTTGGATCCGGAACTTTTAGGGGACAGTTTGCACGGTGTTCGCCGGGTCGTTATGCTGGTGATGGATGCGTTGGGATGGCTGCAGCTCCAACGCGTGATGGCTGCGGACCGCGACTTGGTCTTCCATCAGTTAGCCGTTCAGGGTCAGATTGTGCCGATGACGACCACCTTTCTCTCCACTACAAATAGTGTGTTGAGCTCGATATGGACGGGTCGGCCACCGGCGGCACACGGCCTCCTGGCCTTTGAAATGTACGTGCGGGAATGGCTTATGGCCGTGGAAGCGATCTCCTTCTCCTCGCCACACGCAAAGTTTGAAGGGCTGCTCGAGTCCTGGGGGTTCGATCCGTTGTCCTTCTTGCCCGTCCCGTCGATTGGGCAGGCCCTAGTCAGGCAGGGCGTTACCAGCCGCATCGTTATCCATAAGCGTTTTACAACCACGCCGCTTTCCCGTATGCACTTCCGAGGCAGCAAAGAGATACGGGGGCACAGTTATGCATCGGATTTCTGGGTTGAATTACACCAGGCCTTGAAGCATCATCTTGACGAACGGTTACTACTGGGCGGATATTGGCCGGCGGTCGATACACTGGCCCATCGGTTCGGCCCGGAGGACCCGCGCGGCGTCGCGGAGGTTCGTGCAATTGGCCTTCTTATGCAGAGACTTTTTCTGGATGCGCTCACTGCAGAGGAGCGGGAGGGGACGTTGCTCCTTTTGACGGCCGATCACGGGCAGATAGGAACGCGCCCTGAGGATGCGGTGTTGATGGAAGATCATCCCGAGCTTTCATCCCTTCTGCGCCATCGACCGGTTGGTGAGAGTCGAGTCCCCTTTTTCCACGTCCGTGCCGGGATGTTCGACGACGCCTGGTCGTATCTCAACACGGAGTTGGGGTCAAAGTTCGTGTTTATGACCCGTCAACAAATGATCGAGAGCGAGCTGCTGGGGCCGGGGCCCGTCTATGAAGAGGTCTTTCACCGCCTGGGGGATATCGTGGGAATCTCCAAGGGGGCCGCATTTATGGCTGTCGATGTGGATGGGGCCACCCGCTTGGAGGGGCGACACGGCGGATTGTCGCCGGAGGAGATGTTGGTACCCTTAGTAGCCGTCCGATTGGATGGCTAATGGGTCTGCTGTCGCGGGTGCCCGCTTGTGGATCTGGTCATGAATAACTAAAGCGTTTCAACGTATCCGTGGGGATCCCGGGAAAGTTTAGTCTCTTATCTCCGGATCCGTATCTATCAACCAAATGAGGGGGGATCTGTGCGCACCGTGCGTTTTGTTCTCGTTGGACTGGGGAATCTGGGGCGGCGTTTCTGTGAAATTGTTGTTGAAAAGGAAGAGGATTTACGGGCGCGATATGGATTGTCGCTGATAATGGTCGGGGCATCGGACAGCCGTGGGGTGGCTTATGATCCCCGAGGCCTTGATCTGGAGCGCGTTGCGAGGATCAAGCTTGCGGGTCGGTCGGTGGCATCTTATCCCAACGTTGGGCGTTCCGATTGGGATGCGCTCGAGTTGGTCGACAGCGCGGAGGCGGACCTTCTATTGGAAGCGTCCCCAGTTCATCTTGAGCAGGGCGCGGAACCCGGTCTGAGCTGCATCCGCACCGCGATGCGACAGGGGATGCACGTTGCGACTCCTAATAAGGGCCCCCTGGTTGTGGCCTTTGATGAACTACACGCGCTGTCTGAAGAGATGGGGGTGGAACTGCGTTACGATGGTACGGTTGCGGGTGGACTGCCAGCGCTGTATACGGGAATGCGGGATATGCGTGGGGGCGATGTCTTTGGTATTGAGGCGATCCCCAATTTGTCAACGGGGTATGTGATGGATCTTCTTGCCGAAGGGTTGTCATGGGAAGATGCTAAAACCCGGGCTTTTGAGGCCGGGGTTTTGGAAGGGGATGGTGCCTGGGACCTGGAGGGATGGGATGCCGCTGCGAAGCTGCTCATTCTGGCACGAGCCGTGTTGCGCTATCCTGCGGTCTTGGACGACGTCGAACGCACGGGCGTGCATCAGGTCCAACCGGACCGACTGGTTGCGGCACACAGGGAGGGTCGGCGATACCGTTTGCTGGCGAAGGCCAAACGCCGTCCTCAGGGCGGCTATGATCTCAGTGTCGTTCCGACCCCGATGCCGGAGGATCATCCGCTGGGCCGGATGGGACAGAAACAGATGGGCGTGGTTTACCAGACAGACATCTACGGGGCCGTGACGATGATCATCGACGAGCCTACGCCTGTGCCCTCGGCCGCTACGATGCTCCGCGATCTTATCGATATTTACGCGGATTCCTAACCGAGCGCTTTCTGTGTCGATGAACGCTGAAGATCGCCCTCGATCTAAGCGGCTGTTGCCAGTCGCTGCGCTGAGCATTTTCCTTCTGACGTTAGCAGTTGTGCTCTTGACCGGTAGGCGCGCGACCGATGTGGAGGTTCGCTCGGTCCAATCGGGTTTTGAGACGGTGGCTCCTAGATCGGGCGATTGGATGGGGGCGTCGCCGGCTTCCACGCCCGGCACGCCGATTATGTCCGCGGCGTTAGCACCTGGTGCGCTTGTCACTGCGTCCCGGTCCTCAACCGCGCTTACTCCTGCGGCTATGCCAACGCCTTCTCCGACTCCCTATATCGGTTTTATCTCCGGCGCTTTTGCGGACCTGGACCCCCTGGAACGTGCTGAAATTGAGCGCCCGCGTAAGGTTGGTCCCCTCGATTGGCCGCTTTTCTCTGATACCCTCTGGGTTGGGCTCTATGGCACGCCGGGGGGGCGGGGGTTGGGCGTCCTGGGGCGCTACTCACCGACGGAGACCGTAATGCTGGCTGCGCAGCAGGCGATCTCTTATCAGGTGTTAATCAGCCCTACCGGTGTTAGTGTCATCCCGTTCTTTCATATGGTGACGACGATCGCCGATCCCTTTCCCGGCGCCGACGGCGACTATGTCCATCGCGTATCGACGGAGACCCTCTCGCTGTGGATCGACGTCGCCCATGACCACGGTTTGGTGAGTGTGCTGGATATTCAACCGGGACACAGCGCGTTGACCCAAGAATTGACCCATCTTGAGCCCTTTCTTCGGATGGAGGACGTGCATCTGGCAGTCGATCCGGAGTTTTTAATGGTCGACGAGGCCGCGATCCCCGGCTCGACGATCGGTTCGATGAGCGGTCAGATGCTCAACATCACGCAATCCTGGTTAAACGATCTGGCTGAGACGGTCGGTGCGCGTAAGGCGCTGGTCGTTCATCAGTTTGACAGTCGGATGTTCTCAGATAAGGATGCGATTGAGGACTATCCCTGGGTCGAGCTTGTGTGGGACGCCGATGGTTTCGGTGCGCCTGGTCCGAAGATCGCCGACTATGAGCAGTACGCGAAGGAACCAGGATTCGAACACGGTGGATTCAAGCTCTTCTACAATTACGACACTCCCTTGATGACCCCCGGACAGGTGCTCGACCTGGAACCATTTCCGGTGTTCATCGTCTATCAGTGACCCGGCGCCTCGGGGATGAATACCCCGGATCCGCCGTAAATGGGGGCTCCTTCTTCGCTTAAGGCATAGGGACGACGACAAAGGGTTTACCGTCGGAGAGTGTGAGGGGATCGCCGGTGAGGCTGTCGTAGACGCCGATGCGCAACGCGTCGGCCTCAGTCCCGTTACCGGACCACGTCAGCGTATGGACATCACGGATCCTGGTTCCCGCATCCAGTACGCTGGTCGGGCGATGTGCGTCGGCGGGCCAACTGTCGTGTTGAGCCAGGAGCTGATCTTGCTTGTCCAAGACGTGAACGAAGACCGTGTAGTTGCGATCCGCTGTCGCTACCATCTCCCAGATGAGGGCGACTCGAAGCGTCGCGGTGCCATGGTCAGCGTGGGTCACCTCGAAGTCTGTACCGTCCGCGGCCAGCGTTGCGCTGACGCCGGTCAGCATGACTGTCCCGCTCCACACGTCATCGCGCGCCACCTCCGGCGTGATGGCAGCCACGCGCTCGAAAAGGAGGAAGCTGTCAACCTGGCGCGCGATTCTCCACTGCGTTGAGGCCAGGTAGTCGTAGAAGCGAGAGGTGTACTCTCCCAGGGTGAGCGGATAGGTGCCCATACTGCGATCCAGTGCCACTGTGTCCACCGAGGTCCCCTCATAGATCCACGGGTAGAGATAGATTTCCTCGCGGTGGGAGAGGTGAGGGACGAGCGCATCCTGGGCTGCGACGGCTGCGGTGGGGTCAACGTCGCGCAGCGCACGGCGGACAAGGCGGTCGTGCCTGACGATCGTGTAATTCCTTGGTTGAAACGCGGCGCCGGGCCAGAGCGGACTGCTGGACAGCCAAGCGGCGGTGCCAGCCAGTATCAGCGCGCCGCTGGCTATCCGGACCCAGCTCTCAGGCAAGCGCCGGGCGCCCAGAGCCACGGCCCAGTAGAGATAGACCAGCAGAATCGCAGGATACCAGTCTTCCAGTCGTCCCATAGCGTCACCGGTGCTGGCCAGCAGGTATCCGAGATTAGGCAGCATAAAGGCGGCGACCTCGGGAGCCAGCACGAATAGAAAGAGCGTCGGCCAGAAGAGCCGGATCACAGCCCAGAGCCGGTCCGGGCGGAACATATAGGTCAAGGGTAGGCTCGGTTGAGCCAGCAGCGTGGGCACGATGTCAGACAAACTGCCACCCAGGTAGCTGAAATTATGGGCTGCGTGGCGATAGGACGCTTCGGCGTTGAGCGCCGGTAGGACAATAAAGGGGATCAGGACAAGATAGGCGGCCCCGAAGATAGTCAGCGGAATACCAAGCCGGAAGTTGCGTTGGGCCAACGCGATGTACAGACCCACCGCGACCACGGTGAAAGCCATATCCTCCTTACAGAGCAGGGCTATGGCGAGTGAAACGAACATCCACCGATGTCGCCGCCGCAGCATCATCAGGATCGTCAGTGATGTGGCAAAGACAGCGAGGGTGATGCGGCGGAATTCAATGAGATTGACCTGATGGATCATCGGGTGCATCAGGTAGCTGGCGAAGACGGTCAGACCAAGCCCTGGATGCGATTTGCGGAGATAGAGGTAGATTGGGAGCCCGGCCCCAGCCATCAGTAAGGCCTGGGCAATGAAGAGTAAGCGCACATCGGACCATGCCCAGAAGAGCGGGGCGTAGAGCGCCAAGGCCGGTGAGAAGTGACTTTGGATCACAGAGTATTCGCCCAGCGTAGTCCGAAAAGGCCGTCCGTGAGCGGTGTTCCAGATAGCCTGATCGAACTTCGCCAGGTCAAGGGCCCGGGTACCAAATCCGTTGTGCTCGCGGATTGTCAGGAACGAGAGTGTGGCGACGTAGACAACCGTTAGGACAAGGACGATGCGGTCTGTGCGGCGTAATGTGCTTACCCAGGCGTAGAGGGCCTGGGTGGGGGATCGTCGGTGTTGGATACCATTCGTAGTCGACATCATTCGGTATGATAGCGGCTGTAAAAAGGATGTCAACTTCGCTGGATCTGATTGACTTAAGAGGTATTTTTTGTATAATAAATGCAAGTGATAGAAAAAAGACTGTGAACGGAAGGAGTAGGTGGCAGAGATTTGCCGTCGGCAAGTCCACAGGTTCTGGCGAACTGAGCCGAAAGCTCAGGTAGAGATGAGGGTCATTGGGTGCAAGCCCTCAGCAGCGCCGACCACCGAAGGTCGTCCGGGAGTTGAACGACTGAAAACTTGACTGAAGTCGTTACGGGTTCGCCCGTTACAGCGAGTACGCTTGGTTGGGGTGTTCTCATCCCTGGCGGAGTGTAACTGAGATGCACCGATTGAGTCGGTGAATCAGGGTGGTACCGCGGAGCCCGATCCGTCCCTGGGATGGATTGGGCTTTTTTGTGTGTGCCGAAGGCGATGGGTACCCATGATTGTGCATCGACATGCGATGATTATGAGGAGGCGATATGGCTGAACTATCAAAAACGTACAATCACCAGGATCACGAGGAAGAGCTTTACGAGTGGTGGGAGTCCCAGGGATACTTTAAGCCCGAAACGATGGTCGATATGGGCTTGGTCGATGCAGAGGGCAAGACTTTCTGTATCACGATGCCGCCACCCAACGTGACGGGTATCCTGCACCTCGGTCATGCTGTAGCGGCCGCGCTCGAGGACTTGATGACCCGTTATCACAGGATGCGCGGCTACGAGACCCTGTTCCTGCCGGGATCGGATCACGCCGGAATTGCAACACAGAACGTGGTCGAGCGAGAACTGCACAAAGAGGGGTTGAGCCGGCACGATCTGGGCCGTGAGGCCTTTGTGGAACGCGTGTGGGAATGGAAGGAGAAAACGCACGCGCGTATCACAGATCAGCATCGCCAGCTGGGCATCTCGTGTGATTGGGACCGCGAGCGATTCACGCTCGATGAAGGGCTTAGCTACGCTGTCCGCGTCGCGTTTCATACGCTTTACGAGCGCGATCTGATCTATCGCGGGCCTTATATGGTCAATTGGTGTCCGCGTTGTGAGTCCGCGATTTCGGATCTTGAGGTGATTCCCCATGAGCACGACAGTCACCTTTGGGTCATCCGGTATCCGATCTTGAATGAGGATTGGGACGGTCCCCATGCCGCTTGGGAGAGTGGCCGTTGGGCGGAAGGTGCGACCGAATTCATCGAGATGGCGACCACACGTCCCGAGACGATCCTCGGTGACTCCGGCGTGGCCGTCAATCCGGATGATCCTCGGTGGCAGGACATCGTGGGCTTGATGGCTGTGCTTCCGGCGGTCGAGCGGGAGATTCCTATCGTCGCAGACGAGGCGGTTGAATCGGAATTCGGTACCGGCGCGGTCAAGGTGACCCCCGCGCACGACCCCACCGATTATGAGATCGGTCGACGCCATAATCTGGAAGTCGTGGATGTGATGACGGATACCGGGACGATGAACGAAGAGGCCGGTCCTTATGCAGGGATGGGCCGATATGAGTGTCGCAAGGCCATTGTATCCGATTTCGAGACGGAGGGACTGCTTGTCCGCATCGAGGATTATCATCACACGGTGGGTCACTGCGAGCGGTGCGATACCGTGATCGAACCACGGATCAGCACGCAGTGGTTCGTACGCACCAAGCCTCTGGCGGCGAAGGCGATGAATGCCGTCCGGGAGGGCGCAATGCAGATCATCCCGGAGCGATTTGAGAAGACGTTCTTTCACTGGATGGAGAATATCCGTGATTGGTGTATCAGTCGGCAGCTCTGGTGGGGGCATCGTATCCCGGTCTGGTATTGTGATGCCTGTAATCATCAGTGGAGTGCCGTTGAAGACCCCTCAACCTGTCCCGAATGCGGGAGTGCGTCGATCCGTCAAGATCCCGACGTACTCGATACGTGGTTTTCATCCGGCCTCTGGCCTTTTTCAACCTTGGGTTGGCCAGACGAAGAGGCGCCTGATTTTCGAAGATTCTTCCCCACGACGATGCGGGAAACCGGCTACGATATCCTGTTCTTCTGGGTGGCGCGGGAGACAATGCTCTCGCTGGCACTGCTGGACGAGGTGCCTTACAAGGATGTCTATCTTCACGGGTTGATCCGCAACGAGCACGGCGAGAAGATCAGCAAATCGATGCCCGACGCCTGGAAATACGATCCCCTTTATATCATCGAGGAGTACGGCACCGACGCGCTCAGGTATACGTTGACGACATCCTCGTCACCGGGTAATGATATGAACCTTGATCCTCGACGGTTGGAAGGGGCTCGGAATTTTGCCAACAAGATCTGGCAGGCGGCCCGTTTTATTCTGATGAACCTGGACGACGAGCCCGTGGCTGACCTCAGTGCTCTGGATTTGGAAGCCCTCGTGTTGGAGGATCGGTGGATTCTCAGCCGTCTCACTCAGTTAACCGATCAGGTGACAAACCTGATTGAGTCGCATCAGTATGGAGAGGCAGGGCGCCAGATCCGGGATTTTCTCTGGGATGAGTTCTGCGACTGGTATATCGAGGCGACCAAGGTCCGGCTTTACGATGACGAAGCGGACAAAACTACTCCGCGAACGATCCTGATCGCTGTGCTGGAGCAGTCGTTGCGTTTACTGCATCCTTATATGCCCTTTGTGACGGAGGCTATCTGGCAAGCATTCCCCAATGAGACCAAGGTTGGTGAGTCGTTGATGATGGCACCATGGCCGGATGTGGACGAAGTTTGGATTGATGAGGAATCCGAAGATCAGATGGCTACAATTATGGCGGTGATCCGCGAGATCCGGGCGATTCGTTCGGAGTATAACGTACAGGCCGGTCGACGGATCGCGGCTACCCTGGCGGCCGGCGAGATGGCACCGGTCTTCCAGGCCAGGCAGCTGATGGTGACCTTCTTGGCCCGCCTCGATGCAGATGCATATACTGTAGTTCGCATCTGCGAGCCGCTCGATCAGTCGGCATCGGTGACCGTGGGAGACGTGGTCGCCTATCTTCCGTTGGCAGGGATGGTTGATCTGGAGGCCGAACAGGCGCGGTTGCAGAAAAACCTCGACGATCTGTACGAGCGCATTCAGGAGAGTGAAGAGCGTCTGGCCGGCCCTTTTGCCGAGAAGGCTCCCGAGCACATTGTTCAGCGGGAACGTGACAAATTGGCCTCGATGCGGGCGGAAGCCGCACAGGTGAAAGAGCAGATGGGGCTTCTCAGCCAGGCCTAATCGGGTTGGATCCAAGACTGTACCCGCGGTTCATTGTCGACCTGAACCGCGGGGTTTTTTTTCTGTTCAGCTTCCCGATACCCCGTCTTTACGTCGAGTGCGTTACATCTTGCTTTGAGCCCGGTTGGAATGAGGTATAATGACTCCATTATTGTCTGGAAAGGACACTATGCCTAAAACGTACGTTGCCCTTGATCTGGAAACAACCGGCTTAGAGCCTTCGCACGACGAGATTATCGAGATTGGCGCAGTTCGCTTTGATCGTGATCACGTCATTGCGGAGTTCTCCACGTTGGTTAATCCCGGACGCCCGATTCCTCCCTTTGTCGTTGAATTGACCGGCATCACAAATCGGGACGTCAAGGATGCCATAGGTTCGCGAGAGGCTACCCGACAGGCTGCCGAGTTTGTGGGCCGTGATCCGGTCGTGGGCCATAATGTTGGCTTTGACCTGGCGTTCATGCGCCAGCACGGCGTGCTTCGCCGAAGTGCGCGTATTGATACCTTTGAACTGGCGGGCATACTGGTTCCCCATGCCAGCCGATATAGCCTCAACAATTTGGTGCACGATCTGGGGCTTACGACGGTCGAGCAGACGCATCGCGCTTTGGACGATGCGCAGATGACCCAGGCGCTCTTCCTTAAGCTTTTGGAACGTGCTTCTCAGATGCCCGAATCCACGCTCAAGGAAATCATCCGGTTAGGTCGTCGCGTCCATTGGGGGCCGGCCCGTTTCTTTGGGGACGCGCTCTACAGCCGCCGGCGTTACGGAACCCAGGGCGCCCTTGGTGCGCAACTTGCGGACAAATTCACCCGCACTGTCAAGCGGCAGGTTATTCAAGAGACAAGCTTTGAGCCTTTGCGAGCCCGGCGCGAACCGAAGCCTATTGATCTCGATGCGTTGACCGCGTTCTTCGATGAAGACGGCCCGATCTCCCAGGTCTATCCTGAATACGAATACCGGGAGCAGCAGGTGAAGATGATGCAGGCCGTGGGAGATGCCTTTAATGCGGGTCGCCACTTAATGGTAGAGGCCGGCACGGGTACCGGCAAGTCATTGGCGTACCTGCTCCCGGCGATCGAATGGGGCGTCTTGAACGGTCAGCACGTCGTGATCTCGACCAACACCATCAATCTGCAGGAGCAGTTGGTCAACAAGGATATTCCTCAGCTTGCCGATATACTCTATGACTTTCGCTATCAGATTCTCAAAGGGCGCTCCCACTATCTCTGTATGCAGCAGTTGGACGCGCTGCGAAAGCGTGGCCCGCGCAGCGAAGACGAGATGCGTGTTCTGGCCAAGGTGCTGTACTGGTTGCCGAGTACAATTGATGGGGATGGCGACGATCTGTTCCTCCCCACGCCGAACGAACGCCGGGTATGGCACGAGTTATCTGCCGCCAGTGAGGTGTGCGACCCCGAGCACTGTCGGGTCTTTCACGAGGGGCGGTGCTTTTTCTACCAGGCACGGGCAAAGGCAGAGGGCGCCCATCTGCTCATTGTGAACCATGCGCTCCTGCTGGCAGATCTGGCTACCCAGAACCGAGTGCTTCCCGAGTATCCTCTGCTTATCGTGGATGAGGCCCATCATCTCGAATCCGCAGCGACCGACTCGATGCAGTATACCGTGACGGGGCCTGGTCTGGACCGGGCTTTGGGTGCGCTGCTTCGTTCGGGGCGCTCGTATGATTCCCTTCTACAAGAGCTGCTCCAAATGGGCCGTACGCTCTCCCCAAGTATCGGCGCCAAAATCTATGAGGAGGTACAACAACTGGGGGATCTGGGCAAGCGGCTTCAGCGTGAATTAGATGCGCTTTTTTCGGATGCTGAAGGGTTTCTTAACAGTCGCGTTCAACAACGTGGGGGCTATGGGGTCCGACTGCGAATGGTGGAATCGATGCGACAAGATCCGGGCTGGGATCAAATTTATGTCAGCTGGTCGCGTTTGGAACCGGATTTTGGCCGCTTCGTTGAACGATTGTCACGATTAACCCGGGGCTTGGAGGATCTGACAGAGGTTGAGGCTCCTGAGTTGGAATCCCTACGGGTTCGCATGGTTGGGTTGAGCCGAATGCTCGAGGAATCCCACGCACAACTCGATCAGTTCATTCGACGTCCCACACGGAACGCGATCTATTGGCTCTCGATGCGACGGGGGCGCGCACTCAATTTCAACGTTGCTCCTCTCAACGTCGGCACATTGATACGTCAGCATCTTCTCGAGAAGAAACGGTCGGTGATCCTTACATCGGCGACCCTGCGGGTTGAGGGGGCGTTTGATTACATGCGCGATCGACTGGGTGCGGAAGAGATCGATGATCTCGCCGTGGGATCGCCTTTCGACTACCCGTCCGTGGCCTTGCTCTATCTTCTCAACGATATTCCGGAGCCTGGCACACATGGATATCAGAAAACCGTTGAGGAGACGTTGATTGATTTGTTTAAAGCGACGGAGGGGCGAGCCCTGGCTCTGTTCACGTCGTACAGTCAGCTTAAAGCCACCACGACGGCTATTACCGAGCCTCTTGCGAAGGCGGGCATCACAGTCTACTCTCAAGGATCGGGCACTTCTCGATCTCAGCTCCTCGAGAGCTTCCGGGAGGATGAGCGGGTTGTCCTATTAGGTACACGATCGTTCTGGGAGGGCGTTGACGTGCCAGGCGAAGCGCTCTCGTGTCTGGTCATCGCGAAACTGCCCTTTGACGTACCCAGTGACCCGATTGTGTCAGCCCGGGCAGAGGCTTACGAAAGCCCATTTCACCAGTATATGGTCCCGGAGGCGATCTTGCGTTTTATGCAGGGTTTTGGGCGTTTGATCCGCACGGCAGGCGATCAGGGGATCGCCGTTGTCCTGGATCGTCGCTTGTTGAGTAAGGGGTACGGACAGCGTTTCATCGCGTCCTTACCGGATCCGCGCATTCACGTCGGATCCCGGGCGGACCTCCCCGCCGTCGCCGAGCAGTGGGTGAATGGGCGTGGGATGCCTGCGTCGGTCTATGGTGGAGCGGCTTTTGATCAAGATTGGGATCTCTCGAATCAGGAGCTCTTTGTCTCCGATGAGGATGACGATCCGCCTTGGTTCTGGGGAGCCTGAAGGTTGGCGCTTGGGTGTTGAAAAACGGCAGGGCGGATGGCTCTCGGAGATGCACGGTTGTAAGGAGGTCAACGATGAGAATTGTAGTTGATGCGTTTGGAACCGATGATTGCCCCGTTCCGGATGTCGCTGGTGCCGTGATGGCGGCACGAGAGTGGGGCGACGAGATCATCTTGGTGGGACCCGAGAACGACACGCGACGCGAGTTGGGCAAGCACGATACGGAAGGTTTGAACATCCGTGTCGTCCACGCTCCCGAGGTCCTGACCATGGAAGATCACGCACGGGAGGTCCGCAGCAAAGAGAACGCTACCATCAGGGTCGGTATGCGGATGGTTCGAGATGGTGAGGCGGATGCATTCGTGTCTGCTGGCAACACCATTGCGTGTCTCTCTTCGGCAATTTTCGACCTCAGGCGCATACGAGGTATCCGCCGACCGGCTCTCTGCATACACTATCCGATGTCGGAGAACCCGATGCTTTTTATGGACACCGGTGCGACCGCCGATCCCAAGCCGGATATCTTGAAGCAATTCGCCCAGATGGGGGCGATTTACGCAGAGAAGGTGATGGGGATCGAACGACCGCGCGTCGGCTTGTTGGCAAACGGGGAGGAGGAGGAGAAGGGGACGATGGTACTGCGTGAGACCTTTTCCATGCTCGAAGAGAGCGATCTCAATTTTGTGGGCAACGTCGAGCCTAAGGAGGCGGTTAAAGGGCACGCGGACGTGGTTGTAACCGACGGTTTTACGGGCAATATCCACATCAAAACCGCGGAGGCTGTTGCTTCGTTTCTCAAGAGAGCCATTCAGAAGGATCTGTTATCCGGTGCGTTACCCATTGTCGCCGGAATTCTGCTGCTGCCTGCGCTCTTGGTTGGGCTTCCGGGTCTGCTTTTTATACTCCCCCGCGTTCGGCGTCTTGTCAAACGCCTGGATTATGCTGAGGTCGGAGGTGCTCTCTTGTTAGGTGTGAACGGCGTGGTTATCGTGGGCCATGGTCGATCGAATGCCTATGCTGTGCGCAGTGCGATTTTGCGGGCACGGGAAGCCGTTGCCGGAGACGTTATTCCCACGATCAAGTCCGAGCTACTCGGTCGTTGATGAATCTGTCTTGAGTGAGAATGTGTCATAGTAATTATTGGCTGCAGAATGTTTTTCAACCTCTCAGTTCGATTGTCGTTCCTTAGTTCCTTAGGGGTAGGAGGGTATATGCGGATCATTGCCAATGAGGCCAAGATTGAAAGACGCGCTAAAATCGGCGAAATAGCCCCGTTTGCAGGTTTGATTATGCTGGTGCTTGCTACGGTTCTGATCTTTGCCAAGCCGGAGTGGATGTGGGGAACGCTGGCCCTTGTCTGGGTGGGTCTCCTTATCTCATTGACGGGTGGCTACCTGGGTGATCGGTACGTAGGCGAGCAGGCCCACCACAAACGGGTCCCGGAATCCTTGAAAGGGTTTGACGACGACTACGCACTGCTGATTTACAGTACGCCGGTTCCCTTCGTTTTTGTTGAACCCGGGGGGCTTACTGTGATAACCGTAAAGTCACAAGCCGGGGAAGTGGCCTATGAGGATGGGCGTTGGCGTCACCAGCAAAAACTCGGGTGGCTTCGGCGCTTCGCCGGTCAGGAATCATTGGGTCGTCCGGATCGGCTTGCTGAGGCGGAAGTCGAAGTCTTGGAGAATGCGTTCGATGATCGGTTATCGGAGGTTGAGAAGATTCCAATTCGCGCGGTTATTCTGTTTACCCATCCGGACGTACATCTGCATGCGGAAAAGGCGCCGATTCCAGCCCTTAGGGCTGCAGAACTCAAACGCTGGTTGCGCAAGAATCCACTGAGTCCGCCACTCTCTTACGAGACCCGTATGGAACTGGCAGACGCTCTGGGGTATAGCCTCGGGGATTCGGATAACGCTGGGACAGAGACCTGATCAAAGTGTCCACGCGGTATTACTCATACGGATGAGCCCGGATCACATATCGAGATCCGGGCTCATTGTGTTTTGATGGTTGTCGGACTATGACTCTGAGGGTAGCGGGGGCGGGCTTTGACCGAACAACTGGTTGAGATCCGAAACCTCGCCCGCTTTCGCCCATTGATCCATACCTTCTTTCCAGACCAGAGTCTCCTTGGTGAGATCTCCAGATTGTATCTTCTGCTGAAGGGATCCCCTATCAAAGGGGCCTGCCTGCTGGCCGTTAACCGCGACGTAGTAGCTGCCGGTCTGCGGGACGGGTGGCGGGGACGCCGATGACTGAGCCGGTTGCTGCTGTGGCTGGCGCTGCGTTGTTTGTCCGAGCATCTGTCCCATCGCTGAACCCAAGCCCACCCCCGCGCCCAAGCCCACACCGCTGCCTGCCGCTCCCTCATTCTGCGCAGCATCCCGCATCGCGTTCGCTCCCTGATACTGCATGTAGGCGTTCATATCACCGATCGCACCCATCGCCGAGGCTGTGTCGATGGCCTTCGCCGTCTCCTCCGTGGGAGAGATTGACTCAACATAAAAGGAGTTCAGGGTTACGCCTCGGGCGGCAAACTCCTCCGCGGCTTTCGCCCGTACACCGGCTGCTAACTCCTCAACGAACGCCGCCATCTGGATGATGGACTTGCCCATCTCGCCGATCAGATCGATCATCTTTGTCAAGAGAATGCTGCGGAAGAAATTCTGGATATCCTGTGTTCGGTAGAGGTTTTGAGTCCCCACAATCTTGGACACAAAGAGCTGCGGATCTGTGATCTGGATCGCGTACGTGCCGTATCCGGTCACGCGGGCCATCCGCAGGATGGGATCCTGAATTGTGATCGGCTGCGGCGTCCCCCATTTCATATCCGTAAGCTCACGGGTCGTGACAAAGTAGACTTCTGCACGGAAAGGCGACCGTCCTGAGAAGGCTTTG
The DNA here is from genome assembly GCA_964388385.1 of uncultured Anaerolineales bacterium. Taxonomy (GTDB): domain Bacteria; phylum Chloroflexota; class Anaerolineae; order B4-G1; family SLSP01; genus PWVB01. The sequence goes on along the minus strand of CAYMAQ010000001.1, from coordinate 61,509 downwards.
CCAACCAGGTCAACGAGATAGGGAATATTGGCGGTGGTGATGGTGTGGCGTCCCGGTCCGAACGTATCCAGGGCTTTGCCGTCCCGGAAGAAGATTGCCGCCTGTGATTCTCTGACGATGAGCTGGCTGCCGATTCGGAAGTCACCGGAGCCACGCTCCGGAATGCGATGGGCGATTTCGGTACGCCCCTCATCTACATATTCGATTAGATCAAAAACGCGGGCCATAGGTATTTACCTCCCGTAGGTCTATCAAGGCGTCGCTGCAAGAGACTAGCGCCTCGTTTTCTCCTCAGTTATCAGACGATGTCCCGAAGCACATCGCGCCGTTCGTCAAGGGTTGCATTTGCTTCACGGGCCAAGTCGCGGATCATCAGGATTTGAGCCTTGGCGTCTTCGCCCTCCATTTCCTCCCGGGCCCGAGCGATAGCACCCTCCAGTCGATCTGCATAGCTCAGCAGCGCCGCATCGAACTCATATACGCGATCGAGATCGTCCTCCTTGATGCGAGAGGCGTCGAATAGCCCGCTGTACCCGTACGAGGCAGTCTGTATGCGGTCGATAAATGTCTGGAGTTGAGTGGAGGCACTTCCTGCTTCGTCGAGCAGATCGATCTTACCGGACGAGACAAGGTCCGTCTGGAGTGCATCGAGTCGCGATTTAACCGTACGCAAACGATTGGCTATATGTTCTCTCAAGAGGCGATCGGCTTCCCGCCGTTGCTCCTTCGCTTTGTAGCCTTTGTATCCCGGAATTTTGGCAATCAATGCTTCCAAACTAGACATCTCGCCCTGGACTTTGTCGAGTAGACTCATTCTGCCCCTCCTCAAGCGGTTAGGTTTCGTGGGTTTCTGTTGATTGTCGCTTGTTTTCGCCTGACATCCATTGTAGCACAGAAACGATTTCGTGTGAAGTTGTCGCTCTCTATCACGTCCTGTATTTGCTTTTCTCGGTTGCAGCACTGATGCCGCGACACTGCTCTATTAGTCCATACGGGATTACCCAGGCGTAGGTTGCAAGATTTCAGGGTCACCATCGGGCAGGTGACTTGTTCAACGGCTGAAGTATAATTTCGGTACTAGACAACCACCTAAGGAGTCAATATGCGTATTCTTATCACAGGCGGAGCAGGCTTTATTGGTTCGCATCTCTGCGATCAATATCTTGATGAAGGTCATGAGGTGATCGCTATGGATAACCTTAAGACCGGGACGACGGACAATATCTCACATCTAGCCGGTCATTCTCAATTCTCCTTTATCAAGCACGACGTCACCAACTATATCTACGTTGCCGGTCATCTCGATATGGTGCTCCATCTTGCATCTCTCCCCAGCCCAGTCGATTACTTAAACTTTCCGATTCAGACTTTGAAGGTCGGTGCGCTGGGTACGCACAATACGTTAGGTCTCGCATTGGTCAAAGACGCCCGCTATCTTTTGGCCTCCACCTCGGAGGTCTATGGGGATCCATTGGTCCACCCGCAGGAGGAATCCTATTGGGGAAACGTCAACCCTGTGGGGCCACGCGGCGTTTACGACGAGAGCAAACGCTTCGCTGAGGCCTTAACGATGGCCTACCATCGTTATCATGGCGTCGACACTCGGATTGTGAGGATTTTCAACACCTACGGCCCCCGGATGCGTGTGGATGATGGACGGGTCGTCCCGAATTTCATCAGTCAGGCGCTCCGCAGCGATCCTTTGACTGTGTATGACAAGGGGCAACGGACGCGAGCGTTCTGCTACGTTGATGACCTGGTCGCGGGAATCATGCGCCTGATGGCCTCAGACGAGACAGATCCGGTCAATATCGGCAATCCCAATGAGATCACAATCCTGGACTTCGCCAAGCTTGTCATCGAAGTCACGGATAGCCCCTCCGATATCACGTTTGTCATTCCGGAGGATGAGCGGACCCGAGACGACCCCAAGCGGCGGTGTCCGGATATCAGCCGGGCGCGCGAATGGCTGGGCTGGGAGCCTGAGGTCTCGCTTCGCGAGGGGCTGACGTTGACGACGGCGTATTTTCGCGAGCGCCTAGGATTGGCCTGATGGCAAGGATCGCCAGTGTGTTGGTCTATGCGAAGCAGGACGACGAGGTGCTGCTTATTCATCGCAACAAGGCGCCGAACCTCGGTCTTTGGATCGCTCCCGGCGGCAAAGTGGAACTTGATGAATCCCCGATGGACGCGGCAAAGCGCGAGATGTTTGAGGAGACGGGCCTTCATGTAAGCAATCTGGACTGGAAGGGGTTTTGCACCGAAGTTTCCCCACGACCTGATTGGCAGTGGTTCCTCTTTATCTACGTGGCCCACTGTTTTGAGGGCAAACTTACCCCAGACCTTCGGGAGGGCGCGTTGGATTGGGTTCCCTTGGCGCGCTATTATCGTGACCTGCCGATTCCACAGGCCGATGCAATCTTCGCTCCCCGGATTCTGAGTTCGGACACTGACTTTTTCCATGCGAAGTTTGTGTACGATCGCGATCTCAAATTAGTGCAATGGATCGAGTACTGAAATCCTGGAGAGCACCGGGCGTTCTCACGCACTGGCGCTGGTGGTGTGTCCTGATTGGCCTCTCGATTTTCGGCGGCTTTGCGGGCCTTCTGATTGCCGGCTTGCCTCTGGTCTATGTCGGGTTTGGGGTTGTGGGGAGCGGATTTCTCGTTGCCTTGCTGATTGAGCCGCTGGTCGGGGTGATCCTCTCGCTTTTGGTTGGGCCGCTGACGGCGTGGTTGCACATTGCCGCTCCCGGTGTCCCCAACTATATCGGTCAGATCGCATTCGTTTCCGCGCTCTGTGCGTGGTTGTTGCAAGGTTTGGTGCGGCGGGAGATCGAAATACCGACCCCTCCGCTCCTGGCTCCTCTCTTGGGGCTTCTCGGTCTTTATCTGCTTACGCTATGGTCGCCGGTCGATGTCTGGGTTGGATTTCTTGAGCTGTCAAAATGGGTTCAGATCCTTCTGATCTTTTTGGTCGTCTCACAACGGATTCGGAGCGATTCTCGGAACCTTGTCGGTGGGGTGATGATCGCCACGTTACTCGGTGCTGGTCTTATTCAGGCTGGCGTTGGGCTCTGGCAGTTTGTGGGCCGCGGCGACGGTCCTGATGCTTTTCTGATCTTCGGGCGGTTGTATCGGGCTTATGGGACCTTTCAACAACCGAATCCTTATGCCGGTTTCGTCGGGATGGTCGCTGCGGTTGCGGTGGGATTGTCCGCCGGTATGTGGGACAGTTGGTTTCGTGAGCGGGGCAGGGAGGGATGGTGGCCTATGCTGCGGCGGCTGTTGGTTTCGGCTGCCGTGTTAGGGTTGGTCGGCGGATTGATCGCTTCCTGGTCCCGTGGTGGATGGATGGGGTTTGGCGTGGCGATGCTGGGCATAGCTGTGCTTTTTCCACGCCGCAGATTTTGGGGTTTGACAGGCGTCGTGGCACTGCTGGCTGCCGGGTGGTGGGCCTATCTTGCCGGGTGGTTGCCGACTGCGATAAGTGAACGGATGATTGGATTTTTAGCCTACACGCGCTTTGCCGATGTGCGCGGAGTTGCCGTCACCGATGCCAGTTATGCTGTCCTCGAGCGCGTGGCCCATTGGCAGGCCGCCCTGGGCATGTGGCGCGATCATTTCTGGCTCGGGGTGGGGCTGGGCTGCTATGAGTCTGCCTATCCCGTGTATCGGCTTGCCAATTGGCCTCTGGCCTTAGGACACGCGCATAATACCTATCTCAACCTGTTGGCGGAGACCGGGCTGCTGGGTTTGTCGGGATATCTGCTCTGGTTAGGGCTATGGGTTGGGCGGTTGATGGCGACTTTACATCGGCAGACCGGATGGCATCGTGGACTCACGCTGGGATTGATCGGAGCGTGGTGTCAATTTGCGGCCCACAGCCTGGTGGATAACCTGCTCGTCAACAATGTGCATCTCCATATCGGATTGATGTTGGCCCTGTCGGCCTGGCTTCTGGCGTCTGAAGAATATCCGTAGTCACGAGATCCCTCGCGTTTCGATTGATCGCTATCAATGCATAACGCTACCGGAGAATGTTTCGACGGTATAGGCGTCTGTCCCATCCAAGAGCAGAACTCGCTCAAGTCCGGGCCAGGTATAGGCTCCGACCTTAAGATGGTATTGAGTCTCTTCGTTTAAGGTCTCGGGTAATTTGAGCGTGAAGTGGGTGATCAGTCCATCATCATCACGCCAGAATCGGGTTGGGACTCCCGCACCATCGGCCTGGGTGACAAGCGTTTCCTCTTCCGTCAGGTGATTGAAGAGATGATATACCTGATCTCGCCGAGTCCTATAATGCCAGGCATGCTGCACATTTAACGTGCCCGATGCTTGCCAGTGCCCCTGGATATCCGTATCGAGCAACGTCAGCCCATTTCTCCATTGGGCTAAAGGGGCAGGCATCGGTGGGCGGTTGTTGTAGCAGAAGAACCGCCAGGGAGGCGAAGCCATTACGGTCATAGATGACCGCTCCTCAAATTGGATATCCAAAGATGCGGCGGGTGTTAGGTCTGCGGGTGTGGCCCCGGGTCCGAGCAGATAACAACTCTCGTCAGGCGGGAGGATTAAGCCCCGGTCGGCGGGTACAATCCGCACTCGGTCTGTATTAAGTGCATTGCGCATCCAGTCGTAGGGAGAGAGTCCGCCTCCAAACTCGGTGAGTATGATGACCTCATTTTGGGGGTCCATGTTGAGGAAATGCCCGATGCGATCCACCGTACGATCCATTAACCACGCTCTCGTTGGTGCCCGGAGGGCTCCCCGACTCTCGTAGACAATCCTTACACCCCACAGATAAGCCCACCACACCGAAACGATGAGCGTACTTGCTAGGGCAAGTCGCTGGACGCTCTCTTCAATCACGGACTGAGGCGGTACTGTCTCACTCGACCACATTCCTATGAGAACCCAAGGAGCTGGAAAGATAAAGAGTAGATAAAAGTGCTGAAGATGGAATCCGGTGAATACAAAGATGGTTGGTGCTGCGAGCGTCCAGCCCAGCGCCAGCAGATAAGCCGATGCGTGTCTGCGATGGATTGCCTGGAGTGCGCCGATGGCGGCAAAACCAAGCACGCTAGGGATGACCCAATAGAGCGTTTTTGGCTCCACGACCGATTCGGCCCAGAGAGAGCTCCGTGGTGTCGTCAGAACCTGTTGACCGCTGAGAAGCTCTATTGTCAGTCGGTAAGCTGCCCAATTGCGGGAGCTTGACTGTCCACCCTGGGTCAGCAGCATCGCTACGTCGGCAAACCGGGTCTTAATGAGGTAATGGAGATAGGGATAAGCTGCGATCAAGCTGAATCCAACACCGGCGGCGTAGGCAGGAAGCCAGCGGCGGCGAATTGCCACCACAAAACCGAGTAGAAAGAGCAAAGCTGCCCAAGGCACCGATGCCAGATGAACCAGCCCCATCAGTGCCGCTCCGGACATAGCCACCGTGAGGGGCCATCCGGTACGTTGTCGATCCGATAGTGTCAGGAGAAGACCTGCGAATGCGACGGTCGCAAAGGTGGGAATGAGTGTCTGATACCAAATCCAGCGATTGTACTCAACCAGCCAAGGATTAGTTGCGTAGAGCAATCCCGCGATGCTCGCTGCCGTCCATCCGCGCTCGTTCTTGACCGCAGAAAAAAGAAATGCCAGCGCTATCAAGTCCAGGACTGCGTACAGCCATTTGACCGCGATCACCCGAGGGAGCAACATCCAACCGAGTGCCGCAAGATAGGCCGGCAGCGCTGTCTGCATGACGCCGACTGATGATTTGATACCGACCAGAGGGAAGTCCCGGAGCGCAGCTATCTCTGCAGCCGCGGCCAAGATCGATGACTGGTCGGACCCGACCAGGGCTTCATCGAACGCTGCGAGGCGCAAGAAGGCGGCAAGCAATAAGATTGTTGTTCCAAGCACCCAACCGTTTTTGCGTTTGATCAGGGTCTCCTCCTAGCGTCATATCCTCAATGCAGTTTATTGTAAGCTCGCCCATAGTCGCGTGCGCAATTTTGGCGTCCCCCGATGAAAAGACAAGTTCGGTGTGTGGCCCGGGGTCGGGTGACTCCGGCGCGGTGGGTCTTGCCACATCGGAGGTGATGTCTATAATCGTTGGAGCTGATATACGCGGTCATATAGATCCGGACATAAAACGCTAAACTTTTCTGTGATATCCAGGGGAACGCAGAACCGCTTTAGTCATTTATGATCAGATTATAATAGAACCCTGGTGATCTACGTAAAGGATTCTCGGCGGGACGCCAGGTCGACGAGAAGGGGGTTGGGTTGGTGCATCCGGTCTTGGTGGTACACGGTGGAGCTTGGTATATTGCGGATGAGGAACGAACGCGTGCAACTGCAGGATGTCAAGAAGCTGTTGCAGCGGGATGGGCGCATTTGGTTGGAGGAACTTCAGCCGTTGACGTCGTAGAGATCGCAGTCCGGATTCTAGAGGACGATCCGACGTTCGATGCCGGGCGAGGGAGTTATTTCAACCGGGTGGGTGACGTCCAAATGGACGCCATCCTGATGGATGGTCGCACTTTGGAGTTCGGTGCGGTTGCTGCTGTCAGGGACATCTCTCATCCGATTACTCTCGCCAGACACATCATGGAGCGCTGCGAACATCGATTGATTGTTGGGGCAGGGGCCGAGGCCCTTGCCGAGTCCTACGGTGTAGCACGGGTATCGAAAGACATCCCGTGGGGGCGTGAGGACCCTGGCGGCTGGTCGCCTCCCAAGCACAGCCTGGCGTCGCCGGTGCGATTGGGCGATACCGTGGGAGCGGTTGCTATCGATCGCGACGGAAACATGGCGGTCGCGACCTCGACGGGAGGTACGCCGAACAAGTGGCCCGGACGCGTTGGGGATTCGCCCTTGATCGGCTGCGGCGCCTACGCCGATAACGAGATCGGCGCGGCGGTTGCTACGGGTTCCGGTGAGGATTTGATGCGCATCGTGACCAGCAAGACCGCGTGTGATTTGATGGCGCGAGGACTCTCGGCTCAGGAGGCGGCTGATGCTGTGATCGACAAGCTCTGGGATCGGGTGCGGGGATACGGCGGGGTCGTTCTTGTCGATCGTCAGGGACGAATAGGACTCGCGCATAACACGCCCAACCTGGCCTATGCTTACCGGACCCCTACGTCCGACATCGTCGCCGGGGTCGAGATCGTGCACCCCAACGACCGTGGCGATCGGTGATGTCGGTTGAGCGTCCAGGAGGGCTGCAGGTTCCCTTCCAGGTGATGCTTACTCCATTCCCTCGACCCAAAGCCCCAGCTCCACCAGACGGCTGGCGACAGTATACTCCGGAAGTTGAAACTCCTCACCAAGATCCTGGAGCGTGACGCCCGGACGTTGAGCCGCTGGCTTCAGCCACATCGCGGGAGCCAGGAGTTCTTTGGCGAAGGCTCGGGCAGCTTCGCCGGTATAAGGCATCGGGGGGGCCTCAAGGCCAGCACGACATATCTCCCGATAGAGCAGCCGACCCAGTCCCAAACGATATTCATGGCGGTGCTCACCCGCGCCAAACACCAGGGAGAGATCCGTGATATCCACGCCCTCCAACTCTCCCGGTGGATTGGACAAGATCGTCTCGACAGGGACCGGCGGGTCTTTGAGGTGATATTGCGCCACGATCTGGTTTGCCAGCTGCGTTATCCTAGAACGTACTCCTTTAGATAGGGTCATCGTGTTCATCCTTGTGTGGGTTCATAGGTGGGTTGCAGTTTTTGTTATCGTCCTCACTAGATCCGTCCAAACTGCCGGGCCAGCGCTTCTGTTGAAATCTGGATGATGGTCGGACGGCCATGAGGACACGTTCGCGGGTTGATCGTCTGCTCCAAATCGCGGATCAACTGTTTCATCTCCTCCGGCGCGAGGACCTGCCCCGCCTTGACGGCTGCACGTTTGCAGATTTGCCTGACGAGCGCCTCCTCAAGCTCGTCGTCCACTGTCGAATCGGCCTCCAAGCTGCTCGCAATATCGGCCAGAAGATCACCGGGTGATACGTCTGTAAGGTGAGCTGGCAGCGCGCGAACTCGAAATGTGTTGGGGCCAAAGGTCTCGACTTCAATACCGAGTTGATGGATCGTGGGCAGCAGTTCTTCGAGATGCGCGGCTGCATCCGCCGGAAGAGAGACCATCGCGGGTTCCAAAAGTGTTTGAGTTCGAATTTGCCCCCGGGCCTCCTCCGATACCATCTGCTCGTAGAGTACCCGCTCGTGAGCTGCGTGTTGATCAATCAGGTAGAGGCCGTCCGGCCCCTCAGCGATGATGAACATCGTGGCAGCCTGACCAAGGATTCGCAGGGGCGGCAGCGCTCTCCCCGGTTGACCTTGAGTGGTGGATCCGGCTGGCTTTGTCACAGTAACGGTCGTGTCCTGATTCGGCAGCCGAAATTGCTGCTCCCGGGGTTGGATCTGTCGCAGGCGAGATCGATTTCTCTGAGTATCGGTTTCCGCGGCCTGATCGGGCGTCGTATCCGTCTCTGGACGCGCTTCCTCGAACGCCGCCGCTGCCGGAGACTCCTGAATGACCGTCGCACGAACTGCGCGCTGGACGGCTCGGAATACGGCATCGCCGTCCCTGAAGCGAACCTCCGCTTTTGTTGGATGGACGTTGACGTCGACGTCCTCGTTAGGGAGATCGATTAGGACAAACGCGACGGGATAGCGCTTGACGGGCAGCAGGGTATGATAAGCTTGGATCACGGCATAGTTCAGGCGCATCGTGTTTTCGATCCAGCGCCCATTGACGAAAATCGTGATATAGCCACGGTTCGCGCGATGCACGGTGGGTGGCCCGACAAAACCGCGCACGCGAATGACGCGACCGTCCGTCAATGCGGCAGGGATCTCCAGCAGGTTCGCCCCCAATTCCATACCGTAGACGTTGATCAACACCTCTTGGGGCCGACTGTGACCCGACGTGAGGAGTACCTCACGTCCATCGTGGTGCACCTGAAAGGCAACGTCCGGATACGCAATGGCATATCGTGTAAGGAAGCTGTCAATATGGCGCCGCTCTGTTCGATCGGTCCGCAGGAACTTGCGGCGGGCAGGTACATTGTAGAAGAGATCCTCGATGAGAATCTCGGTCCCCGGCGGGATTCCTACTGATCGGGTGGTGATTACTTCACCACCCTCCAGGCGAATGTGCGTGCCCGTCGATTCCTCAACGTGCCTGGTCGTACACGTCACCCGGCTAACCGACGCGATGCTTGAAAGTGCCTCACCGCGAAATCCCAGGGTGGTGATCCTCTCCAGATCCTCGGTGGTTTCGAGCTTACTGGTGGCGTGGCGACGGAAGGCAAGCGGCACTTCATCACGGGGGATGCCGACCCCGTTGTCCCGGACTCGAATCCGCTTTTTGCCGCCATCGATAGTTTCGATCTCGATCCGGGTCGCACCGGCATCCAGGCTATTTTCCATCAACTCTTTGACGACTGATGCAGGGCGCTCGACGACCTCGCCAGCGGCGATTCGGGATGCAATTTCCTCAGGTAACAATCGAATGGGCATGTGGGTAAGTCCGGATCTTTTCGTCCACTCTCGGTTGGGACTGATGTCTGGTTCACAATTCGGCATGTGTAAGGCGATTCTAACGCAATTGGAACAAAACAGCAAGGGAAAATTCAGTGTTTTATGCCCAGATCTGTAGTTGACAGGATACCGGTCTGGAGTAGGATACGTTCGTTCCTGGCATTCATACCGCGATCTATTCTGTAGGGAGGTGCCCGATTTCCGTGTCAACCCAGCGTGATACATCTTTCACGTTCACAGACTGGCTGCGAAAGCGGATGGCCGGCGTGATACGTCCTGTTATCGGTTTTTTGGCGCGATGGGGAGTGCGACCGAATCAGCTGACCTGGTTAGGATTTCTATTAACGGCGGGGGTCGGGGCTGTCCTGGCTGCCGGTCGGTTGCAGGTGGGTGGGATCCTTATGCTTTTAACTTCCTCCGTCGATGGTCTGGACGGGTCCTTGGCGAGGGAGACGCGACAACAAAGTCGGTTCGGTGCCTTCCTTGATTCGACGTTGGACCGTTTCTCTGAGGGCGCGGTTCTTTTCGGCTTGATGGTGTGGGCGTTGAGTGCGAGGCGGGTCGCTGATATTGCGCTTCTCTTCCTGATTCTGCTTGGTTCCGTGATGGTCAGTTACACGCGCGCTCGTGCTGAAGGTCTGGGATATACCTGTGAGGTAGGCTTGTTTACGCGGGTTGTACGTGTGGTTTTCCTGGCCGTCGGCCTTATTGTGCCGGGGATTGTTCGGTTCACGCTTGTCGTGATGGCGACCCTCACCTGGTTTACCGTTGCGCAGAGGATGCTCCACGTCTATCAGGTCTCGCTGCAGGAGCCGTAACGGCGATCAGCTTTTCATCAGCGGCCGTTCGAATGTTTTCGGGTCACGGGAACATGGTACAATCCTGTTGATGACATACCAACGATCCAACCTTGTGCGGTGGCTGGTTCTCTTCGTTCTTTTGTTGCCTGTCCTTATTCCGCTCCTCAACTCGACATCGTTGCCATGTACGCATGACAATATATGGCATCAATATCGAATTGTGGCTATGCGCGATATGTTCAAACACGGGTGGGTCTTCGCTCGCTGGCTTCCCAACCTGGCCCTGGGCCACGGATACCCATTTTTCAATTACCGAGAACCGGTTCCGTATCTTGTCGGTGAGTTGTTGGCCCTGATCGAAATTCCGATTCCCCTGGTTTTGGGGCTGATTTACGGTATCAGTCTTCTCGCCGGCGCGATCGGTGCGGGAGCGCTGGCCGACGATCTGTGGGGTGGGTGGGCGGGGTGGGTCGCGGGCGTCGCCTATGGCCTGGGACCCTATGTGCTCTTGGATGTGCTGAGACGGGGTAACATGCCGGAGTCTGTGGCCCTGGCGATACTCCCCTGGCTGTTCTTGAGCGTGCGACGTGTTATTCTTTATGGGAAACGCGGCGCATTTGTCGCAAGCACGTCCCTGTTGATCGGGCTCTTTTTGAGTCACAATATCTCGTCCCTTCTGCTTGCACCCTTTCTCGGCCTTTATACCCTTGTGCTGTCGATTATTCACCGGCGTCGGGGTTATTGGCCGCGGGCATTCCTGGCGGTGGGTCTGGCCACTCTAGTTGCTGCGTGGTTCTGGCTGCCGGCCCTCACAGAACAGCATTTCGTTCAACTGCATCTCTCACGAACAACGCGCAACAACGATTTTCACTTCAACTTTTTGACGTGGCGGGAGATACTTCTTACCCCGCCTTTGAGCCACGACCCCAACTATCTTAATCCCCCGATGCGCGTCCCGCTGGGGATCGGTCCCGGCTTGTTGGGTCTCTTGGGCCTGGGGTGGATTCTGTGGCGAGGCGGGACGTCTGCCAGACGATGGGTAGCGGCTCTCTTTGGGTGTGTTGCGATCGGATATCTCTGGCTTGCGACCGCGCCCTCGGTAGGTGTGTGGGAGGCCTTTCCCTTGCTGGCTTTCGTGCAGTTTCCGTGGCGTCTGGTAGGGCGGGCTTTGCTGCCGGTGAGTTTGTTGGCTGGGGCTGTTGTGGGAGAGGATGCGTCTCCGTTGTCCTTACGTGACTCTTCCGTGAGACCTTCACGGGTTCGCGGGGTTTTCGCACTCGCCCTGGTCGTCGCTTTGACGATCCTGGCCTGGCCCCGAACATTTCCACCTAAAGGTATCTGTGCTGAGGAGCCTTATCCAACGATCGAGGATGTCTACCGATATGAGCGTGCCGGCTGGATCGGGATCGACCCAGAAAGCAGTTATTTTCCAATCTGGGTCGAAACGCATCCCACTGATACTCAGTTAGCCGAAGCTTTTATCCGCGGGGAGCTGCCGGAACGACTGGATGCCGCCTCGTTGCCAGAGGGTGTCACCATCGACGAGTCTGTTTACCGACCTCTGCGTGCTTCCCTAGTTCTATCAACCCCTCAGGCATTTCAGGCACGTTGGTTAGGGCTTTACTTTCCGGGTTGGAAAGCATCTGTCAATGGGAAGCCGGTTTCTGTCTCTCCGGAGGAGGATACCGGATTTCTCACATTTCCGGTGCCTGCCGGCACTTATGAGGTGGAAGTTTGGCTGGGTGCGACGACCGCTCGCAGTTTGGCTCTGTCCATGACGGTTGTTGGGCTAGTAGGCTGGATCGGATCCTCGCTTTGGGGCCATTGGCCTGCTTGCCGTAACGAGAGCCCCCCTCTTGATGTATCGAGAATGGCTCCTACTAGGGTGGATCCCACTATGACGGTAGTTTGGCTTGCTGTGGTGTCGGGGATAACCATCCTGCGGTTGTTCATCGGGCGGTCGGGGGCGGCAGTTCCGATATCTCGCTTAGGCGCAGGACGGATGCCGGAGGGACTGACGCCGGTCGCACACGTCTACGACGTAGGACTTGATTTGATCGGTGCCCGGGTTGAAACCGATTTGGTGACCGCCGACGATGAACTCAGGATCGATCTGCTCTGGATCGCGCGGGCGACTCCCTCTGCTGAGTATAGAACGTCGATACTCCTGGTGGGACGGGAGGGACGCACTTGGAGCCCCGCCGGAACCCTGCGGCCTCGCGGATATGAGCCGCCACCACCCACAATGATGTGGCAACCCGGTGAGTTTGTCTTTGACCCGCACCTTGTGTCGCCGCTGCCGGGTACGCCACCCGGGACCTACGATGTCGTGGTTGGTCTCTTCGACCGCGATACCCTCGAGCCCGCGACGCTATTCGGTCCGCAGGGTGAACCCTTGGGCACTGAACTGGTTCTCGGTGAGATCGAGATCGTCCGTCCCGCAGTCTCTCCTTCTTTGTCTGATCTCGGTGTGAGCGCGCCCGAACCCCCAAGTGCGTGTGATGGGATCGCGCTTTGGTCGATGACCCTGGACCGCGGAAGTGCCGCTCCCGGTGGTCTTGTGGCTGTACGGTGGGTGTGGGAAGCGACTGGAGCGCCGGCTCGTGTCCGTTTGGCGGAGATCTCTTTGACCGATCGAGACGATGAGGTTTTGGATAGCTGGTTGCTTCCCCCGGTCGCGAGTTGGTGGCCTACGGATCGATGGCGAGTTGGAGATCGGTGGCTGGGTCAACACGTGCTCCGACTGCCCGGCGGTTTGGCAACCGGATCTTACACCTTCGAGGCGCGCTTGGAGGGGTGTGCTGATCCATTGGCACGGGTGGCTTTGGGGGTCGAGGCGCCGGAACGGCGATGGACGGTGCCGGACGGTCTCACTACGACGGATATCCTCTTCGGCGACAGGATTCGATTGGTCGGATATCGTGTGGATACGGCTGGTGTCGATAGCGGTGAGACCCTGACGGTCTCGCTGGCTTGGCAGGCTGTCACTGAATTGGATAAGTCCTATCGGATTTTCGTCCATTTATTGGATGCCGAGGGTCGGATGATTGATCAGAGCGACGGGGTTCCCGTTTCTTGGGGCCGACCGACCCCTGGATGGGCCGTCGGTGAGGTGGTTGTAGAATCTCGGTCTGTGGAAGTGTCGGACCGTGCAGGCTCTGATGCCTACACAGTCCGGGTCGGGGTTTACCACGAGGACGGCACGCGGTTGGCGACAAATCTCGGTGGGGACGGCGTCATCCTGGAGACAATAATACCGGTCGAGGGTCAGTAAATGATAACGTCTCGACGCGCCAACTCACCTCGGGTTATGCGGGTCGTGGATCGCGCCCTCGACCTCGTTGTCCCCTTGCTTTTCAGCATTCCGGCTCTACAGCCCTTGCTGGTTGACACGTTGGCATGTGGATACGATCACATCTTTCATCTCTGGCGTGCGGTGCAGATCGCATCGCTGTGGGAGCAGGGGGTTCTCTACTCACGTTGGGCGCCTGCGATGGCACACGGCCTGGGCTTTCCCCTTTATCTCTTTACTTCGCCGTTTCCGCCCTCGTTGGTTGCGTTGCTGCATCAGATGGGGGCAGCGTGGACGGTTTCGATGAATGCTGTTTTCGCACTCGGCGTCGTCCTCGGTGGACTTACGATGGTCAAGCTGGCCCGCGAACTCTTTGGTCGCGAGGCGGGTTGGGTTGCGGGGATTGCCTATGTCTACGCACCGTTTCAGGCCTACGACATCTTCAATCGAGGCAGCTTGTGGGAAGCCTTTGCATGGGCGTGGCCCCCGCTGGTGCTCTGGGGGCTCCATCGCTGGGTTCGGTTGAAAGATCGCCGCGCTCTATGGATCGGTACCGCCGCGTTTGCGGCGATGGTGATGAGCCATCACCTCTTCGCCTTTCTCTTTGCGCCGTTGCTGATCCTTTGGGTTGTACTTTTGGCCATACAGATGCGAGAACCGGATGCTGTGGGGCGCGGTGCGTTGTTCGGCTTGTTAGGATTGGGGATCACGGCCTTTTTTTGGCTGCCACCCATGGTCGAACGGGCGTATGTCCAGACGGGGCGACTGCTGGGAACATGGGTCTTCGACTATCGATACAATTTCCTGCCCCTCGATCATCTGCTCGCGCTGCCCCGACGCGCCGATCCTAACCTTGTCAACGATTGGCCACAAAAAAGCTTGGGTTTGGTGCCTGCAATCCTGGGATTGGTCCCCATCGTTTTCTGGCACAAGCTTGAGAAGCCTGAGCGCGGATTCGTCGGCAGCTTGGTTTTTCTGGCTCTGTTTTTTTCTGCACTGACCCTCGCGCCTTCCCAGTTTCTTTGGGATCGGGTGCTGTTGTTATCATACGTTCAATTCCCCTGGCGTTATCTCGGCCCTGCTGCGTTTTCCCTTTCACTCTTGATCGGAGCCGGAACCGCTGCGGGTTCTACGTGGCTTCGAGAAAAGTACGACGTCAGCGCGGATTTATTGCCCGTACTCGGGATAGTGGTACTCATTTTTGCCAATCTCGGTTGGTTTTTCCCTGACCATTGTTCGCCCCCTTCTGAAATCTCGGTCGATTCGATGATCCGGTGGGAGCATACGACAGATACGCTTGGAACAACGGCCAAGGGTGAATATTTGCCCATCTGGGCGGAGCGCCTTGTAGAGGCCCCATCGCTCCTCGATGATTACGAGACCAGCGGTCCCGTCGTGCGGTTGCCCTCCACCGCTCTTCCTGAGGGCGCTGTCATTCACGCGTCCCGCTATGACGCTCTCCGGGCAAGGATCCGGTTGTCTTCCCCGGAATCATTTACAGCTCGCTATCTTGCACTCTACTATCCGGGCTGGAAGGCCTTCATTGACGGTGTGCGGGTGCCGGTGGTCCCGGCGTCGGGTTCAGGGTTACTCACCTTTCGTGTGCCGGCCGGCACGCATGAGATTGAGATAGCCTTTGGCGAGACGCCGCTGCGATTGGCTGCAGACGCGATCTCCGCGATCAGTCTCGCAGGCCTCGTCGGTCTGACCCTCGGTCTTCCCAGGGGCGGGACCTTCACGGGTTGGCGAGGACCACCACGCCATGCGGTGGTTGCGACTTCTGTCGTGGGTCTGGCTTTGATCTTACTGAAGGTGGGTGTTGTCGATCGACAACCGTGGCTCTGGCGTGCTACCAGGCTGCAGGAGGATGGTAGCCTTCGCGGCGTGGAGACGCCGATGCAGATCAATTTTGGGGACCGCGCTATGTTGATAGGTGCGGAGGGGCTGACGGGTATGGTGCCCTCTGGGACCACCCAGGAATTCACGATGTTCTGGAGCGCGCTCAATCCAGGGGATGGAGACTGGCACACCGGTCTTTCCCTGGAGGACTCCGATGGCGATGCATGGCCGACATTGATGCGCCCCGCTCGATGGGGGCGCACCCCACCTCCTGTTCAAGCCTGGCCTGCGAACAGCTATGCGCGGATGGATAAGCTGGTGGGTCTTCCTGCTGGAATCCCTCCGGGGATCTATACACCGACATTGTCCTTGTTCGACCGCAAGACGTTGGAGCCGGCCTCGGTCATCGGCATCGACGGCAATCCTGTCGGGCCGGCGCTCTCTTTGGCACCGATTCAGCTGGCCCCGCCTGATACGCCTCCGACTTTGCATGATCTGGGGGTCACTCCCCAGGCAGAACTTCGGGCTTGTGGTGCCCTGGGCCTGTGGCAGGTGGAACCCGACCGCGCTTCGTTAGCGCCGGGAGAATCGCTGCATCTGCGCTGGGTGTGGGAAGCGCGCCGTCAACCCACTCATGCGAAATGGGTAAACGTCATTCTTGAGAATGATCAGGGCACGATTATGCAGAGTTGGGAGATACCTCCATCTGCTGCACAGTGGCCGACGGACCAATGGCGCCGCGGTGACCGGTGGATAGGATGTCCTGCCCTGCGGTTGCCCGGTTCTCTGGAGAGTGGGCAGTACGCGATCAAAGTTCAGCTCCCCTCCTGCGACCCGTTGGCCGAGATCCCTCTTGACGTCCAGGCGCCGGAGCGAATCTGGACGGTTCCTGAGACCTTGACGAGTGCAGATCGGGTGTTTGGTTCTGTCATCCGCCTGGCTGGCTACTCAATTCCACAGCAGTCGGTGACTCCTGGCTCGTCGTTGGAGGTTGAACTCGCTTGGCAGGCGCTTGATGAGATCGCGATCCCGTATCGCGTTTTTGTCCATCTCGTTGACGACGGGGGGCATCTTGTAGCTCAGAGTGACGGAGAACCGGTCGATTGGACGCGCCCTACGCCCGGTTGGGCCGTGGGTGAGGTGATTATCGAAACCCGCACACTCATTGTGCCCGAGGGTGTCAAGGATGGAACTTATCATTTTCGCGTTGGGATGTATGACGAGAGCGGAGAACGTCTCCGTCTCGCCGACGGCACCGACGCTGTCTTGCTCGGTGAGATTACGGTCCCCTGATCGGATGCTATAGGTATCGTATCGGCTTGGGACCCTCTTAATGCCGCTTGCGCCTCGCCGCCCGGCTCCGTAGGTATAGTGCATACAGTCGGAAAATGACGTTACAACGCGCGCGTTCTGGCCCGTGGCTTGACCTGTGAACGTCCTGATCTATCATCCGGGTAGGATGTCTCGTCGTGGGGATTCAGCGAAAGGAGATGGGTATGGTGGGTGATAAAGCCCTTTGGCCCGAGATCGAGGTGCACGTCTGTCGCGAGGAAAAAATGCAGCCCGGCCTCACCCTGGTCAATTTTTCCAATCATAATCTGGGTGCACCCATCATGGTGGCGATTCTGAATCCGCAGGGTGAGATCGTCTGGTCACATAAGCGGTCTGACGATAGGCTCTGGTGGGGACAGACCGCAAACGCCCCGGACCTCCGCGGCGACGTCGACAGCCGAACTACGAAGAGAGGTGTGCTTATCGGCGGGACGAACATTCACGAGGGCATTGCTCGTGTGCATCCGGCCTTGGTCAGTTGGAAGGGGGATTTGTTATGGGAGAGCCCTATGATTAACCATCATCACATTCACCTGACACCGGATGGAACCTTTATGTTTCTACTTGATGACCCGCGCAGATTCGAGACCTACGGCGGCGAAACCCTGGTTGGCGATCAGATCGTCGAGTGGGATCCGAGGACCCATACGATGGTCTGGAATTGGCATCTCTTTGATCATCACCAGCCTGAGATGGATCGGCGTGACTACAGCCATACGAACACGATCGAACCGGATCTGAAGGATAGGGCGCTCATTATCTCCTGCCGGAATATGAATCAGCTTCTTAAAATCAGTCGGCAGACCGGGGAGATCCTGTGGCGACTGGGCGTCGGTGGCGACTTTGATATGGACCCGTTGGATCTTTTCTATCACCAGCACTCACCCGAACTCCAACCCAACGGCAATATTCTTCTTTATGATAACGGGACGCACCGCCCAGAATCCCAAGGTGGCGAGTTTACACGGGCTTTGGAGCTGCGGATCGATGAAGATGCGATGACGGCTGAGGCTGTCTGGAGCTACCGCCATACTCCGGATCTCTTCTGTCCTATCTGGGGCGATGCAGACCGTCTATCCAACGGCAATACCCTGATTGCATTCGGCACCCGGACGGAAGGGGATACAACACGCTACGTGGAGGTCACATCAGAGGGCGAGATCGTATGGGACGTTGAGTTGCTGCCCAGCGGCTGGGGAACATATCGCGCGGAACGCATCCCGCCGAATAGCATACCGCTACGATGATGGGTTAACGGCCTGAGATATAACCGAGATTGGCGGCTCGTGTCAGTGCCTGTTCGGCTTGTTCGGCGCTACCGGAAGCCTCCAGCGCCTGTGCGAGCCAAAAATGAGCTTCACCGGAGTATGGCGCGAGCTCCGTCGACTTTTTGAGTGTCAGTAACGCGTCCTGTGTTCGTTCTGATTGAAGATGGGCCCACCCTAACAGCATATGAGCCTCTCCATCTTCGGGCTCCATTCGGACGGCACCCTCTGCAGCCCAAAGGGGGTAACGGTCCGTGATTAGGTTTCGCTCCAGGTAGAGCCTGGCGACAGCTTTCCAGACCTCGGCGTCGTCGGGCGCTCGCTCCAGGGCTGCGTCGGCCCAGGTCTGTATCTCTTCGTAAGCACTCGCCTGCGCTTTGAGTTCCGCGATCGCCAGACAGGGGGCCGGGTTAGCCGGGTCGAGTGCCTGTGCGTTGAGAAGGGACCTGCGCGCGGCGCTCGTCTCGCCAAGATTGAGGTAGTGCTTTCCCAGGAGCAGCCAGGGGAGTGGGTCGTTGGGCGCCAAGCGGACGGCCTCAAGTAAGTGGGATTCGGCCTCCGCGTGGAGATCGTTGCGGGTCAGCGCCTCACCGAGCCATGCGTGGCTTCCGGAGTCCTGGGGGTCCAGGCGAATGGCTTGACGCAGTGGGCAGATGGCGTGCGCCCAGAATCCTTGGCGCACGAGGGCGTGTCCTATACAGCTGGGTGAAACCTCACCACACACAAAGGCCCTTTGGTGGAGTTCGGGTGCAAATCTGGCGAGTCGGTCTGGATCTGCCGAGAGTACCGCCAGAAAATACAGCGCCTCCGCTGGTCGAGATGACTCTGTGTTGATCCAGCCGATCACGGACTCGGTGGCTGCGGCACAATCTCCTTGGTGCAGCGCTGCTATTGTCAGAGCTTGCCAGGCCTTTGGGTCGGTCGGCACGTGTGAGAGCTGTTGGCGAGCTTCGAAACGTAGTTGTGTCCAGCGCTCGGTCTGGGCCAAAAGATCAAAACGGAGCGGTCTTACAAGATCCTCTTGGGCGCCACGATCTACGGCCTCGTCCACCGCTATCAAGCCACGCTGGGGCTGTCCCCATTCGGCATAGAGCCTAGCGAGATACAACGCAGGCCCGGCGTCCTCAGGTGTTCGTTCCATAGCACGCTTGTAGACAGTCTCTGCCGATGTGTAGCGTCCCTCACGGATTTGGGTGGCTGCCTCCCCGATCCAGTCGAGGTGTGGGGTAAGCACGCTATCCCCCGATAGGCCCGTTATCAGCAAAAGACACACGACTAACCCGACGAGCACACGCCGTGCCATGGCCTAAGGGTTTGCGTTGCGGGTGACGACGGGCAGATAGCTTCGCGCCCCAATGGGCTTCAGTCCTACCGTCATTGTAAAAGACTGAGTAAGCGGTTGTTCTGCGACGAAGAAGGGAGTTTGACTGTAGAGATACTGTGGCAGTTGCGCCTCCAAAATGTGCGGACCGGTTCTCACCGTCTGGGTGATCCGCCACGAGACTCCGAAGGTCTCTGAGATGACCGTGCTACCCCGAGAACGCCAATTTAAAACGGGTGGGGTGAGGGGGCGCGTCTCCTCTGGATCCCATACATTGTTGCTGTTTTCATCGAGATAGGTTGTGAGTGAAAGACTGACCGTGCGAGTCAGATAGGCCGTGGTCCATGTCTCGGCGGTCGCGGGCCACGGCTCCCAATTGCCGACATTATTCCGGGCCCGAGCACGGAAATATGTCTGTTGATGCAAGGGGATCCTCACGATGGTGTGCGTTACACCCCTGGTGTCACTCCAGTCGGCGATCAAAGTCCACGGACCATTGGATGTGGGTGCCTGTTCGACCTGCGCATACCAATAGCCGGAGACCGTATCGGTTACCTTCCACGTAAGGGTTAGGGCCGTGGTATAGACTGCAGCAGAAAGCGGTTGGAGCGCTGAGGAGGGGGGCTCCGGATCGGATTGGATCAGCAGGACCGGCGGACCGCCGATGATAGTTGCGCCCCCGGCACCGGTATTCGCCGTTGCCGGTTGGAGTGGCACTGTATACGTCCTTTCTGTTGGATTTAGGGCCCGACTTTGCCCGCGATGATCAATAAGCGTGGCGGTTGGGACAATGGCGGGGTGTGGATATTGAACTGCATCTCCGCCCGTCTCCTTCCAGAGCACGTCGATCCGGCCTTGGGGCGTGCCCCAAAAGGTGATGCGGCGTACGGTACCATCGGAGAACGGTCCGGTGATCTGATTCTCTCCCTGCAGGTAGCGGGCTGCTACCTGATAGGCCACGTAACCCGGTCGCAGGCTACGGTCGTTGCGAATCAAGCCGAAGGCCTCCCCCATCGCTTCGTCATGGGTGCGGAAGACGAAGAATTTTTCAACGCCGGCAGCACGAGCCTCTGCATATGCTTCGATGATGTAGGCGGCGGCTTCTTCCGCGGTGGCCGAGTTTGAATAAGGATAGGGCTGCTGGCTTTCGCCCCATATGGGCACGCCGGTCTCGGTGAGCCAAATAGGATGCGGACCGACGGTTGTCATCATCTCCGTCTGAATTTCGGAGACGACCGGTCGCAGCAGGTAGATATTGCTGTATGCGTGAAGCGAAAGCACATCGAAGTAGCTGTTGTTCTCCACGGCGCCCTCCAGCGTCTGGATTTCCCGGAGGGTCTGCTTATAGAAGTTTGGATCCGCCCAGTACGCTAGCCCCCCAAAGAGCACGGTTGCCTCAGGATCTGCGGCCTTTACGGCCTGGTATCCGACCTGGAGCAGCCGGGCATAGTCCGCAGGTGAGCTGGCCCAGAAGGATTGTAGGTCAGGTTCGTTCCAGATCTCCCAGACGTTGATCTTGTCCTTGAAATGCTCGACTGTTTGGTAGACGTATCGTCCCCAGTAATTTTCAGGGTGATTCCAGGGCAGATGGAGATTGATAGGGGGGCAGGGGCGCCACCAGATGTCGTCATCTGGGCTTTGCGGCGGGGGAGGGTGCCCCTGCGGCAGCGTGTCCGTCCGGGTCTGTTGCAAGCGACTTGAGCAATTTCCCGAGGCCCACTCCGCCGTCGAGCCAAGGATCGCGACGACTTCAAGGCCGTTGTTCCGGTTCCGGTCGACCAATTCCTCGTGAGGGCCGAACGAGAATTGCCCCTTTGTGGGTTCAATTACGTTCCATCGGAAATCAAAGCGGTCCCACCGGGAACCGGCCGCATAGGCTTCCGTCGACAGAGGCTTCTGACTGTCCTCGAGCTTATAAAAACTGTAGCACGTTCCCATACTTCCATTGGCTTCGATCACTGATGGCAAAACCACCACGTTATCAGCACGTACGAGCCAACGATGCGTAAGTGCACCGAAAAGCAGTGCTGCAAGGACGGCGCTAAGTGTTAGGATCTGACGATTGATTCGATTCCGTTGAGGTCTGAGTGTATTCATAGGCCGTATTCTACCACTATTCGGCGAGGATTGTCCAGTTGGCCGTCATCTGACGATTGCGGGGACATCAGCCGGATTGTAGCGTGTCGGCCTATTGCCAAATTTTTACCAACCCGTACAATACAGGAACAGAGCGCTGGATTTGGTTTGCTGCCATGTGCTTTACCGAGGAGATCAGATGCATTTTCTTGTCGTGGATCCAAACGTTTCGTTTGCAACATTATTATCCGATGAGTTGAAACGTCTTGGTTACAGCGGTGACATCGCAGCTGATGGGCAGAAAGCGCTTGCGGCTGCAGAGACCAACTGTCCTGATATAACTTTCCTCGATATGGGGTTGGGTACGTCCCAGGTGGTCAGGGTTGGGCGGGCCCTCCGTTCCTATGATGCGGCGATGCGGCTGATAATTATTCCGCTGGATGGGGAGGCGCTTCCGAAGGATGTCGCGGCGCTTTCGGTACAAGGTATTCTTCCCAAACCGTTTTTCCTTCCGGAACTTCCGGCGCGGATCGAAGAGGCATTTTCTGCACCGCTGGGTGCTGATGCCCCCGATTTGGTTGAACCCATCGCACCTGGTTCTGGTCCGGTTGAAAGCGTCTCTGTTTCCAGAGCGATAACTCCTGTGGTTCAAGATTTGACCGATGAGCCAGAATCACAGGCGAAACCACAATTCTCCCTCGACGCATTCAATGCAAATCGCGAACGGGTCCAGAAGCTGATGGAGGCTCTGGCTAGGGAGGTCGGATCTGATGGGGTCATCTTGGCCCGGAATGACACGCTGCTCACGTGGACGGGCCGTTTCAGCGCGGAGGAGGCGCAGGCATTGGCTCGGGTGGTCGTTCAAGGCTGGAAATCTTCTGCGGAAGTCGCTCGCATCCTTGGGCAAGAACAGTTGCGATTTGAACAGAGCATTGCCGGTGGCAGCTATTTGCTCTATGCCGTCAGCGTGCTCGATGCGATTTTAGCCGTACCCGTCCGAGGTTCGGCGCTTCTGGGCCTCTTGCGACAGAATGCGCGCCGGGTTGCGAAACGGGTCGCCTCACTGTGTTTGGATTGATGTCAGAGTTTCCGTTCGGTGGCGCCGAACGAGCATAGGATCGTGGGTGAGAGGAACGTGAGACGCGGGGAATTTTCGAGGCAAATCGTCTCTGCTGTAGCGTTGTTGGCACTGTTCGGGGCGACCCTCTTGCTCTCATTGGGGGTTTACGTTTGGGATGCGTTCCTCATCCTCGGCTTGTCCTTTATTACGCTCCTCTCCATTATGCGCCGCTACTGGAAGTGTAGGCTTCCGCCCGCTGTCAGACGCCTCTGTCTCGGCTGGTTTCCCCATACCTTGGAGGGCTGGCTCCGTGTCTTCGCTCTGATCGCCTCTGCGCTGGCGATGGTCTTGGCGCGTTCGGTTACCGACAATGGAAGCTACGTCGTTCCTTTGTTGATCTGGATCGTCGGTATTGGCGTTTACATCCTCCCCCTTCTCATCTCGCTACTGCGCGCATCTGCCATTCATCCTCCTATGCTCCGTTGGGAGTGGGGCGCTTTGATCCTCCTGATCGCGGTTGCGGCTGCGCTAAGGGGCGTGCGGCTTGGTCGTATTCCCTACAATCTTGGAGGCGACGAGGGTACTCAGCTTGTTATCGGCCTTGATCTGCTGAACAAACCCCTGGGTAATCCTTTCGCAACCGGATGGTACTCCGTGCCAACGATGTCTTTCTTTGCTTATGGGCTGGTGATGCGCATCCTTGGCGCGACTATTGCGGGGGGCCGTGCGCTTTCAGTTATCATGGGCGT
Source organism: uncultured Anaerolineales bacterium (assembly GCA_964388385.1). Lineage (GTDB taxonomy): Bacteria > Chloroflexota > Anaerolineae > B4-G1 > SLSP01 > PWVB01. The sequence continues at coordinate 38,237 of CAYMAQ010000001.1, read as the reverse complement.
AACGACGGTCGTTCTGACTTTCTTTTTGGGTCGCATGGTGGGAGGGCGGCGTATCGGCTGGTGGAGTGCTATTGTGCTGGCTGTCTCGGCCTATCACATTCACTATAGCCGTTTGGCTTCCAACCAGATCGCGGATCCGTGGGTTGGCGCGCTGGCATTTGGACTCCTATGGTTGGGGTACGATGCTGGTGACGATAGGAGGCTAAGGAGGGCAGCTTGGGGGTTGGCTGGGGTCGTTGCGGGCCTGGGGTGGTACGGATACTTTGGCGCACGCTGGGTCACGATCTTGATGGGTCTCTTTTTGTTGTGGCGGATGTTGGTGGATCCCGCTTTTCTTTACCGGCATCGCCACGCCGTAGGTCTGTTAATTGTCGGTGGGTTGATTGCGCTTTTGCCGCTTTTAGGATGGTATCAGGTCCATCCATCTGCGCTCACCGAACGATATCAAGCCGTATCGATCTTCTCCTCCGGGTGGTTGAGTCGAGAGCAAGTTTTGACGGGGCGCAGCGCAGTCTTTTTGATGGGACAGCAGCTTTGGAGGGCTTTCACCGCTTTTCATCTGACACCCGATCCGACCTTCTGGTATCGCCCCGGGCGTCCGTTGCTTGACTTTGTCACCAGTGGGTTGTTATTGATCGGCATAAGCGCTGCGGTTTTGCGCGCGCGATGGCCCAGTCGCGGTCTGATGCTTTTATGGTTTGTTACGACTGTCCTGACGGCGTGGGGAATCACGGAGAACCCGCCCAGCAGTCAACGAGGGTTATTGTTGATGCCTGTCGTCTCTGTGTTAGTCGCGTGGGGCCTGCGGGAAGTGCTGCGCGCTCTCACCCTGAAGACATCTATACACCGATGGCTTGTTTACGGAATTCTTACCGCGATCGTCATTCTCAATGTTGGATTTTACTTTGCAGTCTATACGCCACGCCGAGTTTACGGCAATCCCACCTCGGAGGTCGCGACCGCTATCGGTCGTTACCTGCGCGAGAATCCTAGCCCGGTTTGCACTCAAGGTCCTTCCCGGATATGCGAAGGGCGCGTCTACTTCTTGGGGGCACCATCGCTTTACTGGGAGTTTGGCGGGTTGCAGTTTCTGGCGCGCGGTATACCTGGTGAGGATGTCTTGCCCGACCAGAGACCGTCCTCCGTCATACTGCCTGCGCGATTCGTTGTGACATCCTATCGGATTGACGATTTGTCGTGGATTGAATCGGTTTATCCTCAGGGCACCCGGACATCTCTACACTCTCCGGACGGGCGTCTCCTTGCCATCGTCTATGATTGGCCCGCTCCTCAATAAGCGATGGCGATGTGTTCTCCGATTCTTGCCCGTCAAAACCGAGATGGTAAGCTTCCTCCAGGCGAGGGAGATGTGGTCCACTTCGTTTCTTTTTTCTCTTGACAATCTTTCAGGTCATTGTATTATTGTTCTGCGCATCTCGCTTTGGGACGCGTAATCCCTAGCCGACACGTGGTGTCGGAAGCATGAAAGGAGAGTGAGGGGCGTGACCTTTGTGACGGCAAACGACAATGAATCGTTTGATTCGCTATACAAGCGGTTCAAACACAAGGTTCAGCAGGATCGTATCCTGTCTGAAATTCGACGTCGCCGCTACTTTGAACAGCCCAGCCAGGTTCGCAAGCGAAAACGGGCTGCGAAGCTGCGGAAGAGCCGCCGGACTTCGGTCAAAGACCACCAGCAGGAGTACTGACGCAATTTGACTGCGTCTGTCCCTGAGTTGCGGTTTGACCGTCTGGTTGGATAGGCGGACACTCGATGTTTAGTCTGTGTGCCGGCGAGTGTGTATTCTCGACTGCACGCATGGGGTGATTAAGTTTTTGGGTGTTGAGTGGTGGGGAAAAGGGAGTTGATGAAATGGCTCTGGAGGATAGGCTCCGCAGTGATCTCCGAGACGCGATGCGAGCTCGAGATTCACACCGGAAATCCGCGCTGCGGATGATTCTAACTGGCATCCAGCTTGCTGAGGTAGAGACCGGTCAGGATCTTGAGGATGAAGACATCGTTGTCCTTATCCGCAAAGAGGTTAAACGACGCGAGGAAGCGTTGGATATGATGCGTGAGGCCGGTCGTGACGATCTGGTCGAGGACGAAGTCACAGAGGTCGAAATCCTGCAGGCTTATCTCCCTGAAGAAATGAGCGAGGAGGAGATCCGGGCTTTGGCCCGGGACGTGATTGAAGACGTCGGTGCGGAATCCCCAGCGGATCTGGGCGTTGTGATGGGTACTCTTATGCCGCGTGTGAGGGGAAAGGCAGAAGGCCGTATCGTCAATCGTATCGTCCGCGAGTTACTCACCGCTTAACACCCCTTTGTTTGTAGGCGCCGAATGGAAAATGGGGGCTCCAGATGTGGGGCTCCCTTCTTCTCTTTGCGGCGCAGAGATCTATGATCCAGACCAAATTCGATAAAGTCAATCTTCGATGGTCTGTACGGCAGATCGTCTTTTGGTTGTGGCTCTCACTCGTTACAGCTGTCGTACTGATCTATTCTACCCCACAGGAGTATGATGTCGGGGTAGGTGACGTGGTGTCACAGGATATCCGTGCCCCCAGGGATATCACGTTTGTCAGTGACATTCTCAGTCAGCAAGCGCGTGAGGACGCTGCGCGACGCGTTCAGCCGCTTTATACGGCACCCGACTCGGATATCGCCCGCGGGCAGTACAATCGAGCTCGGGATGTTTTGGCCTATCTGCGTGCGTTGCGCGCTGATCCGGTCGGGTCTGAGAAACGGCGGAGTGCTTGGGTGCGTGCGGTCCCCGAGCTCTCCGATCTGTCGGAGAGTGACGTAGAAATGATCCTCACGATGTCGGACGCCGGATGGAATCGGGTCCAGCTGGAGTTTCTCGGATTGTTGGATCAGGTTATGCGACAAGAGGAGGTTCGCGAGGAGAACCTGGTCTCAATTCGGCGTCGAATCCCGGCGATGGTTTCCCTCGATATGCCCCAGGAAGAGGCCGTCGTCATCCAGGAATTGGTCAAACGATTCGTCCGACCTAACGTTTTCTTCGACGAGGTCGCAACCGAGATGGAACGCGACGCGGCTCGCGAGGCTGTGGGGCCGGCGTTCCGCTTCCTCCGCAGTGGTCAGATCATTGTCCGTGAGGGGACCGTTGTCAGCGAACTTGACATCGAGGCATTGACTGAACTCGGACTCACTGCAGAGCCTCAGGCCAGCCATAATCTGGGGAATGTGGCTCTGCTTGCCGGTGTGTCCGTGCTGTTGTTGGGGCTTTTTCTTTGGCAGCTTGCACCTGATGCGCTTGATGGTGGGCGGCAGGAGCTTCTATTCACCCTGATACTTTCAGTTTTCCTGGGCTTGATCTGGTTGCTCCTGCGTTCGGGCGATTTGGTTCCCTTTCTCTATCCGGTCACAGCTGCGGGCATGCTGTTGGCAACGACTGTGGGTTCGCTTCCCGCTTTGGGTGGTATCACGCTGTTGAGCTTGGTAGCCGGATGGGCCGGTGCACGATCATTGATGATTTCGACGATGGTCTTGTTTGGTGGGTTTTACGCGACGCTGACACTGCCTCGATATGAGCAAACCGGGCCGATCTTTCGCGCGGGCCTGATTGGCGGCATCGCGCAGGCGATTGCGATTTTTGTGTTCTCGATTGATGAGCTGAGATTAGACCCGCTTTCTCTCCTCCTTAAGCTTGGGGTTAGTGTCGTCAGTGGTGGGATCGGCGGTGGGTTGACGGTTGGTGGGCTCTTTCTCTTGACCCCTCTTTTCGACTTAACGACGACGTTTCGTCTGATTGAGTTGAGTCGACCGAACCATCCACTCTTGCAGCGCCTCCTTCGGGAGGCCCCGGCGACATTCAATCACGTGATGATGGTTACCAGTCTCGCCGAGCAGGCGGCGGAGCGTATTGGGGCCAATAGTCTTTTGACTAGGGTTGGGGCATATTATCATGATATCGGGAAGCTGGTGCGTCCCTATTTCTTTGCGGAGAACCAGCAGGACTTGAGCAACCCTCACGAACGTTTGGATGCCTATACCAGCGCGGACGTACTCGTCGGTCATATTCGGGACGGACAGAAGTTGGCGCGGGAGTATCATCTCCCAGCTGCCGTTCGGGCCTTTATCAATGAGCATCACGGGACAATGAAGGCCGGTTTCTTTTATGGTAAAGCCGTGGAGGCCGTCGGTGGGGACGCGGACTTGGTGGATGAATCGCAGTTTCGGTATCCCGGACCTAGCCCCCGGAGTCGAGAGACTTTGCTGGTGATGTTGGCGGATGGGTGTGAAGCGGCAACGCGCGCACGGCGTCCTACGACACCCGAGGAGTTACGCGAGGGGGTCGATATGATTTTCGAGCAGCGGATAAAACAGGGGCAATTGGACGAGTGCCCGATTACGTTTGCCGAACTTAAGGTGGTCAAGGAGACTTATATTGGGCTTCTTCGGGGTGCCTTTCATCCCCGTGTGAAATATCCGGAGCCAAAGTCTCAAGCACCCGCTGGCAGTGAGGAATCCGTGATGGATCTACAGGAGGTGGGCAATCAATACGCAGAAGTCGATGAATCAAGCACATCAGATTGAAGTCAAAATCGAACCTCAGATTGAGGCCCAGGACATCGATAGTGCGTGCGTGGAGCAGTCTGCTGATCTGGTTCTCCAGATGCACGAGATGGAAGGACCCAGTGAGGTGGTGATCGTGATCTCCGATGATGAGGCGTTGGAGGCGCTGAATCGACGTTTTCGGGGCGAGCCCAGGCCGACTGACGTGCTCTCTTTTGAAAATGATACCCGAGGCCCCTTTGCCGGGGGCACCGCAGCCTATCCTGATTATCTGGGGGACGTAGTTATCTCGATCGACCGCGCTCGCGACCAGGCCTCAGAGGCGGGTGGGACGCTGAATCAGGAGCTGCAGCTTTTGACTGTCCACGGCGTCTTGCACCTCCTCGGCTATGACCACGAAACAGAAGCGGATAAGGCTGCCATGTGGCAGGTGCAGCGCGCGGCGCTGCGGGCCCTTGGTGCTGATATTTCACTTCCCGAATGAATCCAAAACGCCACTCAACTCTCTGGGCGAGTTTTGGACACGCCTTTCGTGGCGTTTTCTATGCTTTGCGCACCCAGCGTAATTTTCGTATACACTTCGTCGCTATTGTTGTCGTCGTGGCCCTGGGGCTCTGGGTAGGCATCTCCTCCTATGCATGGGCACTCCTCACGCTGACAATTGGTGGGGTGGTGGCACTCGAAATGTTGAATACCGCTCTTGAGGTTTTCGTCGATCTCGTTAAGCCTGACTATCATCCTCTGGCTAAGCGTATCAAAGACCTGATGGCCGGTGCGGTTCTGGTTTCGGCTATTGTTGCGGTGATTGTCGCTTTTCTTATTTTCGGTCCCTTCCTTGCAGATAATCTCAATCTCCGCTGAGGCGGCTTTGAACCGATTTACGTCCTGCTTGATGAGGGCAGATCCAGATCATATCACCTCCATCAGCCAATCTCCATCGCGCGCCACTTTTTGGATCGTAGAGTCCAATGCGGATTCGTTGGCCCTCGGATTTCTCAAGGCTGTGAACTTGTAGCCAAAGATCCCCCACGCTGAGGGTATAAGGATCGACGCCTATTCCATCGTCTACATCGAGCTGGATTTCGCTGTCTGCCCTGGTGCTGTGCACGAAGACCTTCAGTCGCGGTCCACTGTAGACACCCGGTGGCGGCGGGTGGGGGATTAGCTCCTTGAGCGGCAACGGAAGCGGATCTTTGATCATCCACCAGAGTTTGAGCGTCATCTTCTCCGTATCCGCGTCATCGTCGATCTCAACGGCACTGAGTGCCAGTGTACTCTCGAAGGGCTGATCGATCAGTGGGTTCCCGTCACAACCCTCCTCAAGATATGGCTGTTTAAGCCGTACAATGGATTGGGATATGAGGAATCCCTCCATACCCTCCGGTGCTGGGGCAGGGGGCGCATCCAGCAGATAGTCCTCGATAGCAGGATGACGCTGTCCCTCGTGTTGGAGATAGAGCCGCGTGGCGGCGTCAGATGTAAGCACCAAGGATCTCGTCGGATTGATCCATCGCAGAGTCGGCTTCTCTCGTTTGAGGTCGGTCCGTACCGCGAGTCTATCCCAGGGGCCCAATAGCATACTTCCTACCACCGCATCCTCGATCTCGTCGTGGGCGTCGAGATGCTGCGCAAGCGCCCGATAATCCGCCCGATATAAAAACTCCACCATGCTGTGATTTCCCCACTCAACAAAGTAATCAGGAAGATCGCGTCCGCCAACTGAAGCCACGGAAGCCAAGGTCAGAATAAAGGCCAGGCTCTGCCTATAGCCCCGAGGGCCATATTTGTGCCCTAATGCGATAACTCGGGCCAGGATGAGGTAGACTGCGGGCATAGCCAGCACAGTATGTCCGTAACTGGAGGGTGGGAAACTGATAAATGCCGGGGCCAATCCTACCAGGAGCCACAGGAGAAGAAAGCGAGATCTGCGTTGGCCCATAGTGATGGCGTGGAAAAACAGCGCGGCGAAAAAAAGCACGGCTCCAAACGTACCGAAAACGGGTCGTCCACTGATATTGTAGAGCCACTCGGGATCTCCCGTCGCGTGAAACATACTCAATGTGGTCAGCGTCGTTTGAATAAAGGGGGCAGCGTTACCCTCGGCGAGGGCGTACAAGGGGCCGGCAAGTTCGCTGACGCGGGCATCTGCACCGGGAGCCTGGGCCGATGCGATGAACATCGGCCCGGTCAAAGCCAGACCGACGCCGAGTGCGGTCAGAAAACGAGGCCAGCGGCGGATGTTGATCCATAGGACAGGCAAAAAGGCCAGAAGCAGCGCCGGTATCAATCGACCGGCGTAATAGGTGAGCACGGCGCCGGCGGTTCCCACAGCTATGCCTATCAGCGGGGTTAGGGTTTGAGGTTGATCGTCCAATTCACGCCAGGCCCAATAGATCGCCACCAGCATCCAGGGCAGGGCGCCGATATGCCGGATGGCCACGCGGCTGTACATCAGATTCCAGAAGGAGACGGATAACGAAGCCGCCGCCCCGAGAGCTGCACGACCCCCGAAGAGTTGGCGACCTACTGCCCACGTCAGCAATACAGAGAGCATTCCGGCAGAAGCCGCGAGCCAGCGGGCCGAGGCTTGGTTCAAACCAGCAACCGCGATCAAGGGTGCTCGAATCGTGTGATAAAGGGGTTCGTGTCCTGAAGCCCCCGTAAAGTAGAGCTGCGGGCCAGATTCGAGAATTTCCTTGGAAAACGTGTAGAGCTCGATGAGGTCGTCATCCCGCCATCCCGGTGGGACATCCATCAACGCCACCCATCGTGCGGTCCAAGCGATCAGCAGAGTGGCAAGCAGGGCCCAACGCTCACGAGTCTTGATCCCGCAGGTCATGGTGCCTTCTGTCCTGACGCCTGGGGATAAGGAATCAGAATGCGCGTGGGGGGTGGGCCTTCAAGCGAAGTCACGGTGTCTGCTTGCACGGGTAACCGGGTCAGTGTCGAAGGGATGTAGAATCCTACGGCAATACTACATGCGCTGCAGGATTCGCTCTCTGGCACTTGTAGTTGATGCCGCTGAACGAAACGATCCCCTTCCCGCCACTGCCAAGCGGGTGCATCTAGGCGGTCGACCTGATCGAGTAACTCACCCGTAGGAGATAAAAGGTGACTGAACATCCATATTCGCTGCTCCGGGGGGGATTTGACTTCCCAGGCTGTCATCAATTCCAGAGATGCGGTCGTCCCTGTAACCGTGTGGGCTGCATATCCTATGAACGCGACCGTGTTCCCAAAGTCGATGGGGGAGGTGAGGACCGGATGCGGCACGTTGGGCGGTGGATCTCCGTTTAGGGCTCGAACGTCCGTGCCCAGGACGGCGCGAAGGTCGTCCCACGCTCGATCACTTTCCCATCGATATCCCCGAATCTGCGAAGGAATGGCATCCGCGTCAAAATTCAGCGTTGTGATATGTTGAGTCTTTTCTGCGAGGAGAGCGTCAAAGACCTCATGCGGCACCGTCTGCTCTTCGATGTACAAGCGCGCCGGGGCTTGGGGTACCATAAGGGCGTAGCGTGCATCACACCAGCGCAGGTTGAGGTCCTGGCGTTCCAACGTGACCTCCATCGTGTAGGGATCATGGTACTCGCCGGGATAAAGGCTGGTGATGACGACGGGGGATTGTGGCTCCTGTCGATTAAGATGTCTTCCCAGTGCGACCACGTGGTGGTGGTAAGCCACCCGCACGTCACGTTGTGTGCTCCAGGTGACAAAATAGGCGTGCGTCGTGCGGACAGCTGTTATCCCGAATCCCACGCCTAAGAGCAAAGCCATTCCAATGCGCACAAGGCCTATGCGTATCTGCGTTAACGTACGGAAACCCAGGCCAATCAGTAGAAAGATCGGAGGCATCGCGGCGATGGCGTGAAGTGTATTGTATTCGATTGGGACGACCCATGCCGGGGCAAGCCCAACCCCGAGCCAGAGTAAAGTCAGAATCGTGCGACGGGATCGCAATTTGCTAAGCGCGGCGCCGAGGCCCAGCAGAAAAAGCCCGACCAGCAGCGGTTCCAAAAGCGGTCGACCGGCAATATTGTAGAGCCAACGGGGGTCTGCCGTCCAGAAGAGCATAGGGGCGTTGGCTCTGATGTTTTCGATCAAGGGCCCCCAGTCCCCGTTCTGAAGTGCTTTGAGGGCGCCACCCAGCTGCTCGATGCGGGACTCCAGTGCCGGATGGGCGCGCAACAAGAGAAAGAGAGGCATGCCGACGAGTACAGCAGTGAGCAGGACTATCATCGTCGGTTGCCACGCTTGTTTGAACGCGGTTCGATCCAGGAGAAGCAATATCAATAGGAATCCGACGTAGAGGAGCGGAGTCCCTCGGCTTGCCATATAAGTATAGAATCCCAGGCCCAGCAAGACCCCGGCAATCACGGCGGTGAGCCGCTTTTGGGTCGCAGTGAGCGATCGATCGAAGGTCAGTATGGACGCCGCCAGGACAGCCGGGAGTGTGGGCGCGCGAAGGCCGATTCTACTCATCATCAACGCCCAAAAACTCACGGTGTAAGCAGCCAAGACGCCTAGAGCTGCCTTACGTCCCCACCAGCGTCTGGCTAATGCAGTCGTGACTGTGACCTGGGCCAAGCTCCAGAATACTGTCGTTATCCGAAGTGTGTAGATACTTTGACCCAGGAAGTGTGTCATCAGAGCTACCGAGTAGTTATATAGCGGTTCGTGGCCGTAGCCAACTGGAAAATAGAGCCGGTGAACACCTGAAAGTATGGCGTTGCTGTCGTGCCCGTTGCTGGCTTCATCGTGGGTAAGCCCCGGGGGAGTCTGTAAAAGCCCGTAGGTTCGAAGTCCAAATATTAGCAGCAGGAGCGTGATCACGCTTGCCCACCACAACCAAGGTCTCTGTCTGGGTTTCACGGGGTGTATGTTACCGCATCTCGGATAAAATACGAAGCTGGATGTGGATCTTTTGTTTGTGGTCAAGGTTTGCATTTGTTAGTTTCAGGGTATACTTATGTGTATTCAAATAAAAGCGAAGACGCTGAAGGGGGTAGACGATGCCTACCGCACGAGACATCGCGCTCATTTTTCTAAGCTTGGAGGCTTTGATTATTGCTTTCATTCCTATGGTGCTCATCGCTGGGCTTGCATATGGCGTGTTTCGTCTACATCGCTGGACGCGAACGTCTCTGCAGCTTGCCCAGGGTTATGTTCAACGGGCCTATGATGTGGTTGATGAGTGGTCTGAGAAGATCGCTATGCCATTTATCGCAATTCACATGGCAGCAAGTCGCGTCAACGCGATGCTGAAGAAAGTGACTGAAGGATTGAAGACAAGGAGGTCTCGGTGAGTTCTCAAACGCGGGCTATTGGCTTTGGTGCGATTCTGGGTCTGATTGTGGGATCGCTGGCAGGTTGGTTGTACTATAATGCCAACGTGAATGTAAATGAGTCAGGTGAGCAGACGTTGCCTGCCCCCAGACCGACGGATGGATTGAAGTGGGGCTTGAGCCTTCTGGGGGTTCTACGCCTTATCGCCGATTGATACGAATTGGAGCGATCAGATGGGGCAAGCGTCTGCTTGCCCCTGACGTCTTCTCGGGAATAATCTGGAGCAAAGTCATCGATGCTGTCCTCTCTCTACAGTGGATTCAGGCCTCGAAGCCAACGATTGGTTTTCAGTTCGTCCGTTAGTGTCGTCGCAGCTCCGTGACCTGGGTAGATCCGGGTCTGTGCTGGCAGGCTTAGCAGACGCCTCAGGCTTTGTCTGAGTGCGTGGGGATTTCCACCCGGGAGATCGGTGCGGCCGATACCCGCCGCGAAGAGGGTATCTCCTGTTAGGAGATCGGGTCCTTGCGGATTGTAGAGGCAGATGCTCCCTGGGGTGTGTCCCGGCGTATGGATGACCTGAAAGACCGATTCGCTGATCTGAATCTCGTCACCATCCTCTAGATAGCGATCAGGGTGGGGTGACGGGGAAATCCGGAAGCCGAATTCGGCGCCTCCGCCCCCGGACGTGAGAAGAGCGCGGTCGGCTGGGTGAATTGCAAGCGTGACATCCGAATTTGCGAACAAACTGTTACCGGCGACATGGTCAAAATGGCCATGGGTATTGATGACATATCGCAGGCTCAGGTTTTTCGACGCAAGTGTCTCTTGAATTGACCTGACATCCCGCAAGCCGGGGTCCACTATAGCAGCTTCCCCGCCGGGGGCTTCATAAATCAGATAAACATTCGATCCAAGCAGCCCGACAGGATAGGTCTCGATTATTGTTGTGTTCATATATGCATAGTCCTTATGTCTCCGCAAATTCCGTGCGATCTTTCCAAGGGTCCTAAATCACACTTATGATTTTACCATACTTGGGATTATCTCAAGGCATTCTTACGCATGAATAGCAAGATAGGAGCATACGAAGGTCTCAGGTAGTGTCATTAGGTCTGGGATGAATTCCCATCTGAGATGTTGGAGGTTAGATATGAGTGATTTCGAGGAGCGCGTAAACCATCTCTTGTCCCTGGCAGAATCGCAAGGATTGGATGCCTTGGTGTTGATGCCCGGTCCCAATCTTGTCTATTTAACTGGACTGCACTTTCATCTCAGTGAGCGTCCGATTCTTTTGATGCTTCCGGCGGACGCAAGTCCTGCGGTGATCTTGCCGGAGCTGGAGGCCGGCAAAGCGGAGGCCGTCGGATTCAGGACATTCCCCTATTCCGACACCGAAGGGTATCTGATGGCTTTTCACGAGACGTGTGTGTCGCTGCAACTGGCGGATGCTCGAGTTGGTATCGAGGCTTTGCGGATGCGATTCCTTGAATCGAGTACACTGGTGCGTTTCGCGCCAAATATTGAACTTGTGCCTATGGATGACCTCGTTGCCGAGTTACGTGTGATCAAGTCGGATGTAGAATTGGAAGCTATGCGCCGAGCGATTGACGTGGCAGAGACCGCTTTCTTGCGATGGGTATCGAGGTTGGAGGTCGGAATGCCGGAAAAAGCCGCTGCCGCTTCTCTCACTGCTGAGATCCTCCGGGGTGGCGCTGATGCGCTTGCCTTCAACCCCATTGTTGCCAGTGGCCCAAACGGAGGGCTTCCTCACGCGGTGCCGGGCGACCGTCAGTTTCAAAAAGGTGATTGGATTGTCGTCGATTGGGGAGCCAGTGTTGAGGGGTACGCCTCAGATCTGACAAGGACGGTCGTGATTGGCCCTCCCAGAGGTCTTATGCGTCGCGTATATGAGATTGTATTGAAGGCCAACCGTGCGGGCTGTGAAGCGACGAACGTAGCGGTGGAAGCGCAGGACGTCGACGCCGAGACACGGGCGGTTATCATCGATGCGGGATATGGTCCACAGTTCGTGCACCGGACCGGGCACGGTCTGGGGCTGGAGAGCCACGAGCCTCCTTACCTCGTCGCCGGTAACTCTCGTGTGCTGAAACCCGGAATGACCTTCACGGTGGAACCGGGTATCTACTTGCGGGGTATGGGAGGTATCCGAATTGAGGATGACGTCGTGATGACGCCTCAAGGTGGCGTGGTTATGACGGAGCTGTCACGTGAGCCGTTCGTCGTCCATTGACGGCTCCAGGACGTATTGATCCTGGGGTGGTATCGAAGTTGTTATCGTTTTAGATTTTAGAGTGTATATGCTTGTGTGTGGGAGGGAAAGATGAATGCGACGCCTGTCTATTTGACCGAGGAAGGCTTGGAGAACCTCAAGGAAAAACTCAACGAGTTGATCAATGTACAACGGCCGGAGCTTGCGGCGCGACTGAATAAAGCGATCAAACAAGGTGATCTGTCTGAGAATGCGGACTATATCACGGCGAAAGAGGCTCAGGGGTTTCTCGAAGGGCAGATCCAGGAAATTCAGCACAAAATCAGACATGCTGTGCTTATCGAGGAGTCTGGTGGCGACGGCAGGGTAAGATTGGGATCGCACGTCACCGTCTTGGAAATGGGCTATGATGAAAAAGAGACGTACCATATGGTTGGGCCTACCGAGGCCGATCCCTCCAAGGGAAAGATCTCACACGAATCTCCACTTGGGCGAGCGTTATTAGGGCATTCTGTGGGGGATGAGGTCACGATCAGTGCGCCTGCAGGCGAGATTGTTTTCAAATTGCTGGATGTTTCATAGCGAATCGAGCGATGTCCTATTTGTGGTTGGGACAGGCATTCTGCACGTTGCGGACAAGGGATGGGGCCGAACCTAGTTCGGCCCCATCCTCTTTCTTTAGGCTCACGGATCAGCATTCACTGTGCCCGCATGCGTAGCAGCGTCGACACCCCTCTGTATTCACCAATGTGGCCTGCCCGCATTCTGGGCAGAGGTCTCCAACCTGAAAGAGGGCCAGGTTGGGTTGCGTCGCGTCGTGATCTTCTGAGTCAGGACCAAGCGACAGCATCAACTTCGGTTGATCTCCGTCGTTGGGTTTCAGATAGTTCTCCAATACGCTTGCGACACCATCCGGCAGGCTGAGGACGCGATTGTGGCCGAAACCTGAAGGCCGGCGACCGCCTATTCCACTCAGTTGATCCACGATTTGCGTCAATCGCTCTCTGGGCTCTACCGATGAAGGAAGCCGAAGAACAAGTGAGATCAGGCGTCCCATCGCTTCCGCGACAGCCGCTGTATCGGATCCGGCTTTCCCGACGTTGAGGAAGACCTCGAACGGTTGATCATCTCCATTTGTGTTGATCGTGACGTAAGCCGTGCCCAAGGGGGTCTGTGCGCGATAGGTTGTACCTTGAAGCAGGGTTGGCCTTGGTCGTCTTGGAGCGACGTGTGGAACTGTCGCCTGCCTACCGGCTCGAACCGCAGCCTCCTGAGTGGTTGTTCGTCTTTCTCCCTCATCTTTCTTGAGACGCGTCTCCTCGGTCTCCAGCACCTCCTCCTGACGGGACCCCGCGACATAGACTGTGAGTCCTTTGCAGCCAAGGTGCCAGGCAAGCATGAATGCGTCGGCGACATCGTCAGGTTTTGCATCTGCGGGAAAGTTTACGGTCTTGCTGATGCTTGCATCGGTGAAGAATTGGAGCGCAGCTTGCATACGGATATGTCCCTCTGCAGGGATATCTCCAGAGACAACGAAGACCCTGCGGATCTCCTCAGGTACTTCTTCGATCTTCTGGCAACTCCCTGTCTGCATCACCTCATTCAGGATTCGCTCGCGCTTGTCTTTGTCGAGGCCGGCGTCCTTGAGGGCAGTCTCAAATCGAGGGCTGACGTATCTGAGCTCAATCTCACGATCCTCATCGCGTACGTGTCGGGTATACGCCAGGGCAAAGACCGGCTCGCAGCCGTATCCCTCAATGCCCGCAACGGTCGCGATTGTACCTGTTGGGGCGATGGTCAGTTGGGTTGAGTTACGAATCCCATAAGTTTGGATGCCTTCTAGGACGTCCTCCCATTTCAAACCTGGACGTCCCCAGTGACGAGTGGGCTCTTCGCCGAGCCAGGACGGCCATGTCTTTGGACACCAGGTCACATTGTCCGGATTGTAAATACTGGTATGAATTGCCGGGAAAGGCCCGCGCTCTTTGGCGAGATCAATGCTGGCTGACATGGTGTGATAACGGATAAATTCCATCACCTGGGCGGCAAGCGCTTGGCCCTCGGTACTCCCATAGCGGATTCCCATGTGGTATAGAAGATCCGCGAGTCCCATTATGCCCAGCCCGATACGGCGCGCGCGGTGGGCTGCCTTCCGCAGCTGGGGCACGCCCGGAACGTACGCATTGGCGCTCACGACATCATCCAGAAACCGGGTCGCGATTCGAACTGTTCCGGCCATTTCCTTCCATTGAATCAGGGGATTTCCCGCGTCATCATAGGAAAGGTGCTCTGCCAGGTTGACAGAACCCAAACAGCAGTTCTCGTAAGGCATCAAGAACTGTTCGCCGCAAGGATTGGTGCTTTCATATCGACCGAGCTCAGGCAGGGGATGGTCTCTCTGCGCCGTGTCAAGGAATAACATGCCGGGCTCGCCGTTCGTCCACGCTTGCTCGACGATCTGGTTGAAGATCTCTCTTGCACTGACTTTTTGGTACGTGTCAATAGCTATCCCTTGCGCTTCAGCCTTCTCGATCGTGCCGTGAAAATCGCGGTATTTTGGGTCTTTGACATCAGGGAAGCGAAGCGCCCACATTTCGTCATTCTCGACGGCTTTCATAAAGCTATCGAGCACACCCGCCGAGATATTGAAATTGGTAATCGCCTGCTCGGAAGTTTTACAGGTGATAAATGCTTCAATATCTGGATGATCGACCCTGAGGACTGCCATATTTGCACCGCGTCGAGTGCCGCCTTGGGCGATCTCCCCGAAGGCTTTGTCATAGACGCGTAGGAAGCCCAGGGGCCCCGTGGCTTTTCCCATACTCGACGCTACCAAGCTGCCCTTGGGACGCAAGCGCGAGAAACTGAATCCGTTTCCCCCACCGGTCTGTTGGATAAGCGCTGCATCGCGTAGACTCTGGAAGATGCCCCCGGGTTCGCGCCCCATATCGTCCTGAATCGGTAAGACAAAGCAGGCTGCGAGCTGACCCAGTGGCGTTCCGGCACCCGTGAACGTGGGTGAATTGGGCAGAAATCTCACTCTGGTCAGCATCTTATAAAACAGATCCTCCGCTTCCGTCACAGCTCCATTCCAAGCATCTTCGGCGCGGGCAACGTGATGTGCGACCCGCGTAAACATCTCGGCTAACGATTCGACCGGCTCTCCGTTCTGATCTTTTCGGAGATAGCGTCGCTCTAGGACGGTCAACGCATTATCCGAGAATTGATCACGCAGTGACTGACTGGGTATTGGGGATTTATCTGTTGTGGACATTAATCGACTCCTGACTATATCAACATAAAGGTGCGTAACGCGGTTTTCTGGATTCAGACAGAAAGATTCCAACACAAAAAGCCCATCCCGTACATTCGTGTGGGACAGGCTTGGAGCGCGATATCGATCTAGTGACGTTGCCCGCGCAGGCGGTCGATCTCAGCTCGGATGGATTCGAGGTCTTTGAGGCCCATATAGACAATCGCATAGCGGATGTAGGCGACCTCATCCAACTCACGGAGCTCCTGAACAACAAGGTCGCCAATCGTTTGGCTGGAAATCTCAGTGCGACCGGTCTGGCGTATAGCATATTGTACGCGATCGACGACTCGATCCAGGGCCTCCGCTGAGATAGGGCGGCGAGCACACGCGATGCGTAGACCAACCATCAGCTTGTCTGGATCGAATTCCTCACGTCGTCCGTCCCGCTTGACCACCAATGGGGCTGTGAGTATCGCGCGCTCAACGGTACTGAACCGCTCCTCGCAGTCCGAGCATTCACGTCGCCTTCGCACGTTTCCTTGCGCATCGTGGCGTGTATCTACAACCTTTGTGTCATCAGAACTGCAAAAGGGACACTTCATCATTCATCCTTCCTTATCGATATCCCCCATATGTCGTAGATCGATGATATCGAGAGGCAACGTATAGGGTTTAAGGATTATAACACGGCTCGCGTGAATAAACAAGCCGAGTGCTTTCTTGCAAACTAATGTGCATCCCGGTGGCATATCCGGCTTAAAAAACACCGCACAGATGTTGGCCTTAGCAGGCCTTGGGCCGGAATGATTTTTCATCATCTATTGACAAAAAACCAAGGATTGATATACTAATCATTAGTTTGTTACGGTTGTGTATAAGATATCTATAAATGGATAGGTCTCAATACTGTGGGAGGGATTGGCATGGCAGGAAATACTGATCGGACGGGTAAGCGTCAACCAAGAGTGGTGGTGTTTAGCACCCCTACGTGTCCACATTGTCGTAATGCGAAACGTTATCTTCGAAAGAACGGTATTCGTTTCAAGGACGTCGATATTACACGCGACAAACGTGCGGCAAAGGATTTGGTTCGGATCAGCGGTCAGCAGGGGGTCCCGGTGATACAGATCAACGGGCGGCCTGTGGTGGGGTTTGATCGAGCCAAGATTGACCGTATGTTGGGGCTGAATTAGGATATGTGAATCCGTTTCGATTATCGGTGACGACGTACGAGCGCAGGGGCGTGCCCTTACAGGACGTGGGGTCACTTATCCTGGCCCCACGTAGTGGTTGGGTCCTCATCATCTTTCCGGAGCAGTTCCCTGGAGGTCAAGTATGGGGGATCTTCACGACATCACCGTGATGATCGTTGATGATAAAGATACGAATGCTTGGGTTGTGCGAAAGATGCTGGAACGAATTGGGGTGGGCTCGGTCGTCATCTGCGATTCCGGGGATGACGCAAGGGCGATGGTGCTGAAGTTACCTCGGATCGATCTTGTTTTGCTTGATCTGCGTTTACCAGACGAGAACGGCTATGAAATTTATGAGTCTCTGAAGTCGCATCCTGCGCTCTCAGAGACTCATTTTGTTGCGGCTACCGCGCATGTTTTGCCAAGCGAGATGAAACGGACGCAGGACTTTGGGTTTGACGGATTTATCAGTAAGCCTTTCAGGCTCTATAAGCTGCGTGATCAGATTCAGACCATTCTTGAGGGAAAGCCGGTCTGGGAGCCTGGGTGAGGGGCCCCGATAGGTTGCCGTCCCACGTCAGGTCCGTGGAATGCGGGTCAGGACCGTGACGTTTTGAGATTCTATATCCTCCTCCGAACGCACGAACGGATCGATATAGTGAGCCACCATTGCCAATCCAACACCCAGAGCGCCGGCAACTATGAGACGCAGTCCAGGCTGTAAGATCTGATTCCTGATTGATGGTGCGATCGCGTGAGGTGCAGGCATATCGACAATACGTGCCACCGGTCCTATCGCTTGCATCTGAGGGTAAAAGCTGGATCCGGAATCAATCAGTGTCTCGCCTACCACGGGGCCAATCAGGTTCAATTGTTCGGGATCGTGCCATGTGATATAGATGATGGCTATTGATTGGGTGTTGTCAGAGGCTAAGGCGTTGTGAAGTTGAGGCCCCGAAACGCTCAGTCCTTCCGCTGCAAGTCGCTCACTTGCCTTCTGCGCGAATCCTTGGGTCACTGCAATATCCGCGAGTCCGTTAGCGATGTACTCTGAGGATAGCCACGCATAGTAACGATCATAATCTTCAGACAGAGTTTCGGCAGGATGCCCTCCTGTTGCCAAGCGTATGACCACTTGATAAGAGGAAGCGGGCGGTCGATAGGTTAAACCCAGATAGAGTGCCACGATAATAAGGGGTAATAAGACTAACCAGAACCACCGTATGATCGCCTTGATGCTCTGCTTGAGAGTAATCATTTCTACACCGTCCTTGGGTTGCGTCAACTCGCTTCAGTTTCGGATAATCGCATAAGGTCGTCATACGCCTGCGATCCGGATCGTGTTTAAGGTCTGTTTTCGGATCCCGTGTCTTTCTATATGATGAATTGTACTTTGTTTTTTAAACTTGTTGAAATTCAACTTGGAGGGATCTTTTGGGGAACTCACAGTTTCCGGGACCTTTGAATATTGATCATTTCGGATGGCTTGCCCCTTGGTATGAGCGGTTCATTCGGCAACCCGATGTGAGTATGCTGACCCATCTTATCGAACCCTCTTCAGAGCTCACGCTCCTGGATGTTGGTGGCGGTACCGGACGGATAGCTCAACATTTTGTGGATAAGGTTGGGGAGACCTGGGTTCTAGACCTCTCCCACGGTATGCTTTCTGAAGCGATGAAAAAATCAAACCTGAGAGCCTGCCAGGGGATATCGGAGAGGATGCCTTTTTCTCGTGATACCTTTGCTCGCGTGGTTGCAGTTGATAGCTTTCATCATTTTCAGGACCATAGGCGAGCAGCCGAAGAATTACTGCGTGTGCTTTCACCGGGAGGACGGTTAGTTTTGGAAGAACCCGATATTCGGCGTTGGCCTGTTAAGCTCGTCGCCTTGGGAGAGCGTCTTGCCCTTATGGGCAGCCATTTCTATTCTTTGGAGCAGATGGCGGAACTCTTCGCCGGACCTAACCGCAGCGTCTCCTTGCACGAGGGAGAGGGGATGAACGTTTGGTTGGTGGTTGACAAGCTCAGGACTTGCTAAAAGCTTGGAGGCGCGCTTTTAAGTCTCATCCTGTCCTTCTTCCCTTGCGTCGGCCCCCGTGTCTTCGAACTCCGATGCGGACTGCACAGCCCGATACGCTTCTTCGGTGATGAATTCTCCCCCCTCGATCTCCTGATCCACGATATGGTAGGACGAATCGAAACGGATGGTTGCTTGCATCAGGTTGAAGCACGAACTATCCATCATCTCTTTGTTCAGCACATATTCGCCCGTGTCGTAATCGCGCTGTAGGTCGTGTCGCTTATCGACCCGGATCCGCAGGGTGGATTGGCACTTGTCGCACTTCACATAGAGATAAATGCCATCGGGATCACCCGACCCGGTGCTTCCGGAACCCAAAAGAGCGTCCTTAAGTTTTCTCAGGAATCCCATAGTTCCTCCTCAAACTCAACTTGTCGTTCTCTCAATTGAGACCTTGATGTGTTCAACCTCGCTCTGAATCTGGGAGCGTATCGCCTGTGAGACGATAGGCATTTGAAGCATCAAGCGTCTTAGTTTCGTCTCTCCTCCAATTTCCAGCCGGAGCTCGGTTGTGCTTGGGGATGTCTCACTTAAAACAAAACGCCCCCAAATATCGGTGAGTGGTTTCTGTAACTTGAAGATAAATTGCTGCTCTCCGACCTCAGTCAACGTGAACTCGAGCGTCTGACTCACCCCCATAAAGCGCTCTTGTGTCTCGAATCTTGCACCGACCTCCCCAAACGCGCCTTCGGTGAAGGTAAAGCCTTTGTGGCTTTGGAACTCATATCTTTCCGGATGATCGCTTAGCTCAAGAAACCAACGTTTTGTCTGCTGTAACGTCGCATTGATCTCCGCCTTTGCGATCAATACCGGGTTTGCCTGTGAATTTGCCATCACTCTTTTCCCTTTTCCTCAGAACTCTCCGGTGAAAATAGATAACCTATACCCTGCCGGGTATGAATATAGGTAGGATTCCCAGGATCCGGCTCAATTTTCTGTCTCAGTCTGTGGATTGCCTGCCATAGAAGCTGTGGGCGGGCTTCGTGTTGATATCCCCACACGACATTCAGAAGATGGTCCGGGACCATAACCTTCCCGGCATTCTGTATGAGTTCAACCAGTAGTTTATATTCAGTCGGGGTGAGATGGACATCTTCGTCTTTTCTAAACACACGGCGCTGTTCCAAATCGACCCGGAGTTTGTCCGCTTGAAACATACTTGGAGAGCCTGGCGCGCGGTTCGGACTTCGCCTCAGTACCGCACGAATTCTTGCCAAAAGCTCTTGAGCACTAAAGGGCTTAGGAATGTAGTCATCCGCTCCTGCATCAAGGCCTTTGACAATGTCCTCGGCGCGCCCTAAAGCTGTAAGCATAATAATCGGAACCTGAGAGAACTCACGGATCTCCCTGCATACCTCATAACCGAGTTTGTCCGGGAGCATAATGTCAAGGAGGACTAGATCGAGTTGCTCGCGAGCCGCAATCGCGAGTGCGTCCGTAGCATTCCTGGCTGTCAGTGTCTCGTAGTCGCTGGCGCGGAGATTGATCTCAATCAGGCGTATATACCGGGTCTCATCGTCGATAATAAGGACGCGTGGTCGATTGCTGTATCTGGAACGCTCGACGGGTTTTAGGTAATTTGCGTTCATTCTGGCTTTTTCCTTTATCGCCTGTACTCGTTTAGCTCATAAGTGGCAGGATCACCGAGAGGGTGGTTCCATATGCCAGTTTGCTCGTTGCCCATATACGCCCATCGTGTGCCTCGACGATCCCCTTGCAGATCGCGAGTCCCAGCCCGTTTCCAGGGATCTGTTGGGTCACCTCATTATGGACACGATAAAAACGCTCGAAGATCGTTTCGAGTTCGCTCTCTGGAATGCCAACACCGTGATCGATGACGTCAATCTTCACACAGTAACTCTCAGGGTTTGTCAACTTGACTTCGACATCTCCACCCTGGGGAGAGTATTTGATCGCGTTGTCAAGCAGGTTAGCCACAACCTCTTCCAAGCTTTTTGCATCGCCCATAATCTCGATCTGTTCTGCGGTATTGATTATCCGAATAGTATGCTCGCTGGACGTATTTGATATTCGCTTGATTGCTTTGTTTATCACTGAGGTCACACGAATTCGATCTTTGGTAAGCTCAAGATCTTTGCTCGTAAGGTGTCCGAGATCGAGAATGCCGTCCACGATTTGAGCTAAGTGGTTGGTCTCAGCCTCTATGTCGTCAAGCAAGGAACGTCGAACTTCATGGGTAAGGGCCACGTCCTGACGGAGCAATGTCGTGCATGACATCTCGATAATCCCCAACGGTGACTTCAAGTTATGCGAGAAGTTCGCAATTAGCTGCGAACGGAGGCAATCTAGCTCACGGAGTTGGGCTGCCTGTGCGGCCTCTTTCGATAGTTGCGTATGTTTGACCGCCAAGCTGATCTGATTTCCAATCGCTGTTAACAGGTGGGTGTCCTCATGGGTGAGTTGATTTCTGGCGCGTTGGTGGATGCTGAGCACACCAAGGACCCCGACCACTTCGTCGTCTCGCGTCAGAGGAACATAACCCGTGCTACACAGAATGGGAGTATCATTTTGCTCTAGGCCTAAGAAGACATTGGATTCGAGAACGGCTTCGCGAGTTCTACGAACGTAATCGAAAGCTCGCTTTCTTAGATTCTTCCCTGCTTCGAAAAGGGCCCTATCCGGTCGGAGTATTCCCTTCAGGATTCTAAGGTGCTGACCTTGCTTGTCGAGTCCCGTTTTCTTAAGGGTGACCCAACCTGAGTGGATACTCAAAGCTTCTAGTGTCTGAGAGAGTGCCACATCGAGCAACGCCTCGAGAGTCTGCTGCGATTGGATGATGGCTGTAGTCACCTCGTTAAGGACCCTTAATTCGAAGTTCCTCTGCCGAATCGCGTCCTCGGCCCTCTTGCGTTCGGTGATATCGCGTGCGAATCCGACGAATCCCAGAAGCTCTCCATCGGGGTCACTGATTGTAGACGCGCTGAATTCAGCGCAGAATCGGCTGCCATCCCTGCGACGCATCCACATCTCGATTCCCGTGATATGCCCCCCTGCTTCCAACTGACTTCGGTATTCCGCCATTTCATCTGCAACTTCTGACCCATAGAGAATGCTCGACGGCCTACCGAGCACCTCTCCGCGATGACTATAACCAAATAGTTCGAGCGCCTGAGTATTGCACATGACAATCCGTCTCTCGCTGTCCAGGGCAATGATCGAATCCGGCGAGGTCTCAACCAGGATGCGATATTGGGCCTCGCTTTGGCGCAGTGCTTGTTCGACTCGGTCTCGCCATCGAATTTCACGGGCGGCTTGCTCTGCCCGTCTCTTGAGTTCGGCGGTTCGTTCTGCGACTCGGGCTTCTACCCCCTGATGCGCGCGTTGGAGCGCTTCCTTGGCTTCTGTCGACTCGGTCACGTCATCCATCACGATTATGCGAGTTTCGTCTTTGAGGACAACCATGCGAAAACGGGTGTGGCGGATCTCGCCGTCCTTACAGGTGACGGTGAATTGATGGGGTGGACCCGGTTTATGAGATTGCTCGTTGAGTATTTGCCGCCACGATCTGGTCACCTCAGCGCGATAGTCCGGATCAGGATAAGCTTGGTTTAACCACATATCTGGAGTTGCGATGTCTTGAAGACGATACCCGTAGAGTTCAGTAAATCTTGGATTTACATACATAGGGATGTTATCCGGTCTGAGCACCATTATAGCGACCGGGATCTGGCTGATAAGCATCTGCTGATAATCCGAATCTTCGTGTTCGATCAAGGCAATGTTTCTTTTGCTAGCGGATACGTCGATCGGACCCAAATCCAGTTTGACTTGCGCTGTCTATCAGCGCCAGGTGCTGCGCTTCTGCGTCGGAGGTATATGGAGGATTGATCGTGCGTTCTGTGATCTGCCATCGGTCGTCTGACCTCACGTATTGGGTTTGCTTGAGATCCTGTGACATTCAGAATTCTACCTTAGGTTTGGCTTTGTGCAACTTCGCCAGCCTTCGCCGGTCAATTCTCACCTGATCACGCGGCTTGGGTTGAGCGCGGGCTTATGAACGTGGATTGTCGAAGGGCCTTGCTGTATTTGTGCGATTGAGTTGTGGTTGTTTTGCGAAATGCTCAGAGTATAATGCACGTACAAAGTTGAAGTCCGGGGTATTGTTCGACTCTCCGGGAGGCGAAATCGCTTGCTGAGTCTTGTGCTGAGTCTTGGGTGGATCAACGTCGTTCCCGGATCAGGTGCTCTAATGCATATGGGGGATAGATGATGGAGAATGGAATGGATTGGTTGTTTTGGGCTATTTTGATTATTGGCGCACTGGCGTTCTTGTACGTTCCTCAATTTTTGGCGCGGCGTCGTCAGAAGAAACGAGAGGAAGATCTCGCAGTAGGTGATCGTGTGATGACCATCGGAGGGCTTATTGGGACGCTTACGCATATAGACTTTGAGGAGAATATTGCGCGGGTTAAGTTGGCGGATGGTGTGGAAATTCACATAGTACCCGGTGCCATCAGCGGAAAGCGGCAGGAAGATTCCCCTGCCGTTAAGACCTCTGGCGATGACACAACTTCGACCGCTTAGAGCGGGGGCGTGCTGTGCATCTCTCAGTGGCGGTAAGTAAGATCGGTAAGTGGGCGGTCAGCCAGAGCGGGGACACTTTGGAGATGATCGAGAGACCCCGCGGTGGCCTTTCGCTGGTCCTGGCAGATGGTCAAAGTTCCGGTCCGGGGGCTAAGGCAACAAGTATCCGGGTCGTGCGAAAGGTGATTACAGAACTCGCGGAGGGGGTGCGCGATGGGGCTGCCGCCCGGGCTGCTAATGATATGCTTCATGCGCAACGCGGCGGACGCGTCTCAGCAACATTGGTTATCCTCTCGGTAGAGGCTGACAGCCAATTGTTGATCGTCACCCGTTGTGGGAATAGCGTCGTCTACTTGCGTTATCCCGAGCGGGCGGTTGAAGCTTTGGCGATCGATGTGCCATCGCTAGGCTTTTATCGCTATACTCGTCCTCACGTTGAACGGATCAACTTGGAACCAGGCTTGCTTGCGGTTGCCTGTTCGGATGGGCTCTTGCATGCTGGGCAACGGTCTGGCGAACGTATGGACGTGATTGCCGCCATTGAGCAGATTTGGCAGACTTCGGAATCGGCACGGGCTGTCTCGGATGGATTGTTGAATCAGGCTGTGGCATTGGATGATGGGCGCCCTCGCGACGACATCAGTGTGGTAGCGTTGCATGTGCAACCGGGTCCGCCTAAGGGATCGCGACATCTTCAGGTTGAAATGCCGATTTCGGATTGTTAAATGTTTCACCGGGTGAACCCAGTATTGGTTCTTGTCCCTGTTTCGTCTATAACATTGTACAAACGTGGTGATGTCTGTTGACAGAAGCCTCAGACCTGCTTATCGGGATTGTAGGTCCCTGTTCTGCCGGAAAATCCACGTTGTCAGAAGCCTTGCGAGAGTCTGGCTATTGTGTGAAAGAGATCCGACAGGAGCACAGTGCGGCGCCGGATATGTGGCGGCGGATTACAGACCCGGATGTCCTCATCTACCTGGATGTCAGCCTGAACGTTGGGGCTCAGCGGGAGGGTCTCGATAGACCTTCGTCATGGTGGCAGGAGGAGCGGGAAGTCAGGTTGGCGCACGCTCGAGACCACTGTGATCTTTACATCGACACTTCAAAGCTCTCCGTCGATGAAGTGGTCGACACCGCACTGCGTTTTATCGAAGGGACTCCGTTGAAGTCTTAAGGTAGGAAGCAACCTTTCTCACTCTAGTTTCACGGGGAGGCTGTGCGGTGGATATGTTTGATGGACCTGTTGTAGGGATCATAGGTCGCTCGGGATCCGGCAAGACCCAACTTCTGGAGAAATTGATTCCAATCCTACGTGCAAGCGGCTGTCGGTTGGCCATTGTGAAACATACCCATCACCGAGGCCTTAAGACGGATCAACCTGGATCGGACAGCTATCGATTCTGGGTAGCGGGTGCGCACCAAGTGACACTCGCGTCCCCGGACCGCATCGTCCATACGTATCGGCGTGAGGATGATCCCTCCTTATCTCAGGTTCTCGCGGGTGTACACGACGCCGATCTCGTGCTCGTTGAAGGATATAAGTTCAGTTCGATTCCGAAACTGGAGATTGTCCGAGCGGCTCGGGATGCACGACCGTTGAAACATGTCATCAACCGAGTGGCATTTATAACCGATGTGCGCGAATTGCAAGCAGTGGAGAGGTGGTTTTCATTGGAAGACGTTGAGGGTGTGACCCGGTTTTTGATCGACCGTTTTCTCGGATCGGTGTAATTGTGGGTACTTGGGAAGAACTCGATCACACAGCAGATATCGCTGTCCGTGTCTGCGCCGATAGTTTGGAAGACCTCTTCTTGACTTCGGTCGATGCGATGTTTAGTCTGGTTGCGAAGCCAAAGGATGCTGACCCTACAGTCTCAGAGTTCCTGGAGTTGGATGCGATGGATCGAGAAGCCCTGTTGATCGACTGGCTTAATGAGCTTCTCTATATCCATGAGCGGGATGGGGTTGTGATCACGGACATCGTGTTTGAGTATCTTACCGACACCGAGTTACAGGTGCGCGTCCGAGGTGTGCCCGTGAAAGCGTATTACGCCAATATCAAGGCCGCGACTTTCCATAATTTGAGCATCGAGGCTGGCGAGGATGGATTTCGAACGGTGATTGTCTTTGACGTCTGATCGCCGATTAAGATTTGACGTATCGTGTACTTGACGTATTCACCTGTGGGAGGGATGACAATGGTCAGAAAGGACGACTTCGACCGTATTGATGAGTATATTTGGGAGCTATCGCAAGATTACAATGATGAGATGCAGTCTCCGGTGCGGATATTCGCCAACGAGGAGGTTTTTTCGCAGGCATTTGGTGATCGATCTGTTGAACAGCTGATCAACGTATCCATGCTGCCCGGCATTGTCAACTACGCAATCGCGATGCCTGATATGCATCAGGGATATGGATTTCCTATTGGGGGTGTGGCTGCTTTCGACTACGAGGAAGGCATTGTATCACCCGGGGGGGTTGGCTATGACATCAACTGTGGCGTGCGATTGTTAACCTCCTCGCTATCTTTCGAACGGATAGGTTCCCCCCTTGATGATCTCGCTACGCGACTGTACAACAACTGTCCCAGTGGTGTGGGGCGTGACGGTGCCGTCAGTTTGTCCTATTCAGAAATCAATCAGGTGCTGGAGCAGGGCGCTGAGTGGGCCAAATCCCAGGGCTACGCGACGGATGACGATTTGATTTGCACAGAGAGCGGAGGACGTCTTCCCGGTGCCCGAGCTTCAGCTGTGCCTGACCGGGCGAAGGAGCGAGGTCGACCGCAGTTGGGCTCTCTTGGATCAGGCAACCACTTTCTTGAGATCGATGTGATTGACGAGATTTTTGATTCAGAATTGGCCGATTTGTTCGGTCTTGCTGTTGGAAATGTCGCAGTGCAGATTCATTGTGGGTCGAGAGGATTAGGTCACGAAGTCTGCAAGCAGTATCTCAAACGTTTGCAGGGTGCTCCCCAACGATACGGTATTCCCATACCTGATCGTGAACTGGTGTCTGCTCCCTTAGATTCAGAAGAAGGCGATGACTATATGGCTGCTATGGCTGGGGCTGCCAATTATGCCTTTGCAAACAGACAGGTCCTTGCTCATTGGGTTCGGCGGTCATTCGAAGAGGTTCTCGCCGGGCACGTGGATGACTGGTCTTTGCGCCAGGTTTATGATGTGACTCACAACGTCGCGAAGGTTGAGGAGCACGATGTAGGTGGCGAGAGGAAGCGTCTGGTGGTCCATCGGAAGGGTGCGACCCGCGCATTCCCCCCGGGGCATCCAGATCTGCCGGAACTCTACCAGCAATCAGGGCAGCCTGTCCTGGTACCCGGGTCGATGGGTACGGCTTCTTACGTGTTAGCCGGACGCAAAGAAGGTATGGATCGAGCTTTTGGCTCAAGTTGTCACGGTGCTGGTCGCACAATGAGCCGCCGAGCGGCAACTCGCAAAGAGCGGGGTGAGAGTGTCCGTTCTCGCCTCAGCGAACGTGGGATCGCGATTCGGGCCCGCAGTATGCGGGGATTGGCCGAGGAAGCGCCGTATGCCTATAAGGACGTAAGCTTGGTTGTTGATTCGGTCGTCGGTGCTGGTTTAGCCAGGAAGGTCGCTCGGTTAGAACCTGTGGCGGTGATTAAGGGCTGATTAGTCCAGTGCCCCCGCGTAACGCGGGGGCACTGCCGATTTTTCCTCCCTATCTTTCAGCGGAGTGATTGCTTGATTGTCAATCCTAACCGTCGGATACCCTCAACGATCATATCCGGTTGGGCATTGGAGAAATTAAGGCGCATCGCCCCGTGGCCTCCATCGCTATGGGGGTAGAAGTTAATGCCTGGGACGTAGGCCACTTTGTTTTCCAGTGCCTCACGGAGCAACCCATGGGTGTCGATATCTCCGGGGATGCGCGCCCACAAGAATAGCCCACCCTCAGGGCGTGTCCAGCAGCATCCTTCGGGCCAGAACTCACTCAGCGCCTCCAGCATCGTATTGCGGCGTGCCCCGTACGTCTCCTTGAGGTGCTCAACGTGAACTTCGATGATGCCGCGCTGGGCAATGTCATTGGCGATCATCTGATCGAATGTGCTCGTGTGCAGGTCTGCCCCTTGTTTGGCCAGCACAAGTCGCTGTCGGATCTCTCTTGGACCAGCCACCCATCCGATGCGAAGCCCAGGTGTTAAGGTCTTGGAGAATGTGCCCAGGTAAAGCGTACGTTCAGGAGCTAATGCACTGATTGGGGACGGGGATTTTCCTTCGTACCTTAGCGCGCCATACGGGTCATCTTCCACGATAAGGACGTCGTACTTCCGTGCGATCTCGACGAGTTGATGCCGTCGGCTTTCCGGTAGGGTCGTCCCGGCCGGATTGTGGAAGTTAGGCAAGACGTAGATAAACCGGATATCGTCGGCCTTTTCTAGTTTGCTCTCGATCTTGTCGACTTGCATGCCGTCATCGTCCAGGGGAACCGTTATGAATTCACCTTGATAGGCTTGCCACGCTTGAATGGCTCCCAAATAGGTTGGACAACCGGTCAAAATTTTGGACCCGGGATCGATGAAGGTTTTTCCGATGAGGTCCAGGGCCTGTTGGGAACCCGTAGTGATCAAGATATTGTCAGGGGTATGATCGATTCCATATAAACTCATCGATTCTGCCAGATATTCGCGTAACGGCATGTGCCCCTCGGTTGTGCTGTATTGAAGTGCGACCTTGGGTTCATTTCTAAGCAGGTAACAACAGGCCTCCTCAATCTCACGGACCGGGAAGAGCTCTGGGGCGGGAAGCCCGCCGGCGAATGAGATGATATCCGGTAGTTGTGTGATTTTGAGCAGCTCACGAATAGCGGAACTCTTCATTCCCTCGGTGCGTTGCGCTAGAAATCGCTGCCATTCCACTGTCGTTTCCGCTGTATCCGCATAAGCCGTCATATCAAACCCTCCTCACCTGAAACGCTGTCATAGCGTGTTAGCCATCTTTATCATTGTGTCGTCGATTCGACTCAAACTGTTTGCATAGATTTGCCTCAAATACCTACAGATCCATAAAAGGCATTAAAATTGTAGGGGACGTGAATCGATTCGTCAACTGTCATTACTCATTCCGGTTATGGTCTATCCTCTTGACTTTGAAGACTAACCTCATTATCGGTGATAGCGAGCGATTGACCAGAGTTCAAATCGCTTGTCCGAGGCGTTGCGTATGCTACAATGGCTGTATGGATGTGGGAGTCATCATTGTAAACTACAAGACACGCACACTTCTGAGGCGTTGCCTTGAGACAGTGTATGCGAACACGGGCTGTACTTATGCTGTCTGTGTTGTGGATAATCATTCTCAGGATGGAAGTCCTGAATTGGTCGCCTCTGAGTTTCCTCAGGTTCACCTTATTGCAAACGAGACCAATGTGGGCTATCCTGCGGCTAACAACCAAGGGCTTCGTTGGTTCGGGTATTCGGACGGTCGATATGAGTGTGCCCCGCGTTATGCTCTGCTGCTCAATGCCGATACGGAATTGCCCCCGGACGCTCTGCGGCGAGCTGTCAAATTCGCGGACGACCAATCTGACGTTGGGGTGGTAGGCCCAAAGCTTGTGAGGCCTGATGGATCGCTGGATCAAGCGTGTCGGCGGTCGTTTCCCTCGCCTCTCGTGGCGTTCTACCGAATGAGCGGATTGGCTCGGATGTTTCCAGGCAGCCGCCGGTTTGGGCAGTATAATCTGACGTATTTGGATGAGGACCAGATCCTTGAAGTCGATTCGGTCGTCGGTGCTTTCATGCTGGTCCGGCGGGAGGCTGTTGAGTCGGTCGGTCTATTGGATGAATCTTTTTTCATGTATGGAGAGGATCTGGACTGGGCCTACAGGATAAAAACCGAAGGCTGGAAGGTTTTCTATTACCCTAAGATAGAGGTTCTGCACGTCAAGCGCGCATCCAGTTCCCAGAACCCGCGAGCCCGCGTGGAGTTTTGGCGCTCCATGGAAGTGTTTTATCGCAAGCACTATGCAAATCAAACACATCTTGTTCTTCATTGGCTGATCGTCGGTGCGATTCGTGCTCAAGTTAAGGTGATGCAATGGCGGATGAGACTAACAGCATAGCTTTCGGCATCAGATCGGATAAAGCCAGCCGGTTATTTGTAGCTCTGGTGGCTTTAACCGATATTGCGATGGCCGGTTTGGCCTTTACACTGGCTTATCTTCTGCGACATGCAATTCCGCTGCCCGATTCTGCCGAAGGTATGCGTCCCTTTGTGGAATATCTGCCGATGTTGGTAATCCATGTGATGTCCCTCTTGGGCGTGCTTTTTTTTGCACGCCTCTACAATCTCAATCGTGCGTCCCGTCTAGACGAATTCTCCGATGTCTTTGTGTCGAGCACTATTGGAACCCTGATGGGTGTCGCTATTGCTTCCCTGATGCTCCGGGAGTTCACTGTGGGACAAGATTATTCCCGGGTGATGATCGCTTACGCCTGGTTGCTATCGATTGCGCTGATCTCCCTGGGGCGCCTGCTCAATGATTGGTTGCGGCGGTATCTTGTCCGTCAAGGATGGGGGCGACGTAACGTGCTTGTTATCGGTGCGGGCGACGTCGCACACATGATCCTCCAGAAGATACTGTGGACGCCCGAGCTTGGATATGATGCGGTTGGCGTCGTCAGCCGAGAACCTACGAAGCTGGAAGCCTTGCTGGAAGTTCCGATCGTCGGCAGCACCGCTGATCTTGAGCGTCTCATCGACAATCTACACGTCGATGAAGTCATCATTGCGCTTCCAGAGGAAATCCCGCACCGCGAGTTGATGGAGCTTATCGCCGAATGTGAGCGTGGTCGGGTGACTGTGCGTGTCTATCCCGATCTCTTTCAGATGATGGCCAGCGCAGTCAGTATCAGCGAGATGGGAGGGCTGCCGCTCCTTACGGTCCGTGACATTGCGTTGTCCGGTTGGCGCCGGACGGCTAAGCGGCTTATGGACATCATAGGGTCAGCCATCGGGTTAATCTTCCTCTCCCCGCTGATGATGTTGATCGCCGCACTCATCAAACTTGAATCACCGGGTCCGGTATTTTACGTCCAGACGCGAATGGGATTGGATGCCCGTCCCTTCGATATCATCAAATTTCGGTCGATGCGTACGGATGCAGAGGACTCAGGGCCCGGCTGGACTACAGAAGACGATCCCCGGCGTACGAAGATCGGTAGTTTTCTGCGCAGGACCAATCTCGACGAGTTGCCCCAATTTGTCAATGTTTTACTCGGCAATATGAGTTTGGTAGGGCCTAGACCCGAGCGTCCTGTCTACGTTGCTCAGTTTCGCCGTAGCATCCCGCGATATATGGATCGGCATCGGGAGAAGGCTGGGCTTACCGGTTGGGCGCAAGTCAATGGGTATCGAGGCGACACCTCGATTCCGGAGCGAACCAAGTATGATCTCTGGTATATTGAGAACTGGTCCTTGCTGTTGGATTTCAAGATCATTGCAAGAACAGTATTGCAGATCTTCCATTCACCTAACGCTTATTGACAACAAGCGAGTCTACTATGCATTCTGCCGATCAATGAAGATAGGAGTGATCGTTTGAGTAAAAGAACGTCTGGCTCGGTACCCTCTGCCTTGTATGATGAAGACTACTTTCTGCACGCATGTGAAGGTCACGAGGAGTTCCGGGAGAGCGCAGGGCACTATCTATCGCAGAGATTGAGTGAGGCACTGGCGGTTGCCGGCATTGCCTCAGGCATGGTCGTCTTGGACGTGGGGTGCGGACGTGGCGAGATTTTAAGCAAAACGGCAAGGATGGGAATCCGGGCGATAGGCATTGACTATGCAGAAACGGCGGTGCGTTTTTCTCGAGACTTGGTGAGTCGGCTTGGCGATCTCGATCATCCCGTCGGAGTTTACCAGGCGTCCGCACTTTGCCTGCCTTTTGAAGCAGACTCTTTCGACCGTGTGCTGATGCTGGATATCGTGGAGCACCTTTACCCCGAAGAGTTATCGACGGCCTTGGCCGAGGCTTACCGGGTGCTGCGTCCGGGTGGACGGATTGTAATTCATACTGCGCCCAATAAGTGGTATGACCGATACGCCTATCCGGTAGTGAGGAAGGTGCGCATTTGGATGGGGCAGGGAGATCAATACCCGCGAGATCCGAGAGAGATTATCCCTCAGAACGTCCACGTCCACGTCAATGAGCAGTCGGCGTTGAGCCTGTGGCGGGATCTGCGGCGGCACAACTTCCGCAAGGTTCGAGCGTGGCTAAACACCCCGCCTCAACATCGTAATGAGACTTGGGTTTTTCAACTCGCACGCTGGTTTTTCTTTAATCTTCCACCCTTTCGTTGGTTCTTTGAGCGAGAAGTCTTTGCCGTGGGGGAGAAGTGAAGGATCATCGATACGTAGAGGATTTGACATTGAGAGAGCTGGAGGAGGTCCTCCGGCTCCGTAGACGTGAAGAGCGTCTCCGGAGAATTGAAGGGCATTCCACTGCAGCAGATCCTTTGCGCGAAGTCCCCGCTGAGGGCTCTCGTCGTGATGAATCTGTCCGCGCAGATCCATCAGGTCCCCCCCGGGCGAATCTGCGGATAGAGTCTCGGTACAGCGCTACGCTTCAGGGTGTCGGTAACTATCGGAAAGGTCGTCAGAGGGCGGGGCGTCGTCCGATTAAATGGCGTTGGGTATGGGATCGATTCCTTCTTGTTATCGAGTTGCTGGCACTTGTGGGATTTCTGATCGTAATGGCCGATATGTTAATGACTGTTCGAACCATCAACGAAGAAAGCCGCTCTTATCAAGAGATGTCCATTCCCGCGCCAACTGTAACACCCGCTATCGGGGTGGTCGTGTTACCGGGTGGACATACACCGCCTGACGCCTCGCGAAGGTCGGAGCCTGCTCCAATCCCTGTTCATCTCCGTGGCCTGGTCGTGGATATGACGCCCCTTCCGGTTCCGACCCCTGGCCCTGAACACGGTCGACGCATTGAGGTGCCGGTCATCGGTGTGGATGCCCCGATTGTTGAGGGTGATGATTGGGAGACCTTGAAAAAGGGGGTCGGTCATCATATCGGGTCGGCCAATCCAGGCGAACGCGGGAATTGCGTTCTTTCGGCCCACAATGATATTTACGGGGAGATTTTTCGAAGACTGCCGGAACTCAGCGTCGGTGACGAGATCCGTGTGCATACGGAGACGCAAATATATCGCTATGTTGTAGAACAGACACGCATTGTCGATCCCACCGAGACCAGTGTGCTTAACCAGACGAGCACTCCGGTTCTGACTTTGATCTCATGCTATCCATATGGTGTGGATACTCACCGGATCGTGGTTATTGCGTCGATGAAACCCTGAATCCGGGGCTTTCCGCCGGTCGCCCTTTCGCTGCCTGAGAGGGAGGCTTGAATCCCAGCCCCCAGCGTAAAATGCTATCAGCCAGTATCGCTACCCACAGGTTACCTGTCAGACCATACAACAATGTGCTGGCGGTGAGGATCGCTCCATAATAGATGATCGCTTCTTTTTTCTGAACTGAGCGGATATCAGCCCACCATCCTGGGTTGGTCAGTGCCTCTAGGGCTGCCAGACTCGCGCCCACCCAGCTTCCCACGCCTAACCCAAGCGTGAGGACAAAGGGCTCGCGATAAAAAGCCCAATGCACCTGATGATAAAGAGCTTCTCGCAGCGCCTTCAGGCCATTTCCAAATTCGAAAGTGGATTGACCTTTGCCTGCTTGTATCCTGCCTGCGCTCACGATAAGCCAGACGATCACCGTGATCGCAAGAGCCCAGCCAATGTCACCGGCCCAGTCAACCAAAACATGGTTGAGATCCACAATCTCCCCACCGAGGGATTGCAGACCCAATCCGCGAGCGGTCAGTGCGCCTTGCGAAATATAGGCAAAAGCCGGCAATCCTACTGCATATAGAAGACGGATAAGAGAGGCCCCGGATTGTTGTTGGATCCGCGCAATCCGAGAAAAAACGGCTTTCCAATTGCGCTCTTTTCGGTGGAGCATCCAGGCTACCAGGATCAACCCGAGGTTGACGGTCTCCGCGAGCGCAATGGAAAGCAACAGCCATCCCCAACGGCTCTGCATCAGGTCACCAGTCAAGGTTGCGTCTCTTTCTCAGGTTCCGGTTGATCGACGGGGATCGTCACACGAACGATTGTGCCGCTTCCAGGCGACGAGCGGATAACCGTTTTGCCGCCAACCAACATTGCGCGTTCGCGGACATTGATCATTCCCAGGCTCCCCCGGTTCGCGTAGTTTGAATCTGTCGCAGCGACATCGAATCCCTCTCCATCATCTTCAACTTCGGCGATCACGTTCATTCCCTTTTTGTAGAGACGGATCCAGATATTGTCGGCATTTGCGTGCTTTCGCACGTTGGTCACAGCTTCCCACATGATATAGAAGATGGCACCTTGCGCCTCTTTGCTCAGAAGGTCCTCGGCTTCCGATTCGGTTTCCATATGGATCGGGATCGGATCGGTCTCGTTGACTTTCTGTTGGACCTGGTTAAGGGCTGCAATCAAGCCCTGAGACTCAAGGATAAGCGGGCGGAATGCAAAGAGCAATTGGCGAATCTCTTTGGTCGTACGCCGTGCCAACTCCTCAAGCTGACTCAGCTCATAAATCGCATCTCCGGGATTCTCGTTAACAAGCAAGCGGATGTAGTTGAGCCGCATCGCGATGGCCGCGATGGTCTGCGTCGGGCCGTCATGGAGGTCCCGGGCCAGTTTCTTTCTGGCATCCTCCTCCACGTTGACCAGGCGGTCTTTTTCCTCCATGAGATTCTGGTAGAGATTTGCATTCTGTAAAGCCAACACAGCCTGGTTGCAAATTGCTACAAGGAGATCGCGGAAATCGCGGGTGTAGATGTCGGGCTCCGGGCTTCCCAGTACGAGGAGGCCATAACTTTCGTATCCGGCCCGCAGTGGCACGATAATGACTTGTTGGCACGGGCTCAACGCGCTGAGCTGCCCCAGCTCTGGATCGCTGGCGGGTTGGTCAACCAGGATCGGATCGGTTGTCTTTACCGCTTCAGCAAGGATTCCCCGGTCGGCGGGAAACCGTTTTTGCTCCTCTGTGGGGGAGAGCCCGCGTGACTTACTGACATAAAGGCACTCATCCATACCGAACAATAGAATCAGGCCTACTTGTGTGATATCTCGCTGTTTGCCGTAAAACTCGCGCAGCCC
The DNA here is from genome assembly GCA_964388385.1 of uncultured Anaerolineales bacterium. Taxonomy (GTDB): domain Bacteria; phylum Chloroflexota; class Anaerolineae; order B4-G1; family SLSP01; genus PWVB01. Next base: position 3,909 of record CAYMAQ010000001.1, on the reverse strand, counting down.
GGCATTGCTGACGTCCAGAGCAGCTTCCAACACCCGTTCGTAATTAAGTGTCGCGCTCAATGTGCTGGCCAGCTCGAAGATCAACCGCGACTTCTGATGGGCTGTCTGAAGCGCGGATTGTGTCTCTTTTTGTCGTTGACGCTGTTGCATAATCAGGGTCTGCTTGATACGTATGCCGACCTGACCGATGGCGATTCCGGCGACTAGCAGGATAATGCCGTTTGCGAAAGCCGGTACGAATTCTGAGAGCAGCGCTGGCACCGATAAAGAGAGACCGAGTCCGGTGTTGATCCATTCCAGGACCCAATAAGTGAGGACGACACCCATGGCGAGCAAGAAACTCGAGAGCCAGGAAATACGGAGCGCTGCAACCGTGATCGGAACGAGAGATACGAAGAGGAGCTGACCCTGTAACCCTGGGGTGCTGCTGATAAATCCAAGGGTCAACACGATATCCAGAATGAGCAGCAGGTTCTGGATTTTGTTGTCAAGGGCGTCCTGCAACAGCGCCATCAGGGCGGTCAGATTTGCGACGCTGCCCACGATGAGGAGCACGAGTGCATGCTTGGGAAACGTGGTCTCTCTCGATATGACATCGAGGCCAATCACGCTGGCGGCAGATACCAGAAGAAACCAGCGCATATTGATCAGCAGCCATTCTATCCTGAACTTCGCGTTGTTCATATTTTTCCGAGCGATTGCAATGGGCGTGCGTAACGTAGCGCTACGTTGAGAAACGTATATGGATGATGTCCCCATCCTGGACGATATACTCTTTTCCTTCGACGTGGGCGACGCCCTCGCTGCGGGCTTCTGCTAAGCTTCCGCATCGAACGAAGTCCGCGTATGAGACGACCTCAGCGCGGATGAACCCGCGGGCCATATCGGTATGGATGGTGCCTGCTGCGTCCAGGGCCGTCGCTCCTATGGGGACCGTCCACGCGCGCACCTCTTTTCCACTAATGGTAAAGAATGATTGAAGGTTGAGGAGGTTATACGAAGCCTGGATGACACGCTTAAGAGCTAACTCGGAAATACCGAACTCCTCCATAAACAATTCGGCTTCCTCTGCGCTCATCTGACTCAGTTCCATTTCCAATTTACCCTGTAGCGCAAGGACTTTGGATTGATGGTGATCATAGATGACGAGATTGTCAGGGTTGATGAGTTCATCTCCAGTATTCAATAGCACCAGGACTGGCTTCAATGTGAGTAGACCATAGGCGCGTAGTTGTTTTCGCTCCTCTTGTGTGAAATGAGCGTCACGTAACGGGTTGCCTTCGGCCAGGATCTCGTCAAGGCGTTCGAAGATCGCCTGCTCACGCTCGAATGTTTTGCGCTCCTCGCCCTTGATGCCTTTACTGAGGCGTTCTTTGATGCTGTCGAGGCGCTTATTCACGGTTATCATATCCGCGAGAAGGAATTCGCTGTCCAGGTTTGCGAGATCGCGAGCCGGATCGACATTTCCGGATATATGAGGTATTCGGGGATCTTCGAAAGCTCTCACAACATGGACGATAGCTTCCAGGGGGGCGATACGATTGCGTAATTTGCCGCTCAATCCCTGTTTCGCCAGGTCTTTATCCAAACCCGCGATATCTGTGTACACAACTCGAGCATAGGTCGTCTTTTTCGGCTGGACCAACTGACTCAGTTTCGTCAGCCGGGCATCCGGCACATCGACTGCCCCACTCACCAGTTCCAGTTTGCCCGTTGTGGCGGCCTGTGTGGGTCGGTCGGATTTCGTCAACGCATTAAATATCGTGGTCTTGCCACTCGTTGGCAGGCCAATGATTCCCAGTTCCATTCCAGGCTCCTCGCTTATAGGATTTGATCGCCTATAAGGTTCACACTACTTTTGTAGAATCTCTTTTCGTACTTATGGTACCCTGTATACCTTAGAGGTCAACTAACCAGCTTTTTACTTTCAGAAGTGTCGCTCTGTGACCATTTGATCGACCAGTGCTTCAAAACGTTCGATGTCCGCGGTGACGATCTGTAGGCTCTCTTTCCAGAAGTCCTGGCTTCGGATATTGATACCAAAGCGGCTGGCCAAAGTACGGGCCTCTTCCATTCCGGTCGAGGCGAGCAAATCCTTATATTGCGTGACAAAGGTGTTCGGGGATTCTCTGTAATGCGCGTATAGGCCCAGCCCGAAGAGCAGGCCAAACATATAAGGGAAGTTGTAAAAGGTCGATCCGTAGTAGTGAGGCTTGACCGCCCACATATAGGGGTGTAATTTGTCCTCTGTGAGCCCCGCGCCGTAAGTCTGCTTTTGGCATCGAATCATGATGTCGCAGAATTCCTCTACCGCGAGTGTTTGAGCCCTGCGGCGATTGAAGACCTCCTGCTCAAAAAGAAAGCGGCTTGTGATGTCGACAACCACTTGTGTTGTGTCCTGAAGATCCGCTTCCAGGATCGCAAGTTGCTCTATGGGTGAGGATCGTTCGAGGGCTGCCTCTCGAACGATGATCTGATTGAAGGTACTGGCGGTCTCGGCCAGGGTCATAGGTGTCTGTCGCTGAATGTAAGTCTGGTTTGCAAGATTGAAGTTGTGGTAGGCGTGGCCCAACTCGTGGGCCAAGGTACTGACCCCGCCATACGCTGGCTGGAAATTAGAAAGAATCCTGGACTCATCTTCCTGAATCCACATGCAGAACGCGCCTCCACGCTTGCCATCTCGAGGCTCGGCATCGATCCAACGTTCGCCGAATGCCCGCGTTGCGAGATCGGCGAGATCGCGCGAAAACGATGCAAACTGCTCGATTATAAAGGATCGGGCGCGCTCAAAGCTCCACGTCCGCTCAAATGCGCCCACAGGCGCAAATAGATCGTACCAGGCGAGGCTCTCCACGTTAAGCGCTCTGGCTTTCGCGAGCAGATAGCGCCTGAACTGGGGAAAGAAGGATCGCGCGGTATCCAGCATAGCTCCCAGAGTCTCGCGGTCGATGTGATTGTTGAAGAGGGCGACATCGAGTGGGTCCGACCATCCTCGTCTTTCGTTAAGGGTATTGGCTTGCCCTTTGATGCTGTTAAGCGCGGCTGCAATGGGCAAGGCATTGGCTTCCCAAGCTTTCAGCTCGACCTCGTAAGCTCGACGTCGCAAATCTCGATCCTTCTCGTGAGCCAGGTTCCTAATTGCGGTGATGGGTAGGGTGCGGGATTGCCCATCCATTTCGATATCTGCATTGATCTGGGATGTGAAGTTGTTGTACAGTCGCGCCCAGGCGCGTCCTCCTGTCAGGTTGAGTTCGGTTGCAAGCGCCTCTTCCTCGGGAGACATAAGATGTTGTGCGTGAATCTGTTCTCTCTGCAATGCGTACGTGTGATCTTGTGCGACCTCTGACCGCTCCTGAATGTGTTCCAAATCCAGATCCCCGATCCAGGCCGCGAATCTAGGATCAAGCCGCTCCAAACGTGCCATCTGCATCAAGAAACGGCTGGACCATGTCTGGGCTCGGATATCCCGCGAGTCTGTGGTTGTGAATCCGGTAATGTAGGCGTAGAGTTTGTGTCCCAAGCTTCTCGCTTCATTCAGCTTTTGAATGACCGTTTCGAGCTTGGAGACAGCCTCCTCTACCTCACGTTGCTGCGCGCCCTCGGTTTCTGCCGCCTGGATGTTGTGTTCGTCGAAGAACTTGGTGAGTTCATCGATCATTTGGCTCCACGTCGAGAACGCGTTCTTGAATTCCTCTGAGTCCAACCCCGGATAGATGCTCGCCATCTGCCAGTGTGGTGGTGCTTGCGTTGTCCCCATAATTTTCCTCCGTAGGGTCCAGGACCTGTTAGGCTTTCCTTTGTCTTTTCTTCATTCCTTAGGGCTGAAAGCTCAATAACTTCCACGTTTGGGGTGCTTTCTGCACCGCTTTCAGCTTGATTTCGCGGAAGTTATTGGATAGCCAATCCTTA